>NZ_QTLP01000006.1:0-24243 GCF_003635405.1 Parabacteroides sp. AF39-10AC | reverse complement strand
GGGGGGGGGGGAAAACCCCCCCCCGCTACTTTCTTTCGTGAGCCGTAGCGAAAAAGAAAGATAGCAAAGAAACCGATTTTCAAACTTTCAAATTTTCAAACTTATGCGAACCGTACAGAGAACCTATACACTATTCGGCATTGCGGAACTGGAGGACGAAGCCCGTCAGAGAGCCTATACCGACTGGCTTGCCAAGGGAAACGATTACCCGTATGCTTCCGAGAACTGCAACACGCTCGAAGCCTTCTGCAACCTTTTCCGTATCGTCTGCACCAACTACCGTTACGACAGTTGCACATACTCTTACCGTTTCTATACCAAGCACGAGACGGACACGGAGGAACTTTCGGGCGTCCGCTTGCTGGCTTACTTCTATAACAACTTCCATGCGGGGTTGTACAAGCCCAAGGTCTATTGGACGAAAGACCGCAAGAAAAGACGCAGGAGCCGTATCTCCGTCACTTGCGAATGCCCCTTCACGGGCGTTGTGTCGGACGAAATCATCTTGCAGCCCCTCATGGACTTCATGCGCTCGCCCGACACACGGAATTTCAAGGAACTCATGCGTGACTGTCTGGAAAACTTCTTCCGCTCGTGCCGTGACGATTGCGAGTATTGCGAGAGCGAGGAATATTTCACGGACGAGAGCCACAGGAATAATTGGGAATACCTTATCGACGGGACACTTTTCAAGGAAACGGCATGAAGCGGGAAATCAGACAGAACGGGAAAACCGTCCTTTACAGCGAGGACGGTCATAGCATCCCCATGATATTCAACAACCTTGTCGGGAAGAACCTCAAAGGCAGGGAGTATTCGGACTATATCGCTTTCGTAGCCATTCCCGACATGGGATTTACCTACGGGAAGATAGCGTATTATTCGGACGGGAATTTAATCGCAACGGGGGAAATCACGCCATAACATCCCCCCCTTGTGTTTCATCGCCGGAAGTCCGGGACGGGTAGCGATCCGCCCGGACTTCTTTTTTTACCCGCCCGTGGGAAAGGATTGACCCGATTTTCGGACGCACTTCTTTTTCTTTCGGTGAGCCGTGGGCGGGAAAAGAGAAAGAAGCAAAAAGAAACCCCTCGACCCACCGGATTTTTAGCCAAGCTCCACACTCATTTTTTAGCAAATCTACGGGGAAAAACGGACAAGTAGCAAGGCTGAACCTGACGGTTTTGCGCACAATCTCCACACCTTCGGGTCGTATTCCACGCAAAAGCCTTGCATGAAGTCCGCTCTTTCCCCGTGCCCCAAAGCAAAAAATAAATGTTTCACTTTTAATTTTTTGCATTATGAATACACTGTCTTTTCCTCAAATCACCGTAAGTTACAAGGACGCTGACGCATCCAAGAGAGTTAGAATCCACTCTTCCAAGGAGTCTTACGACATCCTCAAGACCTTCTACGAGGACTGTATGCAGCACCACGAGGAGTGCTGGGCGATGTACCTGAACGGCGCAGGCAGGCTGCTGGGCGTCTCGTGCGTCTCACGCAGCGGCATGAACAGCACGGTGGTGGACATACGCATCGTCCTCCAGACGGCTCTCGTCTCCCACGCCTCGGGAATCATCCTCTCGCACAACCACCCTTCCGGCTCGACCGTGGCGAGCACGCCGGACAACAACCTGACCAGCCAGTTGAAGAAAGGCTGCGAGGCAATCGGCATACAGCTTTTGGACCACATCATACTGACCGAGGACACCTACCTCAGCTACATGGACGAGGGGATGCTTTAAGCGTCCCCTTTTTTATTCGCTATCCGTTTCGCACTTCTTTTCTTTCGTGAGCGGGGCGGGAAAAGAACAAGAAGCAAAAGAAACCGGAAAGCGGCAGGGCGGATATGGAAAAAGCATCCCGAAGGATGCTTTCCATTTCGTCCGGCTCACGCTACATCTTCAACCCCCGTTTCCGCTCCTGCCGGATGTCGGAGAAGGAGAACTTCCCCGTCTCCTTGTCGAACTTCACCGACTTGTCCTTCTGCACGCCGTCCGGCGTCTCCATCCGTTTCACCTCCAGCGGCTTCCCGTTGTAGAAGTCCGTCATTTGCCGGTAGCTGAACTTTTCCCCCGTCAAGCTTTCCATCAGGCTGTTCAGCGTGTAGATGCTGTCTTGGTTACGCACGCTCTCCGGCACGAACTCCGGGTGATTCCTCACCCAGTCCGGGTACAGTGTCTTCGCCATCAGGCAGACCTCCGGCGAGCGTTCCGCCCACGGGATCATCATCAGCGACTCCCGGCTGTGGGCGGCGCACCTGACATACACTTCGGGCGTGAGCAGGCTTTTCGGCACTCCGCCACGCCCGACGGCGGACATCCCCGACGTTTCCACCGCCACCCGCACCCGCTCCGGCGTTTGCAGGTGCACGGGCAGGATGCTGATGCACCTGCCGTCCAGCGGCAGCAGGAAGTCCGCCATTTCGCCGTTCATCACCTCCGGACGGATAGCCACCGCCACCCCGTAGAGTTCTTCCGGGTTGTTCTCCCGGCACTCCTTCAGCACCTCCATGCACACCTCCGGGGACGGGATATGCTGGACCAGCCCCCGGTGGAAGTCGTTCCCGAATCCCGCTTCCGTTTCCAGCGCCTTCCGGCACAGTTCCGGCGTCTTCAACTCTTCGGGCACGTTCTCCAACTGCCAGCCGTCCTCTTCAACGGCGGCACGGCAGACCTCCGCCGTGCGGTCGTGCCTGCATATCATCTCTAGAGGCACCTGATACATTCTTTCTTCTCGTTCCATGTTTTTACATTTTTTCTTGTTATAAACCCCTTTAAACATCCACCGACAACACGCACATCCATCCGCCGCTCTCCTCGTCCGGCGTCCAGCACCTCGCCCGGACATGGCAATAGCCTTCATTCTCTATCCACTCCAGCAGGCTTTCCGCTTCATCGCATTCCGTTTCCGCCAGCAGTTTTCTATCCGCCTCCGAGAGCAGCGACTTTATGTTCACGAACTCACGCACCTCCGGGTATTGCGGCAGCGTGTCCGGCACGTCGATATGCACAAAGTATTTCCGGAAATAAAACCGGATTTTCCCGCTTTTCCGTTCCACGCCCCGGGCTGGACAAGGTGGCGGCACTTCTGTTTTCATCCGCCTTCCGGCATCGTGCACACGGTATCTTTGCAGCGTCAGCGTGCAGCACGGTGTCCCGTCCCTGCGCAGGTGAAATCCCCGTTCCGTCACCCGGAACAGCTCGTGCTCCACGACCCGGCGCATGGTCCGGCAGTCGTCCTTCATGTCTTCCCAGACCTCCCCGGCGGAAACCGTCTCCAGCATGGCGAGCGTTTTCTCCGACAGCAGGTTTTCCGGACATATATTGTCCCCCGCTTGTGGAAGGACAATGTCCGTCCGCCACTTCGAGGCATGCAGGGCTTCGGAAAATTCCGGTATGTCGAGGTATAGAACCAGATCATTCCGTTCCATACCCGTCCTCCTTGTCGTTGTCCGCATTGAAGTCGAACTCCAGCTCGACCGCCTGACCGTCCGAGTCCTCCACCCAGACGGTGAAGCCGCTCTGCTCGTCCGACAGCGGGGTGTAATAGAGCCGGAACGTCTCTTTCTCCAGCGGGTAGCGGTCATTGGGCAGCAACGCCGTGCCGTCGTCCAGTTTGAGCGTGCCTTCCCCGTCGAAGAGGAACCAGCGGATCGTGTACCGGGTGTCCTCCCAGCGTCCTTCCCGTTTCAGCTCGCACCGTATCTCCGCCGTCTCGTTCACTTTCAGCTCCTTCGGGACGGGCATCGTCTCCACCGTGAACGGGTATTTCGTCTGAATATCCAGCCCGTCATTACAGGCTGCGACCAGCACGAGGGCGGCCACGATGTAGCAGCCCGTGAGTATTTTATAAATCATTGTCCTCATATATACATTATTATAATATAGCAGTTATCGAATCATAAAACGTATTCCCACGCCGACCTGCGTGTGGAACTTCCCGCAGTCGCCGCCGAACAGCACCCTTTGGCGACCGTTTACCAGCAAGACAATCTTGTCCGTCACATAGGCGGACAGCTCCAGCGTCAGCGCACCCCCGTAGATGAAATTGTCCTCATCCGTGAGCCGGGAGCCGTCCGGCAGCAGGCTCTCGCCCCAGTTCACCGTCTCGTACCCGGCAAGGGCGGACAGCCCCAGTGCGGCGAAGAACGTCTTCTTCCGGTCTGACAGGAAGTTCAGGTAATAGCCGCCCTCGCCCGTGAACTGGCTCGCCGGATAGAGGCAGTCCCGGTAGCCGTACCGCTTCTCCAAGTATTCCGCACCGACCACCCAATGGTGGGCGTTCTTCGTGTAGGTGCTCACCGCTATCCCGGCGTGGTAGCCGAAGCCGTCGCCGTTTTTCCAGCGCATGTTGTCCGACAGCCCGCCCGTGAGCTGTATGCCCCTCATTCCGGGCAGGCACCGTTGGGCGTATGCCCGGTTGAAAGTCAGGCACACCCCGAAAAGCAGGATAATGAACAGTAACCTTTTCATCGCTTATTTGATTTTCAGTTCGTTAATCTGTCTTGCCGCCACGAGGTCGGCGTTCTCCACCCGGATGGTCTGGTGCCTGCCGCCGTCCTTCTCGAACAGCTCGATGACCAGCAGCTTGTCGTCCGGTATGGTGAACTGCGGGACGGCATACACCGTGCGCACGTCGCTTTTCCCCTCCGTCACCAGCACCTCGTTGTAGCTGCGCACCGGGTCTATCACCCGCTCCTGAATGGCGGTGCGCTTCGGCACTTTCTTGTCCACGATCTTGAACCGGATAAAGTCCGTCCGGAAAGCCACGTTCGACCTGTTCCTCGTTTCCGTGTGGAAATAGAACAGCCCGTTGTGCGAGTGGACGGATTTCAGGAGGAACTGCACCCCGAAGCGTTTGCAGCCCAAGTGCCGGATCTCCCGCCTGTCCTCCTTGTAGATGCTCTGCATGATCAGCTTCACCAAGAGCGGGCTTTCGCCCGCCAGCTCACGGAAATGGATGTTCATGCGGGTATGCGAAAAGTCCGTCGTGTCCCCGTTCTCCAAAAAATCCTTCATCTCGATGTTCAGCATCTCCGGCTCATGCGCATACCGGGCATTGAACGAATAGAAGCTCCCGTCCTCGCAGATGACGGAAAAGTTCGTTTCCCCCGGAAACCCCTCGGTCGTCGCCTTCACCCGGATCACGTTCTCCGCACCGTCCGCTTTCCCGGCGATAATCCGGTCGCTTCCCAAATCCACGTACCGCACCGCCGAGGGGAAGATGATATGCACCGTCTTGGCGAACGTCACCTGCACCCCGTGGGGCGTCACCATCTGCCGGTAGGGTAGCTTCCGTGTAATCCCCTGATACAGGTCGTTGCCCGTGGTCCGCTGTATCGTGTCGTTCACCTGTGCGTTCGCACCCGTCACCATGCCCACAAGCAGGGCGACCCATCCAAAAATCTTTTTCATTGTCTTTACTTTTTAATGGTTTTATAATCTGTTGATTTATTGTTGTTTGGCGTAGAGCATCAGCGGATCACCCGCTTTCAGGTGCACCTTTACCGTGCGGAACTTCTTGGCGAGGTACTGGCTGCCGCCCTGCATCAGCCCACGGGTGATGTCCATCGCCACCTGTTGCCCGGCGCTCCGTGCGAACGAGATGCTCGTTCCCAGCCCGCCGCCGATGTTCGCCATCGCCTCCTTTGCCGCTTCCCGCTCCAGTGAGGTTTCTATGCACAGCCCTTTCATTCCCTCGTTGTCATAGACCGCCAATTCCACCGGCAATATGTTGCCTTGGTACTGGACGGACGATACCGTGATGTCGAGCCGTTCCCCCTGCACCTTGCCTGTACCGGATACCACCGTATTGCGTGGGATGGTCAGGTTTCCCGCCTGCAACGGTTCGAGCAGCCGGAGCTTCACCTGCTGACCGTCCATAACCGTCTGGTCTTGGTGGATGCAGGCGGCTATCGTGTTCTTCCCGAGGGCGTACCCGCTGCCCACCGCCGTGTTGAAGCCGTAGTTCCTCGGCTGGCTGTACCGCCGCATGAACTCCGCATCGCTTAGGGGCTGTCGCAGCCCCGATACCGTCCGCTCCCGTGCCGCCTGCACCGCCACGGCGGGCTGTCCCAGACCGTTGCCGCCCTGCCCGGTGGCGGGTGCCTGCACGGTTGCGCCGTCCTGCCCGTTCTGCCCCATGTACTTGGCGGCAAGCTCGTAGCTCTTCTCCATCAGCGCCACCTGATCGTCGATTCCGCCCGCCTGCCGTTCCCTTTCTTCCAGCTTGGCGGTCAGCTCCTCCACCTGCCTTTTCAGCTCCTCCTTTTCCCCGTCCACCTTCGGCTCCTCGTAGAACGAGCCGAGTTTCCGGTTGATGTCCCGGTAGGCGGCGACGGAGGAGCGCCCGCCGCCGTTGCCCGAGTAGTCCCTGAACGGTTCCCGTTCAGGCTCGCTGTCCGGCAGTTCCATTTCCACCCCGTCCGCATCGCTCTCTTCGGAGAAGGCGAAGTCCTCCAGCGAGCGCACCTTCTCCGCCTGCCGCCTTTCCGCCTGCGCCTGCTCGTAGGCTTTCCGCTTGTCGCCGATGATCCCGTCGTTCTCCGGCAGGGGGATGTCGGCGTTGAACGCCCCCACGGTGTCCCGGTTCACCTCCCGCTTTTCCGAAGGCGCGAATATCAGCCACATCGAGCCGAGGAACAGCAAGCCCATCAGCGGATATACCATCAGCTTCTTCCGTTGCTGCAACTGTTTCGGGGTGAGCGGCTTGGCAGTCTTCTTCTCCTTTTTCCCGCCGCCCTTGTCCTCCTTCTTTCCGTTCCCCGTCTCCGGGGCTGCGGCATCCGCCGCCTTTACGTGCTGCGTTGCCGTTGCTTTTTCTTGGTTCTGTTCTTCCATCATGTCAAAAATTTATGGTTGTCCTACATTCTGATTCTTCTCCCCGGAGGCTTCCTTCTGCCTGTCTCCCCGGTTTGCCGCTTGCCGGGCGGTTCCTTCCGTTCCCGTTTGAGCGATGCCGTGGGGCTTGCCCGGTTGTCCGCCCGCAGGTGCGCAGCCTTCCGTTCCCGGCTTGCCGCCTTTTCGAGGAACAGCCTCGCTTCCAGACCTGCCAGTTCTTTCGCCGCCCGCTCCCGGATGGCACGGTTGTGGCGTCCGATGGCGGCTTCCGGGTAGTCCCGGGAGAAATCCCCGTTGTCCTCGCTCAGGTGGTAGTCCCACCTCAGTCGGGCGATGCCGGCAAAGTCCTCCGTCAGCCCGTACTTCTCCACCGTCTCCTTCGGTACTTCCCGCTGACCGTCCCAGCCGTGGCGGGCGAGCCCGTGGAGCAGCGCCCGTTCCGCCTTCACCGCTTCCAGATAGTCGCCGGGCAGTCTGCCGCCCGTCTTCCTCTCGTAAAGGGCGGCGGCTTGCCGCATCAGCCTGCCCCGCTCGTCCGCCTCCCGCAACTCGATCTGTTCCATGACGGTGTGGTTGTCGCCCCGCATCTCCTCGCTCCATTCCCGGCTCAGTTCTTCGAGCCTGCGGTAGCCTTCCGCCAGCCCGTGGCGGATGGCCACCGAGTCGTCCGGTTTCTCGCCTTTCAGGGCAAGCCTTTTCAGTGCGTCGAGGTCGCCCTCCCTCATGCAGCAGTTCAGCAGCCGGTGCGCCGCATCCCGTTCCGCCTGCGCTTCGGGGGATAACGGCTGCGGGGCGTTGCGCCTCGTGTACTCGTACTCCAGCACCTTGTATTGCGCCGACAGACGCAGCATCGGGCTTTCCGCCGCCTCCTTCATGCTCCGGGGGATTGCCGCCCCCTCACGCATCCCGTAACGGGTCTCTTTCAGGGCGTCCATGACCGCCCGCCATTCGGGATAGCCCGTCTGGTACACGTACCGGAAGAACCTGTGTTCCAGCAGCAGCTCCGCCTGTTTCCTTGTCACCTCCGGGCAGTCCCGGTAGTCCCTGACGGACTGGAGGATTGCGCCGGCATCCGCACGCCTCTTTTTCAGCAGGCTCCCGAAATACGCCGTTACCTGCCTCATGTTCCGCTCCTCCTGCCGCTCCCGGCGGCGGAGCAGCCACTCACTCAACCTCTCCGCCAGTCCCATGCCGTCCGCTTTCAAAGGGGTTGACAATACTGTCATTGGGTAGTTGCAGGCGCCTGATATGCTCTATCCCCAGTTCCTTCCCGTCGTTCCTTCCGATGCGGTAGATGGCGGAGACGGTCATATAGACCGACAGTGCGCCGAACGCCGCCAGCATCACGAGGATGATTGCCACACGCATGTCGGGCGAGATACGCCCGGCGAGGCGGCGGAGCTTCCCGTCCGCCCAATCCTGCGCCTTTACGATGAATTTCCTTATCATAGCCGTCAGCGTTTGAGGGTCTGCAAATCCTTGTTCTCCGTGACCTCGAAGCCCTCGATGATGAAGCCCTGCGGGTTGTTGTCGCTCCTGACCGCATCCAGCAGGCGGCAGCGGGTCACAAGGCTGCGCTCCGTAACAGAGCTTTCCCTAAGGATGATCTGCCGGGCGAATGTCCGCACGCTGTACGGGTACTTGTCGAAGTCGCACCGCAGGCTGTCTATCTCTATCATCTGGTTGATATTACCGCTGATTATGCGGTTGTAATACCCCTTTTCCGAGAGGTCCTTGTAGTAGTTGAAGGCGCTCTTGTCCGCCAGCAGCAACGAACGCCTGATGTTGCCCTCGATAGCCGACTTGTCGGGCGAGAGCGTGAAGAACAGCTCGTGGAAGCGGCGCACGTGCTCCCGTGCCTCCACCGGGCGGTTCTGCCGCACGTCCTGCGAAAGTGCCAGCATCAGGCTCTTGCCGTTGTCCAGCACGTAGATCTTCTGCCGCTGCGCCTCGGCGAAGCTGTACGACTTCCACAGGGCGAAGCCCGTCACCACGGCGCACAGGCTGGCGAATACCAGCGTGAAGAGCCGTATCTGCCTGAAGCTCGTTTCGATATTTTTCAAACTTTTAAATTCCATGTTTCCGGTTTTTTTATTCGTTATGACTCATGTTCTTGGGGCATCCGCCGCTACTTGACGATTTTTCCGGCGATGTTCCCCACGGCTGCGCCCGCACCTGCGGCGGCGACGTTGCCTACCTTCGTGGCGGTCTGGTTCATCGCACGGTTGGCGTGGCTCACCCCGCCCGCCATGATGATCCAGTTGGCGACGGTCGGTATGGTGAAGTACCCGAATATCCCGATGATTAAAAAGATGATGTACACCGTGTTCGAGCTGTCCGGGATGAAGGTCGGGTCGCTCATCGCCTCGATGTCACGGGTGAGCATCAGCACTTGGATGCGTGCCAGCACCGAGCTGAACAGGTCGCTCACGGGCAGCCACATGTAGATGGAGATGTACCTCGTTATCCACTGCGTGAGCGTGCTCTGGAACCCGTCATAGACCGAGAGGGCGAACGCTATCGGACCGAGGATGGAGAGGGCGATCAGGAAGAACGTCCGTATCGTGTCGATGACCAGCGCAGCCGACTGGAACAGCAGTTCGAGCAGTTCTTGGAACCACAGCCGGATGCTCCGCTTCATGTTGTACTCCGTCCGGTCGATGTACATCACCGCCATCGTCTTCAAGTCCTTGGGCGACCAGCCCAGCTCGTCGAGCTTCTTGTCGAAGTCCTCCTTGCTCGCCAGATACGCCTTCTCCGGATCACGCCGGAACGCTTCCCTCTCCAGCGTCTCCTTCTGTTCCCGGTATCGGTTCATGTCGAAGGTCTGTGATTCGAGCATCCCGTGGCAGCCCTTCACCACGGGCGAGAGCACCGTGTTGATCGTGCCGATGACGAAGGTGGGGAAGAAGAGGATGCACAGCCCGATGGCGAACGGGCGCAGCAGCGGGTACACGTCGATGGGCTCGGCACGGGCGAGCGCCTGCCACACCTTGGCGGCTACGTAGAACAGCGCACCCAGCCCGGCGATTCCCTTGGCTACCCCCGTCAGCTTCTCGCAGAGCGGCATCATGTCCTGATACAATGCCTGCAATATCTCGTGCAGGTTCGTGAAGTCTATCGCTAACAACATAGTCCTATATTATATTTATGTACGTGAACATTATTATATATTGCCACTCTCACCAGTAACGGTCTTCCGCATCCCCGTAGAGAGCCACCACCCGGTCGGCGTCCTTTTTCTTCTTCGCCCGCAGGTAGCTCACCGAGATGTTCTTGTCCGTGTAATACTGCACGAGGTTGCGGTACTCCAGCAGCCGCTTGTAGCTCTGGTCGATGATCGCCAGCCGCTCGGCGTCCGAGAGCGACATCCCCGTCACGTTCACCACGTTCTTCAGATCTTGCAGGATGTCCGCGCTCTCGGAGAGCAGCTTGGCGTACCCGAACGAGATGGTTGACAGCTCGTCCGGCGTGTAGTTCGGGTCGCCGAGCATCTTCTGGTAGTTGCGCACGTAGATTTCCGAGATGTCCGCCACCATCTCGATGGACTTCTTCACCTTCACGCCACCTTTCACCACGTCATGCACCGCCTTGAGCGCATCGTAATACTTCCGTCCCTGCTCGAATATCTTCGCCGTCTCCTTGAACCCGTCCAGCGTGTGCTGTGCGGTGGCGGAGGTCTCCACGATCTCCTTGGTCGTGTTGATGATGCCCTGCGCCAGATTGCCGGGATCGTGTACGACCCACTGGGCGTTGGCCGCACCTGCCGTCAGGCACGCCACGCCCACGATGATTGCCTTTATCGTTCTCATGTCCTTACTGTTTTAGGGTTCCGTCACTCTTTCTCCTGTACTCTCCGCCCGGCGACAGCCGGATGCGGTCTTTCTCCCGGTCATAGTCCATCATCACGGCGAAGCCCGTCTCGATGAACAGCACCCCTTCCGTTTCCCGGACGAGGTAGGTCTCCGCTTCACTGCCGCCCGTGTGGTTCCTGTGCATGACCGTCACACGGTACCTGCCGTCCTCTTCCCAGAGGGTGAAGGGCGGCTTTCCGCCCGTGCTGACCCATTCGCCGCACATCTTTTCCAACCGTTCCGCATTTGTCTCCTTGCAGGAAATGACAAACGCCAGTGCCGCCGTCACCGCCGACAGCAGCAGGATTAAATTCAATCGTCTCATCTTGATTCCGTTTTTTTTTAAGTTTTACAAAATTTTATTCTCTCCATGCCGTTTAGCCGTTTGTACATCCAGCCGTTTAACTGTTTAACCGTTTGACCGTTTAGCCGTTTGGTCAATCATCCGACCCTTCAGCCGTTCGTCCGGTCAATCAACCACCCGTCCGGCAACCTGTCCGCCACTTCAGCGCATCGGCACATTATTTATACTTCGTTTCCGCCAGCCGCTTGATGGCAAGCTCCAAGTCGCCGCCCAACTCTTCCGCCAGTGCGAACACCTCCGTCTTCTCGCTCTCCTCGGTGGTATAGGTCAGGTACTCGGCAGCCGACACCTCCGTGGCGTACACCGCCGACTGCACCCCGTTCAGACCGATCCACACCTCCTTGTACTTCCGTCCGGGATGGTTGGCGAGGTTGATGGAGAGTATCTGCGACTTCTCCTTGTCCGTCAGCCCGAGCATCGACTGGATGCCGTCGAACTTGTTCATGTACTTCTTCTGGTCCAAAAGGATTTTGCAGTCCGAGTTGGTGATGATAGCCTCCTTCACGATGGGGGACGAGATAATATCATCGACTTCCTGCGTGACGACAATCGCCTCGCCGAAATATTTCCTGACGGTCTTGTACATGTACTTCAAATACTCACTCATGCTCGGCGAGGAAAGGGCTTTCCAAGCCTCCTCGCAGATCAGCATCTTCCGCACCCCTTTCAGGCGGCGCAGCTTGTTGATGAAGGCTTCCATGATGATGATCGTAACCACGGGGAACAGCTCGGCGTTATCTTTTATACTGTCAATTTCAAATACGATGAACCGCTTGTGCAGCAGGTCGATGTTCTCGTTCGAGTTCAGCAGGAAGTCGTAGCGCCCGCCCTTGTAATACTGCCGGAGCGTGGTCAGGAAGTTGTCGATGTTGAAATCCTCCCGGCTCACCTTGATGTCCCTTGCAGCCAGCTCCTTCCGGTAATCGTTCAGCATGTACTCGTAGAAGGTGTCGAACGAGGGGGCGATGTCCCGGTTCTGTTGTATCCGGCGGATGTACGCCGACACCGCACTGCCCAGCTCGCCGCTCTCCGTCTTCGTGATTTTCTCGTCCTCGCCCTTCCACAGTGCCAGCAGCAGCGTCTTGATGCTGTCCTTCTTCTCCACGCTGAACTTGTAGTGTAGGCTCGGCACTCGACGCCTTGTCGTATTGCTACGACAGGTTTTCGAGAGCCTGCCCCCGAACCGTACGTACACCTCTCGATGTATACGGCTCTCCGTTGATAAATGCACTTTATTTTTCATGTTCTTGTATCTTTGCGTTGCAACTTGGACATACAGCGAGAGTTTTTCGGTTTCTGTTTAGCATTATTCTGTTCCATTCGTACTCCTTTGATAGAGTTTTGAGTGTACGGACGTGGTGCATAACAGTAGGACTTTCTACTCCGCAGAGTTCACAACGATTAGTTTTGAGCCTCTCCACCAATGTTGGAGGTGGCACAATTACGGTAAATGGTTGTGTGTCGCAATTTGTGTTTGCGTTTGTTGTTTGGCGTTTAAATCCATCATCATACAGTATTCGGTACTGTTGTCGCCCTTTATCATCCTTGTATGGGATTATAAACTGCTTGTTTGTCTCGTACTTTTTCTTCAACTTGCTTATTGTACTTCTTAGCTTTTGAGCAAGTGTTAGATACATACTGTACTCCATGATGTAACCAAACTTAGAACATGTGGCAGATACATTATTAGCAATACTGTAATAGTTATAGAACCCACGTATTTCCCAATTGAATTGGGCTAATATATCGTGTGGTTGCATAGCTGTTAAATGTGACCGGGATTTTGGCTTCCAGATTTCTTTGCCGTTTGCTTGCTCGAAACTTATGGCATCGTACTCTTTTAGCTTCTTCTTTACGGTCTCTATTGGCAGCGTAAGCACAACTCTACCATTAAAATCACGCTGGAGAACTCCTTTACGATTTCGTTTCATCGCATAGGATTTCCTCACAGAGAGTTCATACCCAAGAAATTTTGCAGTGTCTTGTGCATGGGTTATCAACGTTTTCTCTGCTGAGAGTTCAAGATTAAGAACATCGCTCATGTATTTCGTGATGTCAGCTTTAATCTTTTCGCAATCTACTTTAGAACCAATAACTCCAATGATGAAGTCATCTGCATATCTTACATACTTCATTCTTCTGTAATTTTCGTCCATATCATGACTACATGGTATATTACGCATCTCTATTTGTAATTTCTTTGCTTTTTCTGTTAGCTCTGCCTTTACACAAGGGTCAGTTTCTACTTTAAGTTTCTTTCTTAGATTTACCGCTTGGGTATTCTTTTGAAAGTAGACTGCATTACGTCTTTTTTTCTCACCTTTATTGAACCTTTCAATATACTCGTTTATGTACTTATCGAACTTGTCGAGATAGATGTTAGCCAATATTGGGCTAATAATTCCACCTTGAGGTGTTCCTGAGTATGTGCGGTTATATTTCCAATTATCAACATATCCTGCATTGAGAAACTTTCTCACCAACCTTAGGAAACGTTCATCTGATATTCGTTCTCGAAGAGTATCTATCAGTATGTTGTGGTTTATATTATCAAAGAAACCTTTAATGTCTCCTTCTATAAACCAACGTGTTCCTGTGAACTGATGTTGAATATGTGTTAATGCAGTATGGCAACTTTTGTATGGTCTGAAGCCGTGTGAGGTGCTTTCAAAATGCCCCTCATAAATAGCTTCTAATATCATACGTGCTACCTCTTGCACTAACTTATCCTCAAAAGATGGTATTCCCAATGGACGGTTTCCGCCATTCTTTTTGGGAATATATACCCTCTTTGCAGGTTTGGGTTGATAAGTCTCATTTTTAAGACTTTCAATAATATGTTCTATTCTCTGAATGCTCATTTGGTCTATTGTTTTGCCATCTGCGCCTGATGTCATGTTACCTTGCTTGGCGTATATACGCTGATAAGCAACATAAAACATATCTTCATTGAATAGGATACGATACAGTCTTTCGTACTTATAGTCCGAAACTTTGCTGTGTAAACATAAAGTGTTTAATACTTTCTCTGGATTTCTCATACGTCTCTCACGTTTTCCTTTGATTTATATTAAAATTATCAACTGCTTCCCTTCGCCATGTACAAGGCTTTCCCCTGCTCGGACTACTATGGAAGCTCCGTTGCCATGCCGAATATTCAAGAGCAAACTCTATAGCCTTACGGCGTTTCGGTTTAGGCAATCCCCATTTAGTTAGCGTAATAACTATTAGCGTGATAGACTGTCGGATGCGACGTTCGCTCTTTTCTCCGTTTATTACGGTTGTGCTGTAATTAGTTCTTGCCTCTTCTCCCGAACGACTGAGAAAAGGTATCACAGTATGGCGTATATAATTGTCTTTCGCCATCGCTTCTTCATTTGCCACTGAGCTATCGTTCAACCAATCAGGCTTCATCCTCGTGTCTATCGTTCCCCCTCGCAATTCAGTCGCAACATGACAATTTGTTGACTTATCGCTTTTCCAACATGCTGCACTCCCCCTCGGGTTTCCCTTTAGGATAAGTTGGCTGGGAGTAGGTTTCCTTTTCATTTTGTTACATTTATGAAATTTGAACTCTAACCTAATCTCTTGCTAAAGAGATATTTACTACGCTTCCATTATGGGCGCACCGTCCGTGAAGAAGGGGTTGAAGCTGATGGGCTTCTCCTCCGTGTACGTGTAATAAATCCCGTCCTCGCCCTTGGTCTTGCGGTGGATCAGCTCGCACAGCCCTTGGTACGAGTTGCCCGTGTCGATCAGCACGATGTGGCTGTTTTGCTCGTAATACTGGCGCACGAGGTGGTTCATGAAGAACGACTTGCCGCTCCCGCTCGGACCGAGGACGAACTTGTTGCGGTTCGAGATCACCCCTTTCTTCATCGGCAGGTCGCTGATGTCCAGATGCAGCGGTCTGCCCGTCATCCTGTCCGCCATCTTGATGCCGAAGGGCGAGAGCGAGTCCTTGTAGTTCGTCTCCTCGGTGAAGAAGCACAGGGCTTGCGGGATGAACGTGTAGAAGCTCTCCTCGAAGGGGAAGTCCCCCTCGTTGCCCGGTATCGCCGCCCAGAACAGCGTCGGCACGTCCACCGTGTTGTGCCTCGGTTTGCACTCCATCAGGGCGAGCTGGCTGCCCACCTCGTTCTTGATGCGCCTAAGCTCCTCCCGGTCGTCGCTCCACGCCATCACGTTGCAGTGGCAGCGCACCGAGGTCAGCCCTTTCGAGTGCGCCTCGTTCAGGTATTCCTCGATCCATGCCTTGTTGATCTGGTTGGAGCGGGAGTAGCGGGAGAGCGAGTGCATGTTCCGGGCGGTCTGCTCGAAGCGTTTCAGGTTCTCCCCGTGGTCGTCGATGAAGATGTACTGGTTGTAGCAGTGGTTGCAGTCCAGCAGCAAGCCCACCGGGGCGGCGAACGACAGCCGGCAGTCCGAGCGGTCGGTCGAGAGCCGCTCGTAGCGGCTGTCCGTCGCCACCTTGCCCGGCAGGTCTTCCGTGTCCGAGAGGGTGTGCAGGCAGAGGATGTCGTCGCCGATGCGCATCTCCTCCGGGTTCAACTGGATGTCCTTCAGCACCGTCGTGTCGTGCTGCGAGAGCGAGAGGTACTTCTCCACGATGCCCGCCGCCGTTTCCGTCCCGGTGATCTCGTCCGTCGTGAGGCGGCGCAGCCTGACCAGCCCGCTGTCGTTCATGATCTTCTCGAACTGACCGACCGCTTCGATGAACCTCGTAACCGTCTCCCGGTCCTCGATCTCCTTGGGGACAAGCCTGCCCTTACAGAGGGTGGAGAACGTGCTTTCCTGACGGCTCCGTGCCTTCGTCGTCTTGGTAAGGAACAGGTAGCAGAAGTGGTTCAGGAACGGGCGTTCGTTGAAGTGCCTCTCAAAGCTCCGGCTCAGGAAGCTAAGGTCGTCCCTGTCCGTTTCCGGCCGGTACTTCTCCTCGATGAAGAAGTCCTGCTTGTGCACGATGGAATACTCCGGCAGCACCTTCACCGCCTTGTGCCAAGCCGAGTGGACCGCCTCGTACTCGCTTCCCGTGACGGAGAACAGTTCCGGCAGTTCCACCCTGAAGGCGACCGTCACGTCCGCCTCCTTGCTCACGATGCAGCCGTTCTCCACCGCCAGCAGCGGGAACTTGCTTTCGAGCGTCGCCGCTTTCATTACGTTTCTCATTCTTGCCAGTGTTTAAAGGTGAATAATCGGGGGATTTTCAGCCGGTTCACCACGTACCTCGGATGCCGCCTGCGGGCGGCTGCCTTCATCAGCCCGTGCGTGCCGTACCGGGCGTTCAGCCGGAAGGTCAGCCATACCAGCAGCGTAGCCGCAACCACGCCGAAGCCGATGCACACCCACTGGTTCACGCCCGCCATGTACAGGATGACGAACACCACGAACACGGCGAGCAGACCGCCGCAGAAGATGAAGAGGTACTGGCTTTCCAGCCCCTTGAACTCCACGTTCCTGCCGATCCCCTTGTTGATTTCCATGTCCATAATCCGCTGTTTTACAGGAAGAACGAACGCAGGATGGTGGCGGCTACAATCAGGAAGATGCAGGCTCCGAACCAGCTCGCCGCCGTCTTCGACGTGTCTGGGTCTCCGGAGCTGAACTTCCCGTACACTTTCACCCCTCCGATCAAGCCGACCACCGCACCGATGGCGTAAATCAGTTTCGTTCCCGGCTCAAAATACGAGGTAACCATCTGCGTGGCTTCCGTGATACCCGCCTGCCCGTTTCCCTGCGCCATTGCGCCCACGGCAACCAGTATGCAGGCCGCCGTGAATAAGATTCTCTTTTGTCTCATTTGTCTTTAAAATTTTAATTAAACATTATGGTTGTCCATCAGCCGGGCGACACGCTCACGTGCGCCCTCGAACTCGTCCAGCATCGCCTCCCAGATGTCCGACCCCATCACGGACGGCAGCACCTCACGGGCTTCCCGCTCCGCCTTTTCGTCCGCATTGTCCGACACCAGTACCCGGCGCACCTTTTTCAGGTCATCGAAGGAGTACCCCGTGGCGAAGTCGGGGTTGCCGTCCGGGTAATAAGCCCCTAATTCCTCTTCCTCCTCCAGTTCCCGGATCTCCTCCGGCGTGGGTTCATAGTCCGTCTCCTCCTCGTCCTCCTCCGGCTCGATGTCGGAGTAGTCCGCCCCGTCGTCCTCCGCTGCGGGTTCGTCCACGGCTCCGGCTGCCGCTTCCTCCCCGTCCTCCGCTGCGAAGGGCAGGTAGGTGCTTTCTCCCATGACCGTGTACGGCTTGCCCGGTTGCCCCGGTTCCTTTCCCGTTCCGTCCGTGTCTTCGTCCGTCTCCGCTGTCCCGAATATCCCGGCGATGTCCTGCCGGTAGTATTTCCACAGCACGACAAGGTAATAGAGCAGCAGGACGGTGAGCGATAATTTCAGTATCATGCCGTTTCCTCCTTCCTTTTTAAAAGAGGTTCTCCAGTTTCCCGGCGTATGCCGCCTCGATCTCCTCCCGGTATTGCTCGAAGTGCTGCGCCAGCACGTTGTCGATGTATGCCGAGAGCGACACCTTGCCGCCCGTCAGCATCACCGAGATTTTGGCGATGCGCTCGTGGTACTCACGGCGCACATAGACCGGCTTGCCGTAGCGGGCGGGGATGTCCATGCCTTTGAGGAAGGTCGTCTCGTAGTCCGCCTGCCTTCCCTTGCGCCGTCTTGTGTCCGCCGTTTTCCCTTCCTGCGCCTTCTCCACCGGCACGGAGGTTTCCCCCTTTCCGGTTCCCGGTTCTCCCGTTCCTGCCGCCTCGCCCGCCATCATCCGCATCAGCAGTTCCTCGTCGATGGGCTTCTCATTCCGCTGCTTCTTCATAGCCTTCCAGTTTGAGGATGGTCGCTATCTCACGGGTCAGTTCGGGGATGCCGCTGCCTGCCAGCATCCGCCTGTCGGGAGCCAGCAGCGTGGAGCGGAACACCGTCCGTCCCGTGCCGTCCGCCTCCTTGCGGAAGCGTTTCGTGTCGGGGATGCGGGTTTGCAGCATCGGCAGCCCCATGTCGGCGACCACCTGCCCGTACTTCTCGTACAGCCCGCTCGTTTCCCGCTTGTCGACTTGGTTCCAGAAAAGGTAAAGCCCCTTCAGACGGCTCGTCTCCTTGCCCAGCATCATCCGTTGCAGCACGTCGAGGAAGGAGAGCGTGCTTTCCAGCACCGCCTTGTCCGCACTCACCGGGGCGAAGATGTAGTCCATCTGTGCGATCGTGCGCAGGATGCCCGCCGAGTTCACCGTGCCCGGCAGGTCGAAGAAGAGCAGGTCGTAGCAGCCTTCCGCCGCCAGCTCCCTTGCCGTGTCAGGGGCTTGCTCCACCCGGCACTTGCGCACCGGATAGGCGGCACGCCCCGGCTGCCGCATCTGTTCGTAAGCCGCCCGTTTCAGGTGTTCGTTCTCCAGTACCGCCCGGCTGTCCCGCTCCCGCATCTCGTACAGGCTGTACTGCGGGAAGTCGCAGTCGATCACCGCTAACGGACACCCCAGACGGTAGTGCAGGTAGCCCGCCACCAGCACCGTGATAGCCGTCTTGCCGCTGCCGCCTTTCTGTGTGGCGAAAGCCACGTTCAATGTCTGTCTGTCCATATCGTCATTCTGTTGGTTATTCATCCGGCTGCCCGTGCAGCCGCTTCTCTGTTCACTCAATCAGTCAGCCTTTCAGCCACTTTGCCGGTCATTCGTCCGTTCATTCGTTCAGGCATCCGTTCATCCAATCATCCGGCTGTTCAGCCGTTTGACCGTTTAGCCGTTTAGTCATTTAACCGTTTGGCTGTTTAGCCGATCGTCCGGCTGGTTATCCGGTTGTCCGTCCGTTTGTCCGGCAAGACCGTCAGCCGTTCGGCTGTCCGTCCGGTCGGCTATCCGGTTGTTTCCTTGTCTATCCGGACAGTCGTTTCACCGCTTCCACGGCGCAAAGGAATATCAAAATACCGGTAGTTTATCCGTTTGATTATCAGCGTGTCGTGCATTGTCTTTCCACCCGTAGGTTTGTCGCATCCGGGTATGGTGTCCGGACGGGAAAAGGGCTGTTACTTTGCAGGCGGAAACCAAAATGGAGTAAGAATGGAGAAGAGCGGCAACCGCCCGAGGGAGTGCCCCGGCACTCCGCAGCAGGCAAGGGCATCCCCAATCTGTCCGGCAGGACGGATTTTATTTTCAAACGAAAATGGCAAGTTGTGTGCTGCGGCACTCGAAATGAATTTCGTGCCTCACCACCACCTTGCCCCCTCGATGTGGCATCCCCCTCCGGAGTCGGGGGATGCTCACGGGGGAGAGCCGTAGGCATACGGCGTTTTCAGACCATGTTTCACTTAAAATTTTACAGGATGATGGACAATCAGAAGAAGTATGCGGGCAACCACGGGCGAAAGCCCAAGCCCGACAAGATGCGCCACCGCTACGTGTTCCGTATGGACGACGGGGACAACGCCCGTTTCCTCGCGCTTTTCGACGAGTCGGGCAAGGCGACCAAGGCGGAGTTTATCGTTTCCGCACTTTTCGGCAGGGAGATTAAGGTCATTAAACTGGATAAGGGGACGCAGGATTTCTACATGCGCCTGACCACCTTCCACTCGCAGTTCCGTGCCATAGGCACGAACTACAACCAATGCGTGCGTGCGCTCAAATCCAATTTCTCGGAGAAGAAAGCCCTCGCTTTCCTCTACAAGCTGGAGCGGCACACCCTCGAACTGGTCGAGTTAAGCAAGCGGATTTCCGCACTGGTGGAGGAGTTCCGGAGCAAATACCCCGTCCGATGATAGCCAAGATCTCGCACGGCAGCAGCCTTTACGGGGTGCTTGCCTACAACCAGTTGAAGGTGGACGAGCGGCACGCCGACGTGCTTTTCACCAGCCGGATTATCGAGCCGCAGGGCGATGCTCCCTACACGATAGGGCATCTTTCCCGCTCGTTCGGTGACTACCTCACAGCCAACCGCAAGACCGAGAAGCCCGTCCTGCATATCTCCCTCAATCCCGACCCGAAGGATTGCTTGAGCGAGGAGCGGTTTGTCAGCTTGGCGGAGGAGTACATGCGGCGCATGGGCTTCGGCGACCAGCCCTATATCGTCTATCGCCACAACGACATCGGGCGGGAGCACCTGCACATCGTCTCCGTCCGGGTGGACGAAACCGGGCGTGCGATTTCCGACAGCTACGAGCACGGGCGTTCGATGAAGGTCTGCCGGGAGCTGGAGAGGCAGTTCGGTCTTGTCCCGGCTACGCCCAAGCAGTGGAAGGAGGGGCTGCCCTTGTCGCCCGTCGGTTACGGGGACGGCAACCTCAAGGGGCAGTTGGCGGGAGTCATCCGCCCGCTTGCCCGGGAGTGGCGTTTCCGTACACTGGGAGAATACCGGGCGGTGCTTTCGCTCTACGGCATCACGGTGGACGAGGTGAAGGGGGAATACGGCGGGCGGGAGTATCACGGCTTGACCTATTCGGCAACCGACAGGGAGGGCAACAAGGTCGGCAAGCCCTTCAAGTCCTCCGTGTTCGGCAAGGAGGCGGGCGTCGCAGCCCTCGAAAGGCGGATGCACAACGCTGCCGCATGGGAAAAGACCCACAAGGAAGTCGCCGCCGCCACCGCCGGAAAGGTTTCCGCCGCCATGCAGACCGCAGGGCATGACCGGGCGCAGTTCGAGCGGGAACTCATGCGGCAGGGAATCGGCGTGGTATTCCGTCAGAATGAAGCCGGGCGCATCTATGGGGCGACCTTCATCGACCATGCCGCCAAAGCCGTCTTCAACGGCTCCCGTCTGGGCAAGGAGTTCTCCGCAGGCGTGTTCAACGACCTTTTCGCCGGGCAGGAAGGTATTCACTTGCCACAACCCTCCGCCGGAGTGGAACATCCCACCCGGCAGCAGGAGCATACGGGCGCATCCCAATGGGACGGACACGATACCGGCTATCGTCCCGACCACAAGGACGGCACCACCCAGAACGTGGCGGCCGCCTTCAACCTCTTTGCCCCCGTACCCGGCGGAGCGTCCGGCGACCAGCCCGTACCTCCGCAACGCAAAAAGAAAAAGAGGCGCAAGTACGGCAGGCAACAATAATCAACTTAAAATTCAACGAATTATGCAAAACGAAGACGATTTGCGTGGACTCGCCAAAGTCATGGAGTTCATGCGTGCGATAAGCATTTTATTTGTAGTGGTAAATATTTACTGGTTCTGTTACCAGTCCGTCCGGGAGTGGGGCATCGACATCGGCGTTGTCGATAGGATATTGCTCGGCTTCCAGCGTACCGCCGGGCTGTTCTCCAATATCCTCTGGACGAAGCTCTTCGCCGTGCTGTTCCTCGCCCTTAGCTGCCTCGGCACAAAGGGCGTGAAGGAACAGAAAATCACGTGGCGCAGGATCATCCTTTGCGGCGTGTCCGGCTTGCTGCTCTTTTTCGGCAACGGGTGGTTGCTCACCCTTCCTCTGCCGCTTCCGGCGGACACCGTGCTGTATATCGCCACCCTTACCGCAGGGTATATCTGCCTGCTCATGGCGGGACTGTGGATGTCCCGTCTGCTGAAGACCGACCTGCTCGAAGACGTGTTCAACGTCGAGAACGAATCCTTCATGCAGGAGACCGAGTTGAAGGAGAACGAGTATTCCGTCAACCTTCGCACCCGCTTCTGGTTCAGGGGCAGGGCGTATGACGGATGGATCAACCTTGTCAATCCCTTCCGTGCGACGATGGTCTTGGGCACGCCCGGTTCGGGCAAGTCCTATGCGATAATCAACCAGTATATCAAACAGACCATCGAGAAGGGCTATTCGCTTTTCCTGTATGATTTCAAGTACCCCGACCTCTCCGAGATAGCCTACAACCACCTGCTCGCCCATTTGGACGGCTACAAGGTCAAGCCCAAGTTCTACGTGATAAACTTCGACAATCCGAGGGAGAGCCACCGCTGCAACCCCATCCACCCGGACTTCATGACCGACATATCCGATGCCTACGAGAGTGCCTACACGATTATGTTAAATTTGAACCGCACGTGGATTTCCAAACAGGGCGATTTCTTCGTAGAATCGCCTATCATTCTGTTAGCCAGCATTATATGGTATCTCAAAATCTACAAGAACGGCAAGTATTGCACCTTCCCCCATGCCATTGAGTTCCTGAACCGCAAGTACGCCGACATTTTCCCCATCCTCACCTCGTACCCGGAGTTGGAGAACTACCTTTCTCCCTTCATGGACGCATGGGAATCCTCGGCGGTGGAGCAGTTGCAGGGGCAGATAGCCAGTGCCAAGATACCGCTTTCCCGCATGATCTCCCCGGCGCTCTACTGGGTGATGACGGCGGACGATTTCACCCTCGACATCAACAATCCCGAAGAGCCGAAGGTGCTCGTAGTCGGTAACAACCCCGACCGTCAGGGCATCTACGGGGCGGCGTTGGGACTGTACAACTCCCGCATCGTGAAACTCATCAACAAGAAGAAGCGGCTCAAATCCGCCGTGATTATCGACGAGCTGCCCACCATCTATATGCGTGGACTGGACAACCTCATTGCCACCGCCCGAAGCAACAAGGTAGCCGTCATGCTCGGCTTTCAGGATTTCAGCCAGCTAAAGCGTGATTATGGAGACAAAGAGTCCGCTGTTATTTGCAATACGGTCGGCAATGTCTTTGCAGGTCAGGTAGTTGCCGAAACTGCCAAGACGCTCTCCGAGCGTTTCGGCAAGGTCTTGCAGAAACGGCAGAACATGACTATCAACCGGAACGAGACCTCCGTCTCCATCAATACCCAGATGGACAGCCTCATTCCGGCAAGCAAGATTTCCAACCTCACACAGGGTATGTTCGTCGGGGCGGTAGCCGACAATTTCGACGAGCGTATCGAGCAGAAGATTTTCCATGCCGAGATTGTCGTGGATAACGAGAAGGTCAGGCGGGAGACCGCCCGCTACGTGAAGATACCGCAGATCATCGACTTCACCGACAAGGACGGCAACGACACCATGCAGCAGCAGATCGACGCCAACTACTACCGCATCAAGAGCGAGGTCAGGCAGATTGTCGCCGACGAGATCGGGCGCATCAAAGCAGACCCGGAGCTGTCGCATCTGATTAAGGACAAGTGAGGATAAAAATACCCCGTCGGCAAGAACAAGCCGGCGAGGTTCTTTTTATCGGGTATGGTGTTTTTCGGCATGAAGTAATGGTTAAGTGGGTAGAAAACATTATTTTTGTAATGATATGGATAAGGACAATCGCAAATACCGGTTCTGCTTCATCGACTATATGTGGTATGTAGCCGAGATATGGCACGAAAGGGAGCATACCAACCTTAACGGGCGTATGCTGTTGCTCTTTTGCTGGCTCTTTGCCATACTCGTACCGCTTGGAACACCGTTGATGTTTCGCTATTTCAGTTGGATTGTTGCTTTTGCCATAGTGATGATTCTTTGCTTTCTTCCCGACTTGTTCTGTCAGCTCCGCTACACAGCCGGGCGGCGTGAAGCACTTCGTGAATATTACGGAAAGATGAAACATCCCGGCAGGAAGCTCGCCAAAATAGTCCTTATCGCTATCGCCCTGACCGTGGTGAATGTCGCACTGATGTTTCACTTCGGGTTTATACATTGGGCATGATAAACGGCAGGAGAATAAGCATCGGTTCTATCTCTGGGATTACTTACATATCGGCTAATTTCCATTTCACGGCAGAAGCCGAAACATCATCATCGTTCCGCTTTAAGCAGTAGTGCTATTTGTTACTAACGAATTCATTAATTGATGCTTTCATTTTTTCTACAATTACATCAATATATTGTTGTGGAATGTTTTTATTTTTATAGTTCTCAATAGCATCAAGAATACTTTGTTTCAATATCTCAACGCATTGAGAATCATTTGCTGTTTCAAATTTATCAAATGGGAGTAGAATTTCCAATTCTATCCGATTACGTTTTTTCGAATATCTACTTAATGGATTTGCAGTAAATCCTTTTAAGCAGAATACATAGAAACTTAGTTCATTAATATATGAAATATCACATAGACAATCCATATATTCTATTACAGAGTTTCTTGCTTTACGAAACTTATCAGAAATACTATGTTCCAATTCACCTCCAATAAAAACTTTCATACAAATTTGTTATCGTTAGTAATGTTTGGCGGACAATCAATCTTTCAGAGAGATTTATCTGCTTGTTATAAACCTATTTGAAATTTG
>NZ_QTLP01000059.1:1103-7793 GCF_003635405.1 Parabacteroides sp. AF39-10AC | reverse complement strand
TCAGAGTCAGTCACAAAATGAGTCATATAACAATTTAATCTATATAATGTCTAATGATAATTAAAAACACAAAGTTCGACAACTTTCTACAGAAAAAAAAACGATCCGGATCACTACTGTCCAAAGAAAAAATCTTGGACATGGTTTAAATTGGCTATATTCAATTAGTTATACAAATTTGATTTTTTCGAGATTTGATTTTGTTCTTTTGCAAATTGTATTGCAAGAGACCGAAATCATGAATCAAGGAAAGACCATATTCGCTCAGATCATGTCGCTCATACCAAGATATGAATTCGACAAGTGCGTAAAGAGATACAATGGCAATAGACATGCCATCGAGTTCAAATGCAGAGACCTGTTTATGGTGATGAGCTTTGCGCAGTTCACTGACCAAGTTAGTCTCCGCAGCATTGATGCAACGCTGGTTGCACTCTCTTCCAAACTCTATTCGAGCGGAATAAAGTATATCCAACGTTCCACTTTGGCCCATATCAATGAGACCAAGGATTGGCGTATATATCATGATTTCGGTCAGATTCTGATTGCTTGGGCAAGAGAACTGTACCAAAATGAGCCTTCCCGTCTTGACGTGGACGGTATCGTGTACGCCTTTGATAGCAGCACTATCAAGTTGTGCCTTCAGCTTTGTCCATGGGCTCGTCTGCATCATGACAAAGGCGGTGTAAAGATGCATACGCTGTTGGATCTGCGTGGTTCCATACCAACATTCATCTATCTGACAGAGGCTGCCATCCATGACTCTAAAACAATGAGTTTGATTCCTGTAGAACCAGGAAGCTATTATCTCATGGACAAAGGCTACATCGATTTCAAGCAGTTGTTTAATCACTCTCATCGTCAGCAAGCGTTCTTTGTAACAAGAGCCAAGGATAATATGAAATATGAAGTGCTGGAGGAACGCCCCGTAGACAAGCAGACTGGAGTTGTGAGTGATTCCACTATTAGGCTTACTGGACAGAAAACCTCCCAATGGTATCCAGACACACTCCGCATGGTTATTTATGAGGATTATGCTACCGGAAACATTTATAGATTTCTGAGCAACGATTTCACTCATTCCTACCTGACTATAGCGGAACTCTATAGAGAGCGCTGGCAAGTGGAATGTTTCTTCAAATGGGTCAAACAGCGACTGCATATCAAGTCGTTCTACGGAACGAGCCAAAATGCTGTATTCTCGCAGATTTGGATTGCCATATGCGATTATCTGCTGCTTGCCATTGCTAAGAAAGTATATCATATTGATCAAAATCTTTATATATTATCCGCTGCCATTGGTAAAGTCCTCTTTGAAAGGAAACCTTTAGGTGAACTATTTGTTAAACCCAAACGTCCTCAGAATGACTCCGATGATGGTCAGTTGACCTTATGGGAAAATTTCTTTGGACAGTAGTGGATCCGGATAAAAACATTACCGTGGCCGCATACAATATGTTATAAAACAAAAAAAACATTTATTAACAAAACATACAACATCCCAGTAATAAATTCATCTATTTTTCCTTTGGAAAATGAACAGGAATTCCATATATGGAAAAGAAATTTCCAAATACGGAAAAACATTACAAAAAACACAAGAAGTCATCTTTGTTAACTCTTTGAAACATTATTAATATAAAAAACTAAAAGTCATGAAACAAACATTGTTTCTATTGCCTAAAGACGACAGCAGGAACTCTGCTGACAAACAGACACACAAAAAAAAAGCTACACTATGTCTTTGCCTTTTCTTGTGTACTGGAGTTGCTTTCCCAAACGATCTTGCGGCAAAAGCCGCTATCTCTTCCAACAGCCGGATGAAGGCTGGCACGCTTATCCAGCAACAAACAAAACGGGTAAGCGGAACGATCACAGACTCCAGCGGAATACCGATCATCGGCGCCAATGTGGTAGAAGATGGAACGACTAATGGAACGATCACAGATTTCGACGGAAAATTCGTGCTGGAAGTAAATACCAGAGCGACCTTACGAATTTCTTATATCGGATATATCGAAAAGAAGATTCAAATAGCCAGTCAATCTGTATTAAACATTCAATTGACAGAAGACACACAAAACTTAGATGAGGTGGTAGTAGTCGGCTATGGAACACAAAAGAAAGTGAACCTGACCGGTGCTATCAGTAATATCAAGGCTGACATGATGGAGAACCGAACAACCTCCAATGCGGTGAATATGATGACCGGACAAGTTTCCGGCGTAACGATCATCCAGAATACAGGACAGCCGGGCGCTGACGCCGGTTCTTTACGCGTACGTGGCGTGGGAACTCTTGGAAAGGCCGAGGCTATGGTTATCATAGACGGGGTAGAGTCGAGCCTAAACAGCGTAGACCCCAATGATATACAAGACATCTCTATATTGAAAGACGCAGCGGCCTCGTCTATCTACGGTGTGCGTGCCGCAAATGGCGTAATCTTGGTAACGACCAAGAAGGGAGCCGCAGGCAAGACCAACGTCTCCTATAACGGATACGTTGGCTGGCAATCCGCTACCCGTCTTCCCAAGTACTTGGACTCGTACGGATATGCGACACTATTAAATGAGGCATATGCGAATGACAATATGCCTAAGCCTTATGACGAAACAGCCCTGAAAAAGTTCCAAGATGGAAGCGATCCCGACCATTTTGCCAATAGCGATTGGCTGGGAACCCTACTAAGCGAAAACGGGTTGTTTCATAATCATCATCTAAATGTAACGGGAGGTTCTGAGGCGATCCGTTATTCTGTATCCTTTGGTTTCCACGATAAAAAAGGTTTGATACCGAACATGAATTACAATAAGTTTAACGTTCGAGCCAACCTTGACGCAAAGGTCAACGACCGTCTCGACTTCTCTTTGAACATGGCTGCCTATCGGGATCGCCAAGCAGAACCCGCGATAGGTATTTCCAATTTGGGCAGGACAGGGGATGGAGCTTCCAATATCATACACTACGCGTTCCGCGAGACACCAGTAACACCGATTCAATTCCAAAACGGACAATACGGGCTTTTCAAGAATGAGCATAACTCCGTGGCTACCGCTAGAGAAGGAGGTTTAAGCCGAATATACAACAACAACTTCCAAGGAAGCGCATCTTTCGTATATAAGATTATCGAAGGGCTGACCCTTCGCGGTAATGCCGGAGCGATATTCAACTTATTGGATCAACATGTCTTCTCCAGAAGTATCAATTTCTATAGCGCAGATTCCAAGAACCCGATCAAGACAACTCGGAACATGGCGCAAAACTATGACAAGAAGATGCTGGAAATCAATCTGCAAGCCTACTTGAATTACGAGAAGACTTTCGGAAAGCATGGCATCAAGGCTTTAGCCGGATACTCTCAACTATATAACCAATATCGATATGTATCGGCTTTACGTAAAGACCTGCCTTCCAGCAACAGCTTAGGAGAGATCAACGCCGGAAACGTGACTACGCAGGAGACTCAAGGTAACTTGGTGGAATATGCGCTCCGATCGGCCTTCGGACGTATTAATTACTCGTTCGACGATCGGTACTTACTGGAGGGCAACATCCGTTATGACGGAACTTCCAGATTCCCTAAAAACAGCCGATTCGGAGCTTTCCCCTCTTTCTCGGCCGGCTGGAGAATCTCGGAAGAGGATTTCTTCAAAGCCTCTTGGGTAGATAACCTAAAACTACGCGCCTCTTGGGGACAGTTAGGAAACCAAGAGATCGGCAATTACGCATTTTATAACACCTATGCGTTTGGCTATGACTATAGCTATAATAACGTGTTAACCCCGGGAATCTCTATCACGCCGACAATGGCCAACAAGAATATAACATGGGAAACTACCAGTCAAGTCGATGTGGGTGTTGACGCGGATTTCTTGAATGGCAAGCTCTCATTCACGGGTGACTTCTTCTTGAAAAACACAAGTGACATCTTACTGAGCCTGCCGATCCCTGAGATTGTAGGTGTTGACGCTCCTATGCAAAACGCAGGTAAAGTAAGGAATACAGGCGTCGAGTTGTCTCTTAGGCACAACAACAATATCCGTGATTTCAATTATCACGCGACATTCAACATAAGTTACGTACACAATGAGATCACAGATCTAAGTGGTGGTGATATACCGGGACGTTCCGTTGGAGATCCGATCAATAATATCTATGGATATGTTTGCGAGGGTATTTTCCAAAATCAAGCCGAGATTGACGCTCATCCCAAGCAAGTCATGGGAACTCCGGTACCCGGAGACTTGAAATACGCCGACTTGAACGGCGATAAGGTCATCGATGAGAAAGATCGTAAGTCACTTGGTAACTATTTCCCGAAATTGAACTTTGGGTTAAACCTAGGATTTAATTATAAGAATTTCGATTTCTCCACATTGCTGCAAGGAGCGGGGATGGTAGATGGAATCGTAAAGGCCGAGATCAGCAGGGCATTCTATAATGGAGGCAAAGTAACAGAAGCCCATTTGGACCGTTGGACTCCGGAGAACCCGGATGCCACATATCCTCGCTTGTCTATGAGAAATTCGAATAAGAACTGGCAGACATCAACATTCTGGATGCAAAACGCAGCATACGTAAAGATGAGAAACCTACAGATTGGCTACACCATTCCGTCTAAGTTATTGGCAAACTCGGGAATCAGTCGCTTACGCTTCTATTTCAGCGCGGACAACTTATTCACGATCACAGGATTTGACGGGGCAGACCCCGAAGCGGCCTACGACTTCAACAATCAAGCTTCCACAGAGCTGAGCCGCGGAGGTAGCTATTATCCTTTAACAAGGAACTATTCATTTGGTGTTAATCTATCATTCTAAAAAATTAAGCAATTATGAAACTTAAATATTATTTAGTATCACTCGTATTATTAGCGGGAACTAGCTGTAATGACGGTTTTCTGGATCGTGCCCCGAAAGATCAATTGTCTGATGTCTCTTTCTGGAAAGATGCCCAAGACGCAACTCAATACACAACGGGGACTTACCGATATCTAATCGCCCCGGAAAACCATATCATCATGACCGATTGCTATACGGATAACGCCGTACCGGTACACGTAGGTGCCGAACAAGGACAGTTATCCGCAGGAACAGCGACTGCCTCCAACCCTCACTTCAAACAAGTATGGCAGAGGGCCTACGACGGTATCTGCCGATGCGAGGTCTACATGGCAAACATCGAACAGGTGGAAATGGACGAAGGCAAGAAAACCATCCTTACGGGAGAGATTACTTTTTTACGAGCCTTCTTCTATTCAACGTTGGTGAAATATTTCGGCGGCGTGCCTATCTTGACACATGCACTTGAGCTAAACGAACCTATCCCAGCACGTAACACGGAAGAGGAAGTGTATGAGTTTATCGTAAAGGAGCTGGACAAAGCAGCGGAAGTACTGCCAGAAAAACGGACCGAGTCCAGCGAGATAGGGCGTGCTACCAAAGGAGCCGCATTAGCGCTAAAAGCCAAAATGAGCATTTATTTCCATAAATACGAAACCGCCGCTAAAGCTGCCAAGGAGGTTATGGATCTTGGGGTTTACGGATTATTCGAGAATTACGAGAACCTGTTCTTACCGGAGTATGAGAATAACAAGGAAGTCATCTTTGACCGCCAATATGTACAAAACGCATATAACTCTACGATCGGAAGCTTGATCGACCAATACTTCGGCCCCCTAATGATGGGTGGATGGGAAGCCTTGTCACCAACGCAAGACCTAATAGACGCTTATCCTTGCGTAGATGGGAAATCCATTAAGGAATCCAAACTTTATGATCCGGCGAAACCTTTCGAGAACCGCGATCCTCGCCTAGCGTACTCGATCCTTTGGGATGGACAGGAATTGGCAGGGAAAACATACGATTCAAATGGCATGGGTAACGGAAACGCTACTCGCACGGGCTATAGCATGCGAAAATATGTCAACCCCAAAAATGACGGCAACAATGAGTATGGCTGGACAAATTTCATTTACATCCGTTATGCCGATATCCTATTAACATACGCCGAGGCTCAGAATGAGCTAAAAGGGCCTGACAAATCAGTATATGCCGCAATCAACCAGGTTCGCCAACGCCCCAGTGTAGAGCTTCCTCCCCTCCCGGATGGATTAAGCAAAGAGCAAATGCGTGAGGCTATCCGCTTGGAAAGACGTTTGGAGTTCACGTTCGAAGGAATCCACCTGTTTGACTCACGCAGCTGGAAAACAACAGAGGCTGACGTGAAGAAGCCTGTATACGGGAAATTAGTAGACGGAAAGCACGTATTCATAGAGCAAAGGAACTTTAATCCGAATAGGGATTATCTATGGGCTATTCCTCTAACTGAAATCGACCTTTCTAAAGGAGCTCTTGTTCAAAACAATGGATATTGATCCTTTCGAATGGACAAACCGCAAGTAAAAGAAAAACCGGAAGGATATGAATCCTTCCGGTTTTTTTAGATAAATTTCATATTATATGTAGAATAACTACTTTTGTCGAATATACATATCCGCTTTATGAACAAAAAACATCTATTCGCACTGTTGTTTACATTACTCGTATGGACGAGCTGTAACAACCAACAACATTTTATCACCGACACCGCTTACCGAGCTGAGGTTGAGAACGATTTCCAAGCGAAACAGGCCGCCCTGCCTAACGGAGACCTTTTCGCAGTATTTAACGATCAAATGACTCCCGAAGA
>NZ_QTLP01000059.1:0-1093 GCF_003635405.1 Parabacteroides sp. AF39-10AC | reverse complement strand
AAACAGGCCGCCCTGCCTAACGGAGACCTTTTCGCAGTATTTAACGATCAAATGACTCCCGAAGAGAGGGAGGCGTTAACCTTTATGTACGCCTATATGCCGATTGGAGACATCACGGACTATAATAGACATTATATAGATTAAATTGTTATATGACTCATTTTGTGACTGACTCTGAAGTTGTGTAATCCACAAGCAATAAGAATCACCATATCTTCGAAACCGAATTTATGGCATCTGAATCGTTCTTTGACAATACGGCATTTTTTCATACCACCTATGGCATGCTCCACTTTAATCCTGATTCCGGAAATCCGCTTGTTCTCTTGCTTTTCAACAGCAGTAAGCTCTTTTCCTTTAGGTTTCTTTTTGGGCATACATATTTCAACTCCATCCGGTCTGTGTCCGATGAAACCTGTATCTTGCCAGAGCCTGATACTCATCACAAATCTTTTTGTCATGGACATGACCTTTGTATGTGGAGCTCAGCCATACAATCCTGAGTTGGTTGGTACATAGCAAGTTATTCTTTATGCTATGAGTTTTTTTTACCACTATAGCATGCTGACTGCCTGTCTTCATCCAAAGGGCGTTGAATAGGTCGCTCTGTTCCGTCCAACAAGACTTCTTCGCATCCTTGAAGAATGTGAATCAGACGTTTGGAATTACGGTCCGGTAATTCACCAAGCGTTTTCAATGTACGCCGGAGAATATCAGAAAGAAGGTGAATCCATCTATTGGCCTGGGGCTGGGTCATCTCAAACTGAATAGCATGGAGTTCCTGAAGAGGATTAGTCTTCAAATATACCAATATGAAGAACAGTTTGTCCTGAATCAGAGGCAATACACTGGTCTTCCTGTTGTAAGATATACGTTGACGCACTTTACCTTCCAAGGTAAAATGGCTGTAATATTCATCCCAATGGTACTTGAAAGTTGTTAGTAAGGCATCAAACTCAACAGGAGTTAATCCTGTAGCTGCAAGTACTTGGCTATTACGGTGGCGAATCTTGTCGTAATACATCAATTGAACTTTTTAGACCACAAAGATAAGTCAAAGAACGCCTTAATCAATTATTCAATATAAACTCTA
>NZ_QTLP01000058.1:0-7937 GCF_003635405.1 Parabacteroides sp. AF39-10AC | reverse complement strand
GAAGCGCCGTTCTCTCTCGAATGCGGGTGCAAAAGTAATGCTATAAAACATACAATCCAAATTTATCGGGCATTATTTTTTAGGCTTTTTCCCAAGACTTAACAAGTTATATAATGTACGTACGATAAAACACAATATATAGTATCCTTTTTTCCAAAATCCACTCATACCCCCTCCTATTTAAATAAAATCTGTTTTCTGTTCACCCCATGTTTTTTTAATGAAAGATGTATGAATCCCTTCGTACGATAAAGGATCGCCTGATCAAAATTCAGGCAGCTTGCCACCAAGTCCTCCAATAGTCGGTTGCGATCCACCGTGTAAATGTCTACCGCCTCCCCCTTCATATGTTGCGAGCTAGGGGCACCTCCCACTAATCGGTTTAACTCTTCGCTTCGATAGCCACTCATGATATACATAGGCTGTCGATGATATATACGCAAAGGTTCCAACAACCGCACCGTTAGATTCCGTATCGCCGGTATTACCTCCGAAGGTAACGCATTATTAAGTCCAAGTTCCACCGCCATCGCACTATAAACAAACTCGTCCATACGAAAATGCTCTGTCAATCTCTTCTCATCCTTTTCCATCTTAACTCAAATTTTCAATTTTCAATCCTTAATTTTCAATTTATAAGAGTAGTCCACCCCAAACAACGCACCGGCAAACGTACAGATCTCCCCAAATGCGACCAGCACGCTGTTATCTATCTCACCGGAAGGAGCCACCCAAAAACCACAGAATACTAAGGCAAGGCCGGCCACGCAAAGCAGCACGGCCATTACCAGTTGCACGTTAAATCTCACTCGGGCTATCACTATCAGAGCCACCAGCCTCCGCAGTGGCACCATCTTGGGAGATCCGTGAGTACTCCAGTGTCTTCTTCGTATCCTTCAACTCACCTCCCGGAGTGAAAATGATACGCGGCGGGCGCAGCATACCCGAATTGAAATCCTTTTTATCTGTTACACCATCACTACTCACCGAGATCCGAAAACTCCCGAAATCGCCGAACTTTACGATACGACCCTCCTGAAGTTCCATATCTAATACGAAATTAAGGTTATCCAATACCGCCTTCACATCTGCCGACGACACCGTACTACGTGCCGAGATCAACTTACATAGCGTTTTCATACTGGAGGTACCATTCGTTTTCGACACCGCATAAAACTTTTTCTCTGAATCCTTCTCGCCCGGCTTCGACGGACGCAACACCAACTTAAAACCTTGTGCCATATCTTTTAATTTTTATGGTTATATACCCCTTATGGAGCACGACACAAAGGTAAGATGGCCCAGAAGAGACGAACGTCCGTAGTTTTATCCATCAAACAAGTAATATTCAACTAATTAAAAATAAAAAAGCCCCAAAATTCCCCTTTTCAAAGACAACAAAAACCTGCTATTCTTAACTAACATTCAAATCCATATCTCTTTTAAAACTCATCCGTCACCTCCCTCTTTCCGGCAAGCACCAAGACTGTTTCCGCAGAATGCCCCGCCTCTCGCAAATGAGAAGCCAAGCTACGCACCGAGTCCGGAAAATCAAACCCCATCAACAAGCAAGAGGCTATTTCCAAGGAGGAAGGGGGAGTCTCACGATCCGTAAACTCCACAAGCTTCACTAGCTCCAACAAGAGTTCCGGACGAAATGGGGAATACAACAAATCACCACGCACCGTATACTTACGTATATAACACCGTTCGCACTCCCGGTCATGCTCCATATACTTCCGGATAAATTTACGGTACGCCCCGGGCATCTTCCTATAATAATCTCCATATCCCAAACTACACACATCCATTTTCCAAGACTCCCGCTCATCCGGCCCCAACGTTACCAAGAACGCGTCAAAATTCTTCACCGTGGGCTTATGCCCCAATCTCTCTCTCAAACGCTCATAGATCTTTTTCATCATGCGAACGCAGGGGGAATGTTTATCCCTGCGCCGCATATGGCCGGACACCGTACTTACATACGGATTTTCAAACACATATATAAAAACAGAACCGGCCTTCTAAATCCCTTTACGGGAAAAGAAGACCGGTACAAAACCTTGACCTTATATCGATTCTACAAAATCTCTATCATCCTATCTTTTCATCACAAAACCCACATGGTTCCTTCTCTTTTCTTGCAAATGCCTCTGGGGAGGCTCTTCTTTTTTGACGCTATATTTAAATCAACATTAATAGCATAGGCCCTCACGGATAAATCCATAATTTACTTTTTATTTCGCTCTATTCATCCAACACCTCATATTTAGAATGCTGGCTCTTGAACTCAGGAACGATCTCCTTCATCCGCTTCACGATCTGCATATCCCCCTCCACGGCACAAGCACGTACCAAGGCATCAATCCGCAGATTGGCGTCAGCATAGTCATACGCACGGACTTGGGCGATCTTGATCTTCGGATGAAAAGTAGGCTTGGAGGTCTCCTCCTCATTGAGTACCTCCTCATACAACTTCTCCCCGTCTCGCAATCCCGTGAACCGGATCTCGATTCCCTTCACCCCGCTCAGGCGAATCATACGCTCAGCCAGATCCACGATCCGTACAGGTTTACCCATATCGAACACGAAGATCTCTCCCCCATTACCCATCGTACCGGCCTCTAGGACCAGCTTACAAGCCTCCGGTATCAGCATGAAGAAACGAATGATATCCTTGTGCGTCACCGTAACAGGACCGCCCCGCTTGATCTGCTCCTTGAATAACGGGATCACGGAACCGTTCGATCCCAGCACATTGCCGAAACGAGTCGTCACGAATTGCGTACGCCCCCTCACCTTCCCATCCTTGATAGCCTGGTCCAAGCTCTGCACGTAGATCTCGCAAATACGTTTCGAGCAGCCCATCACGTTCGTGGGATTCACCGCCTTGTCGGTCGATACCATCACGAACTTCCTCGTGCCGTATTTCACCGCCAAGTCAGCGATCACCCGGGTACCGTCCACGTTGTTGCGGACACTCTCCTCCGGATTATCCTCCATCATAGGTACATGCTTGTAGGCCGCGGCATGAAACACGTAATCCGGACGATGCTCCTCGAACAATTCCTCCATGCGTTCACGTACACAAATATCGCTCACAACCGTATAGGATTCTATATTCGACCACTGACGAGCCATCATCAAGCGGACATCGTGCAAGGGGGTCTCCGCCTGATCTATCAAGACCATACGTTCCGGGGCGAACTGGGCCACCTGCCGCACGATCTCGCTGCCGATACTCCCGGCGGCTCCTGTTATCAGAATCCGCTTACCGGTAAGCTGCTCCCTCACCGCCTCCAAGTCTATCTCGATCTTATCACGGGGCAGTAAATCCTCTATATTCACCTCCCTCAACTGGGTATGGTTCAAGTCGCTCCTCCCGTCCCACTCTTGGGCGGCAGGAGTCATATAGATCTTTATATTCGCCTTGATCAGCCTGTCCACCATCTCCTGATTATTCCGGATCGCCTCAACCTTTAAGGGAGATACCAACAAAACATCGGCTTGCAGCCTTCTCATCACACCAATCAAATCCTCGTTATTCGGATAAACCTTGACTCCCATTAAATACCGATTCCCTATCTCTGTCAGATCCGAGATAAACCCTGCCAGTACAAACCGGGCCGGATCTTGATTCTGGATACTTTTCGCCAAACTCACCCCACCTTGCTTCACGCCATAGATAAAGGCTCGTTCCGCCTTAGCCACACGAAAAGTACTTACATAAAAATATTTCACGAACACACGCATCATCCACATCAAGCTCATAGCCAACAATGCGGAGAGGATCAGATCCCGTTTACGGATATACATCAAATAAGGAGAGAAATCGGTCAGTGCCTGAAACACGACCACGCAAATCAAGCCAAACAAGACGGCGAACCCCACCTTTTGCAAGTCCACGAAAGAGGAATAACGTATGATCCCCGAATAGGTATGGAACAGGCGAAAGCCTACCAGATAAGGAATCAGGCATACCAACAGCGTGACCAATAGATGCCCTAAGATATCCAAGGTTGATAATACCCCGTTATTCAAGGTATACACCAATAAGCCGGAAAATAGGATCAAGCAGCAATCCAGCAAGATAATACCCCAATAGGGTAAGGATTTCTTGGAAAAGTACCAGGTAGATAGTCGAGAAAAAAGACTCATAATAATCTCAATATATTTTTCTTTAAACAATTAACGATATAGGCCATATCCTTAGCACATAAGGATCAGGGGGGTATCACTCATGTAAGCAAGTAAAATCCACATAAAAACCATAACTTAATTCTCTTTTATAATCGAAGCTAAATATTCTTCATGCAAACAATAGTATTTTTTCATAAATACCACATACAACAACGCCACCACCACTACTACCGCCAACAAATACAACCAATGTGCCGTTACGGTATCAGGTATCACATAGATAAATGCCAAAGAAACCGCCAATTGTAAACACATATATACCAACGACACTTTAACGTGACCAATCTTAAGTTCATTCGCCATCAACTGATAAGCGTGTTTACGATGCGCTTGACCTAGATTCTCATGCAGTAGAACGCGATGCATTATCGTCAAACAACCATCCACACCATAAACCAATAAAAAGACCAAGTAAGTCACGTCCGTTGTCTTAATAATCAGACTGCCTATCATAAACAGCAAAATATAGGCTATACTTATAGAACCTACATCTCCGGCGAAGCACTTAGCCTTTCCCTTGGGACGAAAGTTAAAAAGACAGAACACCAAAACACTAAGTGCCGAAACGTAGATCAAAGACGGATCAACAAAACCGGACTTCTCGTTTACCAACATCAATGGAAGCAATACTGATAGAGAATAACCAGCCGTAATGCCATTTATACCATCCATGAAATTAATGATATTCGAGGCTCCCACACAAACGATAAGCGCCAACAACAACACCCACCACATATTCAGGCGCAATATATCCAATTGATAAAACATCATCACCATGGCAATGAATTGGGCCACCAAACGCACAGAATCAGGCAAGCTACGTACATCATCTATAAAACTTACGCCCCCAATTAAGGTAACGGCCATAAGAAACCACGGCGCAGAAAATCCAAAAAAGAAAGCCCATGTCCATAAACCCAGTAAAAAGATAATGCCACCACCTCTCAAGACAATAGAGGCATGGGAACTGCGCTCGTTGGGTTTATCAATGATATTAAACTTATCCGCTATATGGAAATAAAAAAGCTCCGCAAAAAATAGCAAAGCGAAAATCAGTACATAAAGCAAGCCGTTCATATCTTATCACTTCTTAAAGCTAAGAATAGTACAAGCCAATCCCTCTTTTGCGGATACCGGCATCTTTTGTAACCCCAAAGCCTTTTTTATTTTAGCATTACTTACCACATAATTCTCTGTCAGCTTCCGCATACGAAACGGATTGAGTGGAAGATGTAGCCATCCACCCATCTCTGCCATCACGTTCATTACCCCTTTAGGGATATACAAAATTCTCGTCTTCTTACCCAACGCCTCACAAATCACCTCGATTAATTCATTAGTAGACAACGGATCGTCATCAGCCATATGATAGATGCCGCTCTCTACCTTTTGAGTCAAGAAACCTTCTATCACTGTACAGAGGTTCTGTACGCTAGTGAATGAACGACGATTCTCAAATGCCCCAAGCGGCCAAGGAATCCCTTTACTCACTACATTATATAACAGATTCAAATTCCCCTTATTTCCCGGGCCATGAATCATACAAGGACGCATGATATATACCTGTTTGTCGGGATAGATAGAACTATCTCCAAACGCATGATACAAATTGCCTAACGCTTCAGGCGCAAACCTCTCGATGATATAGTTCTCAGCCTTGATTTTACTTTCACCGTACGGTCCTATGGGAACAGGTACACATTCTTCGGTTAGTATATCTCCTTGTACAGAATCAGCCGCACTTTTTACCGTAGAAAAAAAGATAAATTTCTTGATAGAAGGCCGAGACAAAAACCAATCAAAAATTCGTTGGGTCAATCCCGTATTAATCTTAAAATAAGTATCTGCGGCACTCCTATTTTTAGTATCATGCGCTTTCCCCGCCAAATGGATCACCGCATCAAATTCCGGTATCTCCTTATCTAAGTCATCCCAAGAAAAAGTCTTTATCACACCGTCCTTTTCCGGGGTAACAATATCCAAACCATAGAGGCCATGACGCTCCTTCAAGGCAACAACCAGATTGGAACCCACAAAACCGTGGATCCCTGTTATTAATATATTCATTGCAAATTTATTTATGATAAGTACCCCAATTAGCCCCCCCTTAAAAAGAACTTTGTCAACACTTCGGCTTGAGTACTTACTACTAATTCAATCCTACCAACGGGTTATTTATTTTCCCATACGTCACTCTTAGACACTGACATTCAAAAATCAGAAAGCCGATAAAAAACGTTTGTACGCCTCCAGTTGCCTTTCAAAACAGAAAGTCGTCTGGGATAATCTTAAGCAGTTCGCTTTTAGCTGTCGATACTCCTCATCCGGCAAGTGGCTCATGGCTTGTATATTTTTAGAAAGTCCCTCATAATCTCCGGGGGCCGAGACAAAACCCAACAGATTCTCCTTTACAATCTCCTCGCCCTCGCCGCCTCCGCAAAACAAGATAGGAACGCCTAACGGCAGCAAATCAAATAATTTAGAAGGTACCGCCCCCCTTATACGAACCGTCAAGGGGATAATGGAGGCATGGTAACGTGTAAGCTCCTCACGCATCCGTTCCTTGGGCAAAGAGCCATGATAAAAGACCCCTTTATCATGTGTCCTCACATAATCCTCTATCTCCAAGGCTTGATTGCCCCCTCCAAATAAATGAAGCTCCGCTCCCATCCCTTTAAAATCGATACGCTCTATCAACTCCAATATATTCTGCGCCACGCCCAGCAAACCGGCATAGACGATCCTGAAAGGCTTTCGAGAAGAAGGGGGTTGATTCGGTAAAACAAAACGATGCTGCAAATTCCGATACAAGAACGAGGCCTTGCCCGGCTCATACCGTTTTATATAATCCACGATCTCCTTACTCTGCCCTTGACAGGCCGTGGCCTTACGATAAAGGAACCGCTCGATACGCTCCATCACCCCATGATAAACGCCACCCTCTTTCATGGCCCCCAGCTCCACGGCCGACAATGGCCAAAGGTCTGAGACGTTCAGCACCACCTTTTTCCGGTAGCAGCAACGAAAAAGCAACATGGCCGAGGCCGCCGCCAAAACAGGAGGGGTCTGGATGATCACCTTATCATAAGATTTTATACGCTTACGCTTGAGAGCGAAACACCAAAGGGTCGTGGCGAAAGCGCACATACTGGCAAGACGGACCAACGGTCTCCTCGAGATCGAGGCATACGTCCAGTACCTGAAGACCATTATCCCGTTTACATCCTCTGTCTTGGAAAAAGCCCCCCTATATCCATCAAAGATACGTCCCTTGGGATAATTGGGTAAGCAAGTCAACACATCCACCTTTATCCCTAAGCCGGACAGTCCCTCCGCCATGTTCGTAATGCGTGAGGGTGCCGCACCGATCTCCGGAAGATAAGAGGGAGAAACGATCAAGACCCTCATTCCTTCCGGTTCAAAAATTCCACGATCCTTCCACAAGCCAATCCATCACCATAGGGATTGACCGCCTTGCTCATCGCATCGTAATAAGCCGTATCATCAAGCAACGCCGAGACCTCGCTCACGATCTTGTCATAGTCCGTTCCGACCAGTTTCACCGTACCTGCCGCGAGAGCCTCCGGACGCTCGGTCGTATCACGCATCACCAACACGGGCTTGCCCAAGCCGGGAGCCTCCTCTTGGATACCGCCGCTATCGGTCAGCACTATCGTTGATTTCTCCATCAGATAGACAAACGACAGATATTCCAATGGCTCAATGAAGAACATATT
>NZ_QTLP01000057.1:6433-8086 GCF_003635405.1 Parabacteroides sp. AF39-10AC | reverse complement strand
AATCGCGAGCTTTTCCCTGTGGTGACCATCATCATCATGGAAGCCTTCATCAACAAGATGCGCCGATTGAAAGGCGTAAGGAAACAGTTGATAGTGGAAGAGGCTTGGAAGGCTCTATCTTCGGCGAACATGGCTGAGTACCTGCGCTATATGTACAAGACCGTGCGCAAGTATTACGGGGAGGCAATCGTGGTGACGCAGGAGGTGGACGACATCATTTCCTCGCCCGTCGTCAAGGAGAGCATCATCAACAACTCCGACTGCAAGATACTCCTTGACCAGCGGAAGTACATGAACAAGTTTGATGCCATACAGTCCCTGTTGGGTCTGACGGAGAAAGAGAAGTCGCAGATACTCTCCATCAACATGGCGAACAACCCGTCAAGGCTCTACAAGGAAGTGTGGATAGGACTGGGCGGCACGCAGTCGGCAGTCTATGCCACCGAAGTTAGTGCTGAAGAGTATCTGGCGTACACCACCGAAGAAACGGAAAAAGTAGAGGTTTACCGTCTGGCGGAACAGTTGGGCGGCGACATTGAAGCCGTCATCCGGCAGCTTGCCGAAAGGCGGAGAAAAAAGGAATAAATAGAAACAGATTCATCAACTAAAAAAGAAAATGCGTATGAGTATATCAAGAACGAAAATGCTGCAAGTCAGCAAGTGTTTAATCGGGCTGGCGGTCATGGTGCTGCAATCCTGCGACATAACGGACAACCGACGCGACCTGCTTTGCGGAAACTGGGAGAGTGTGGAGGGCAAGCCCGACGTGCTTATCTACAAGGAGGGCGAAGCCTATAAGGTGACGGTATTCAAGCGGAGCGGCATCCGCCGCAAGCTGAAGCCGGAAACCTATCTCTTGCAGGAGGAGAACGGCAATCTGTTCATGAACACCGGCTTCCGTATCGACGTGTCCTACAACGAGGCGACGGACATCCTGACCTTCTCGCCCAACGGGGACTATGTGCGCGTGAACCCGAAACCGGACCATCCGATAGGCAAGCAATAAATAATGAAATCCACTAAAATCCAAAGTAACATGAGAACAAGAATAACACTTATTATCTGCCTGTGCCTGTTTGCAGTCGGCAGGGCAAGCGCACAGTGGGCGGTGATAGACCCGTCCAACATCGCGCAGAGCATCGTGAACACCTCGAAGAACGTGGTACACACTTCCACGACCGCCCAGAATATGATAAAAAATTTTCAAGAGACGGTGAAGATTTACGAGCAGGGCAAGAAGTATTACGACGCGCTCAAATCCGTGAACAATCTGGTAAAGGACGCCCGGAAGGTGCAGCAGACCATCCTGATGGTGGGTGACATCACCGACACCTATGTGACCAGCTTCCAGAAGATGATGCGTGACGACAACTTCACGGTGGAGGAACTGGGAGCCATCGCCTTTGGCTACACCAAGCTGTTGGAGGAATCCAACGACGTGCTGACGGAACTGAAGAACGTGGTGAACATCACCACGCTCTCCATGACGGACAAGGAGCGCATGGATGTGGTGGAACGCTGTTACTCCAAGATGAAGCGTTACCGCAACCTCGTGAGCTACTACACCAACAAGAACATCAGCGTGAGCTACCTGCGGGCAAAAAAGAAGAACGACCTCGACCGCATCATGGGGCTGTACGGGAACATGAACGA
>NZ_QTLP01000057.1:0-6423 GCF_003635405.1 Parabacteroides sp. AF39-10AC | reverse complement strand
AACGACCTCGACCGCATCATGGGGCTGTACGGGAACATGAACGAAAGATACTGGTAGCCTATGAATTTCGACAACCTTCACCAGATTCTGCGCTCGCTCTATGAGCAGATGATGCCGCTATGCGGGGACATGGCGGGTGTGGCGAAAGGCATTGCCGGGCTGGGCGCGCTGTTCTACGTCGCCTACCGGGTGTGGCAGTCGCTGGCGAGAGCCGAACCGATAGACGTGTTCCCTATGCTCCGCCCCTTTGCGATAGGCTTGTGCATCATGTTCTTTCCGACGGTGGTATTAGGTACGATAAACAGCATCATGTCGCCCGTCGTGCAGGGTACGGCAAAGATGCTGGAGGCGGAAACGCTGGACATGAACCGATACCGTGAGCAGAAGGATAAACTGGAATACGAGGCGATGATGCGTAATCCCGAAACCGCCTACCTCGTGTCGAACGAGGAGTTTGACAAACAGTTGGAGGAACTGGGCTGGTCGCCCGGCGACATGGTGACGATGGCGGGGATGTATATCGAGCGCGGGATGTACAACATGAAGAAGGGCATCCGCGACTTCTTCCGCTAGATATTGGAACTGATGTTCCAAGCCGCCGCACTCGTGATAGACACCAGCCGCACGTTCTTCCTCGTGGTGCTGGCGATACTCGGTCCGATAGCCTTCGCCATATCGGTATGGGTCGGCTTCCAAAGCACGCTCACGCAATGGATATGCCGCTACATACAGGTCTATCTGTGGCTGCCCGTGTCGGATATGTTCAGCACCATACTGGCGAAAATCCAAGTGCTGATGCTGCAAAGCGACATCGAACGGATGCAGGCTGACCCGAACTTTTCGCTGGATTCGAGCGACGGGGTGTATATCGTCTTCATGATAATCGGCATCATCGGTTACTTCACCATCCCGACGGTGGCAGGCTGGATTATCCAAGCCGGAGGCATGGGAAGCTACGGTCGCAACGTGAACCAGACGGCAGGACGAGCCGGAAGCATGGCGGGCAGCGTGGCGGGTGCAGCCGCAGGAAACGTGGTCGGACGTGCCGGGAAACTGCTGAAATAATCAACTGACAATTAAAAACGAATAAACAACAATGGAATTTAAGTCACTCAAAAACATCGAATCATCGTTCAGGCAGATACGCCTGTTCGGTATCGTCTTCCTCTCGCTGTGCGCCGTGATAACGGTATGGAGCGTGTGGAGTTCCTACCGCTTCGCTGAGCGACAACGGGAAAAGATTTACGTGCTGGACAACGGCAAGTCGCTGATGCTGGCTCTCTCGCAGGACTTGTCGCAGAACCGTCCGGCGGAGGCAAGGGAACACGTGCGCCGCTTCCACGAGCTGTTCTTCACGCTCTCGCCCGAAAAGAGCGCGATAGAGCATAATGTGAAACGCGCCCTGCTATTAGCGGACAAAAGCGTGTACAACTACTATTCGGACTTCGCCGAGAAGGGGTACTACAACCGTATCATCGCCGGGAATATCAACCAAGTGCTGAAGGTGGACAGCGTGGTATGCGATTTCAACGGCTATCCCTACCGTGCCGTGACCTACGCCACGCAGAAGATCATCAGACAAAGCAACGTCACCGAGCGCAGCCTCGTGACGACGTGCCGCCTCTTGAACTCGTCCCGTTCGGACGACAATCCCAACGGTTTCACCATCGAGGGATTCACCATCATCGAGAACAAGGATTTACAAACCATCAAAAGGTAACGGACATGAAGAAAATCAGGAAATCATTTTGGCGTGCGTACTGGAAACTCCACGACAAAAAGAAAATGCTGGTGGCAAGGCTCAAAGGCTATCTGGACGGTTTGCCTCCGAAGACACGCAAACGCATCGTGCTGACGATGCTCGCCGCCTTCACGGTGCTTGCCCTCTACACCTTCGGAAAAGCCGTCTATGACATCGGCAGGAATGACGGCAGCCGTATGGTGACAGACCATGCCGGACAAGTGGAACTGTCCGTAAAGCCGGACAACAATCATAATGTAATACCTTATTTATATGGAACAGACGAAGAATGAACCTAAAAACGAGAACAAGGCGGCTCCCGACAACGGGAAACCGAAGAACCAACGCCAAGCCGAGAGCCATCAAGCCTGCTTGAATGGCCAAGGCGCGAAGGAGGAAGGCAAAGCCAAGGAGCGCAAGCCGCTGACCGAAGCCCAAAGGCTGAAACGTCAGAAAATGATAGTGTTGCCCGCTATGGTGCTGGTATTCATCGGGGCGATGTGGCTGATATTCGCCCCGTCTTCCGACAAGGAGCAGCAACCGGGGACGGGAGGTTACAACATCGAAATGCCCGACGCGGACAAGGCGAACCGCCAGATCATCGGCGACAAGGCGAAAGCCTACGAGCAGGGGGCGATGGAAGAACGGCAGGAGAACCGCAGCCGTGCCATGCAGGAACTGGGCGATATGTTCGACCGCGAGGTGGCGGAAACGGACGGCGGCAGGGACTTCGACCTTGCTAATCCCGGAAATGCGGAAGAAGCAACATCAACATCATCCGCTCCGAAAACCATCCAATCATCCGCAGCCGCCTACCGCGACCTCAATGCCACGCTCGGCAACTTCTACGAGCAGCCGAAGAACGACAACGCGGAAATGGATGAACTGTTGGAGCGCATCGCCTCGCTGGAATCGAAACTGGAGAGCGAGAAAGACAAGGCGTCCGCTATGGATGACCAAGTGGCACTCATGGAGAAGTCTTACGAGTTGGCGGCGAAGTACATGGGCGGACAGAACGGCACACAGCCACCTGTCGGACAGGCGGCTGAGCCTTATCCCGTGCAGAAAGCCGGAAAGAACACGGCTGCACCTGTCAGGCAGGTGACGCATCAGGTGGTATCCTCGCTCTCACAGCCGATGAGCAACGCCGAGTTTGTCGCCTCCTTCTCGCAGGAGCGTAACCGCAGTTTCAATACGGCGGTGGGCGTCACGACCGTATCAGACAAGAACACCATATCGGCGTGTGTCTATGGGGCGCAGAGCGTGACCGACGGGCAAGCTGTCAAACTCCGGCTGCTGGAGCCGATGGAGGTAGCGGACAAAATCATCCCCCGCAATGCGGTGGTGGTAGGCACAGCAAAGATTCAGGGCGAACGGCTTGACATAGGAATCACGTCGTTGGAATATGACGGCACTATCATTCCGGTGGAGCTGGCGGTGTATGACACGGACGGGCAACCCGGTATCTTTATTCCCAACTCGATGGAAATGAATGCCGTCAGGGAGGTTGCCGCCAACATGGGCGGCTCGCTGGGCAGCAGCATCAATATCTCCACCAACGCAGGGGCGCAGCTTGCCTCCGATTTGGGCAAGGGGCTGATACAAGGCACAAGCCAGTATATCGCCAAGAAGATGCGTACCGTCAAGGTGCATCTGAAAGCCGGGTATAAGGTAATGCTCTATCAGGACAGGAATTGAAAACAGAAAAAGTAACAACAATCCAATTTTTATTTACCACTAAAATCCAAAGTAATGAGAAAAGTAATCATCATGTTTGCCCTCGCTATGGGCATCGTAACTGCCAACGCGCAGGAGAACGTAACCGTTGGAAAGGACAACGGAAGTGAACAACCGACCTTGACAAAGGAGGTCTATCCGCAGAAGGAGGCGGACGGCGACCTGTATCACGGGCTGACAAAGAAGCTGACCTTTGACCGCATGGTCCCTCCGCACGGCTTGGAAGTGACCTACGACAAGACCGTCCACGTCATTTTCCCCTCGGAGGTTCGTTACGTCGATTTAGGTTCGCCCGACCTGATTGCGGGCAAAGCCGACGGAGCGGAGAACGTCATCCGCGTGAAGGCTACCGTGAGGAACTTCCCGAACGAAACCAATATGTCCGTGATAACAGAGGACGGGAGTTTCTATACCTTCAACGTGAAATATGCCTCCGAACCGTTGCTGCTCAATGTGGAGATGTGCGACTTCATCCATGACGGCGAGAAGGTGAACCGCCCGAACAATGCGCAGGAAATCTATCTGAAGGAACTGGGCAGCGAAAGCCCGATGCTGGTACGCCTTATCATGAAGTCCATCCACAAGCAGAACAAGCGCGAGGTGAAGCACATCGGCTGCAAGCGATTCGGCATCCAGTACCTGCTGAAAGGCATCTACACGCATAATGGTTTGCTCTATTTCCACACGGAGATAAAGAACCAGAGCAACGTGCCTTTCGACGTGGACTACATCACATGGAAAATCGTGGACAAGAAGGTGGCGAAGCGTACCGCCGTGCAGGAGCAGATCATCCTGCCGCTCCGTGCGCAGAATTACGCCACACTCGTGCCGGGCAAGAAGAGCGAGCGCACGGTGTTCACGATAGCGAAGTTCACTATCCCCGACGATAAATGCCTCGTGGTGGAACTCAACGAGAAGAACGGGGGGCGTCACCAGTCTTTCGTGATTGAGAACGAGGACTTGGTACGTGCCAATACCATCAACGAACTTCAAGTGCGCTGACCATGAGAAAGTACATCGCAATAATCATCGCGTCGCTTGCCCTGTTTACGGGGCAGGCGCACGCCCAGCGATGCCTGCCGAAGATGCAGGGCATCGAGGTCAGGGCGAACATGGCGGACCGCTTCAATCCCGGCGGCAACGACGGCGGGTACAGTTTCGGGGCGGCTCTCTCCACCTACACGAAAAAGGGGAACAAATGGGTGTTCGGCGGCGAATATCTGTTGAAGAACAACCCTTACAAGGACGGAAAGATACCCGTGGCGCAGTTCACGGCGGAGGGCGGATACGACTTCAAGATACTTTCCGATGCCCGTAAAATCGTGTTCGTCTATGCAGGTGCTTCGGCTCTTGCCGGATATGAATCGGTGAACTGGGGCGAAAAGGTACTGCATGACGGCTCCACGCTCCATGACCGGGACGCCTTCATCTACGGCGGTGCGCTGACGCTCGATGTGGAGTTTTACGTGGCAGACCGTATCGCCCTGCTCGCCAACCTCCGGGAGCGTTGCCTGTGGGGTGGCGACACGAGGAAGTTTCATACGCAGTTCGGGGTCGGAATCAAGTTCATCATCAACTGACACGGACATGGAACGGACGGAAATAGACATCATCAGACAAATGCCCATTGCGGTTTTTCTCGCACGGCTGGGGCATGAGCCTGTCAGAAGGAGCGGTAACGAGCTGTGGTATATCGCCCCGTATAGGGGCGAGCGCACGCCCTCTTTCCGTGTGAACGTGGCGAAACAGCTCTGGTACGACTTCGGTCTGGGCAAAGGTGGTGACATCTTCACGCTTGCCGGGGAGTTTATCGGAAGTGGCGACTTCATGGAACAAGTGAAGTTTATAGCGGGAACCTCTAATATGCAGATTGCAGAGTTTGACAAACCGACCTACATTCCGAAGCAGACAGAACCTGCCTTTGAGGGAGTGGAAGCCGTCCCTCTGCTTCGTTCTCCACTGACAGACTATCTGGCGGAACGGAGCATTCCTTACGTTGTCGCATCACGCTACTGCTGCCGACTGAATTACTGTGTGCGTGGCAAACGATATTTTGCCGTCGGTTTCCCGAACGTGGCGGGTGGATATGAGATCCGCAGCCGCTTCTTCAAAGGATGCGTGCCTCCGAAAGATGTGTCGCTGGTCAAGGCGGAAGGCTCTCCGGCTGACGTGTGCAGCGTTTTTGAAGGCTTCATGGACTTTCTTTCTGCTGCCACGTTCGGATTGGAAAAGGGTGAGTGCCTCGTATTGAACTCTGTTGCCAACGTGGAAAAGGCAATGAGGTATCTGGACGGCTGCGGGTGCATAGACTGTTATCTCGACCATGACGCAGCCGGACGGCGCACGTTGAAAACGCTGAAAGGACATTATGGAGAACGTGTCTATGACCGTTCCGCTCTCTATGACGGTTGCAAGGACTTGAACGAGTATCTGCAACTGACAACCAAAAAAGAACAATAACTTAAAAATCAAATGACAATGAACATACTGAACAACAAAAACAAGAGAATATCAATCTTCAAGACGTTGGCACTCTGCCTGTTCGCTGCCGTGTCGCTCACGCTCGTATCGTGTGACGACGACATGGACATACAGCAATCCTATCCCTTCACGGTGGAAACCATGCCCGTGCCGAACAAGGTGACGAAGGGGCAGACGGTTGAAATCCGCTGTGAGCTGAAAAAGACGGGCGACTTCGCCAACACCCTCTACACCATCCGGTATTTCCAGTTCGAGGGGGAAGGCACGCTGAAAATGGACAACGGAATCACGTTCCTGCCCAATGACCGCTACCTGCTTGAAAACGAGAAGTTCCGGCTGTACTACACGGCGGCGGGTGAGGAAGCGCACAACTTCATCGTGGTAGTGGAGGACAATTTCAGCAACTCCTACGAGTTGGAATTTGACTTCAACAACCGAAACGTGAAGGATGACGGGGTTATCAC
>NZ_QTLP01000056.1:0-8256 GCF_003635405.1 Parabacteroides sp. AF39-10AC | reverse complement strand
TCCTATATTTTTCAGTGCTTCAATCATATTTTTATTTTACGAGTTTATAATGGGTTGGTGAGGGACAGCGTTTAGCTGTTATATCGACCTTGTTAGTAATATATTTCACAGAGAATAAATGTAACATAACTCCCAAATTATGTCAATAGTGGAATTTAGCCCAAGTTTATCAAAGAACATTTTCATTTCCCCTGATAGGTTATTATTGAAAATATTTTCAATAATAACCCGGCAGTTTTTTTTTACTGTTTAGTATCTTCTTATTGTAATTAGCCTGTTCCAAGACCATCTTATAAAACGGCATGAGATATAAGGTAAACACCTCATATCGCCCATTATGAAAAGAAGGTGTCTTCATTTCTATTTGAGACACATTAATTAAATTAACCAAACTGCCGCTTTCAATAATATTGACTATTTTACCTTCGCATTCTTTGAAAAAAGTTTCATCGCAGGTTTGGTTATATCCAATCTGGATCTTAATGTTTGCTGACAGATTTTCAAGCCCATCATCCGGACGATCAATGACACCAACCCACATTGTTACTTCTAATGAGCCATTATGTTTATATACTCGTGCTATTATATAACAATAATATATATCAATGATATGTTTACTTAAACATATAAGATCATCATACCATAATTTCTTAGGGCACTTAAAGTTATACTCATTGAGTAAACGTTGAAATTCATTTATAACACTGTGAAATTCAGATTTCATATTTATTACTAATGGTTTGCAGCGTTCCGCCTTATTCAGTCGGTAGTGCTGTTTGTTATAAACTCTTTTTTCTTTATTCTTTTGCCGTTACATGTAAAGCCATAAGTAAAAGCTGCATCTATGGTTTGTTTTGCACTCTCAAGAATATAATGATACAAATTATCATATTTACTAAAGCATGGAGAAAGAATGTAGAAGTTTTTAATATTTAAAGGAATATAAATCCCCGTCATATCGGATATTCCATAGCGTGCTTCCTCCAAATTTGGTACTGGTATGGAAATAGATATTTCAAACTCTTTATTAGATGGGAAACGTTTTGCCCGTTTGAAAATCCCAATCCCCCCATTAGTATTTCGAAGATTTATCTGTATGAGAAGTTTCCAATCTCCCAAATCATCTAAGTTGATTTGGTTATTGTAATCTTCCATATAACCATTCAACTCTCGGTAAATTGAGCGCAGTAAGTCCAATTCTCCAAGTTCAGGGATTTCACTACTTATTAAAACTGCATATTGATTATTCATACATTCATCCTTATATCCAGAGTTTATAATGTTCGGCAGCGTTCCGCTTATTCAGTCGGTCTGCTGTTTGTTATCAACTTATATTTTGTCTGACAACACCATGTTCATAAGCCAAACTATCACATTCTTTTTGCATATTGGTCAGAACATCTTCGACCACTTTTAAGGAAACTTCTTGTGGTACATTTATGGATACGAATGAAGAGAGATTAGAAATCTCTACCTTGCATCCCATATCAAGTAGTTTGTCTCTGACCATCTGCATACGTTTATCGTTAAAATGTACCCTCAATGTGCTATTTCCAGAGGGATTCACTATGGATTGAAAATGATATTCGCCATCTTCTTCTGTAACACATATCTCATCCCCCAAACTGATTCCATAGGTATAGAATGGCACATTATCGACAATATAGGTATCATTACTTGCCTTTTTGCACCACAAACCTTCAATAGAAAATGGTGGATAGCCATCTTCATCTTGTTCCAAGTGGAATAGCACTTTTATATGTTTGTCTTTTTTCATTTTATTCATTAATAAGTTGATAATGTTAGGTGGATAATCGGCTGTTGGTAGATTAATCCGTTTGTTAGTCGCTCTATTGTTTCCAGAATTTTTCAAGTTCATCATACTCTCCAAACCAATACTGAAAAGCTATCTTATCAATGCCGTTTTTGCCTCTCCAAAAATCCACTGGGTAATTCCAATCAGAACTTCGGCTGCTTCTTGGAGTACATCCTTCATTAAACTCATAAAAGGAACCTCTATATTTTTCAGTGTGGAGAATACTAAGGTATCCCATTATTTCCAACAGACGTTGTAAAGCTAATTCTGCAAACTTAACACTTATACGCTTTTCCTCTTTCTTCCAATGCTTGAAAAATTCTTTTTTCTTCAACAATTTGTACACATAACGAATCCCGTCTGATTCCTGCACGGATGTGATAGTCTCAAAGATTTCTTTAAGAATACTCAGCCCTTCCTTTTGTTGTTTGGGATCATACAGGAAATTCACACTTTCCCTATTCTCTTGCTGTAAGCATTGTACCATGTGAAAAACATCAGATTCATTCACCCCATATTTGGGATTGAATGGATATTTTTCAATATCTTTCTCAAAGGAAGACGAACAAATATAACAAGAGTTTATTGTAGGTTCATCCATAATTTCTCTTTGTTGTTCTACGGTCATATTCTCAAAGGAGAGGTATTTTCTTTCTAAGAATAGTTTTTTATTTTCTTTTATCCACAACCTCTCGTCTTTGTAAAAATCACCTGTTTTAGGAATGTCGTATATTGAATATGAATGAACATAATATGTTTTCATTTTCGACAAAACTTGAAGCCCAAAATGAATCCGACCTATTGGCAAGGTTTGTATGAATAGCTCAGTAAGCCGCTTCTTGTCAGAAGAAGTGTACTCTTTCAACAATAGTTCTATGGCTTCGTTATGTGTCATTTTTATTATTATTTTTAAGTGGCTAATGTCCGGCAGATAATCGACCGTTAGGGAGATTCATCCGCTTGTTATCGTCATAAATTGTACTTCATTAATAATGATTTAAATTCTTCATTTAACCTCTTTCCTCCAAATTGAGCAGCAACTTTTTGAATACTGTCTTTTTGCATTACAAATTCCAATTCAGTAGGCTTTAATTGAGAACAACACCAATCAAATACACGCAAATTGGGAATATCGGCAATGTTTTTTATATCAACTAAATTTTTACATTCCCAAATAAATAACCAATATAAACTATGTAAGTTCGATAAATTGGGGAATTTGCTAAACGGTTTTATGTTACAAATGATTAGTTCTTCTAAAGGAGAAAGATTGGCTATATAATCAAATGTTTGCTCTTCTTTTGTGGCAATACCATTAATACATAATCTCTTTAGATGTGTCAATTTGTTTAATGCTGTATAGTCATTGAATTTACACGAATACATCCTGATATCTTGCAATTCGGGCATATCCAAAATAAAATCCATTGAGTTGCCTTTAATATGCCACAACGATAACATGGTTGCATTTTTATACTTGTTCAATTTGATTTGAGGACAAGTAAGATATGCAACGTGAACACCATTCTGCTCAATTCTTTTTATTCCTTTCTCCATGTTCGTTTTTATTTTAATGACGATAATGTCCGGCAGATAAACCGCCTTCAATGTTTCATCTGTTTGTTAGCAACCGCTTTTACCATTCAGGAAAATTATCTTCTATATATTGTTCTAACGATGGAGCGATGGTTTTTATTTCGGCATCACTATCATGATAGTATATTTCGACCTCTCCTTTAGAATTTATCATTATGGGATTGCCAGAACCATCATCTGAAATCACATAAGTATCTGTAACTTCAGGATGAACTTCTCTTAATGATTTAGTTTCTTCGACCACATTTTCATTGCCGTCTAAAGCATTAATCATCATTCCTGCGTATGCTGTTCCGAAATTCTTGATAAAGTCTATATAGTCAGAACTAAATTTTACTCCTAACTCTTGTTCCGCACATAATACCTGCTCATCAGATGCAGGTGTCCCAATCATATCATGTGCCGTTAGAAATCTTCTCAATCGTTCTATAAGTTCCTTTTTCATATTTATTTCCTCGGTGGCTAATGTTTGGCAGCGTTCCGCTTTTAGTCGGTTTGCTGTTTGTTAGTCGCTTATTCTATATCGGTAGTGTTTTTTCTCTTGACACAAGCATTCTACCTCTATCATCGTAAAGCGTAAATAGTCTTTGGGATTCTGATATGAGCATATCTTCAAAAGAATCCCATGACAAGAGAGAGGTAGCATCTCTACTTTTACAGAAATGAACCTTTCCATTTTCAGAATCTATATAGAGCTTTGAGCCATCATATCTATATCCTCCAATGAAAAAATAAGTATCTTTTGCGTTTTTAGGTCTTTCGTAAATGTTTGACTCAATTAAGCCATAAGGCTCTGGAGTCGCGTTTGGATTTCGATTATATGATTTTCTCATTCCATACAAACTGAAATGGAAGAAAAGATGTAAGCCATTGGAATCAGTCATTAAAAACGAGCGGAATTGAGCCGGAATCTCTCTTTTCAAATCTCGCTCTAACTCAACAATATCATCTTCATTTAGCGTAGCAAAGACGCAAAAATTATATGCTTCAGGAGCAATGAAAGGTGCATGACCATATTCTTTTGTCCCGTTTTCATATTCTTTACATCCATACTTTTCAAAAGTCTGAATGTATTTCTTTATTTCTGTAAACGCACTCATATTCTTTTTTCTTTTATTTTTTCAAGCGACTAATGGTTTGCAGCTTGCCGCCGTTAGGCGGAACAGGTGCATGTTATTCGCATATTATTCGGGTCGCCAATATGGATGTAATGCCGTTCCAATATTAAACATTGGAACATTAAACTCATTTATCCATTCAAGGCGAGTCCAAATGCCAGAGTTTTCACCGACCATAAGCATCTTTTCATTACAAAAAACAGCTTCCATTTCATAAGGGCGACGACCAATTTCAAAGTTCATTACAATAAATCTAACTGGAGCTTTATCTTGTAACGGTACAACAACCGAATTGCATTTTAAGGTGGATTTTGCCACTTTACCTAATGTCTTTCTACTATGTCTTACAGCTTCAATAGAGCGTTTGGCATTTCTCGAAATCGCCATAGGTCTATATATCGGACCAAATTCCGGCTCTACATCATTTGGCAAGACATCCATTTTATCTACTAACTTTGTAAGACCGTCAATCATCATTTCTTTTATTTCATTTGAATTAATATTGCAAAATCCCGCCCATGCAACAAGCTGTTTGTCGGTAGGAAAACTCTCGCCGTCCACATCAAACCACACATTAAAATCGCTGCCCAAAGAATTGATATAGATAGGAGATTTGGCTGTATATAGTCCCCAATCATCAATTTGCCAAAGCGAGCAATCAAAGTTTGATATATAGTTTTTTTCTTCCATTTGTTTTTGCGAATAATGTTCGGTGGATAATCATCATTAAAGGAGATTGATCCGCTTGTTATCTGCCCGCTTTATTCCTCTTCTTCGATAAAATGATTTATAAAGTAATTGAATGACTGGGCGATGTAACGAGTATTTGTTTCAAAGTTGTATTCTCTTGAAGCGTTTTCGTCCCACTCGTCAGTCAAGTAATAGTAAATCTTTTTATTCTTCAAGTTCAACGCATAATAGTTTCCACCCGAATCCATAGCAAAAGGCAACAGATTGCATGGCATTAAATTCCTACTCCATATATCTTTGGCTATGACTTCAATTGTTTCAAAAGCATTGGTGCGTTCCTTTATCGGAAAGAACGCATTTATCTCCACCCGATCCAAATCCTCGTCCTGCGGTTGATAACAATATGGTGATGGCATACCACCGTTGAACTTGAGGTAAAAGTTCTTCATGCCTGCCGGAATCTTTACATTCAACTCAACCTCAAAATTCTTTATATCTTCTTTTGTTAGCGAAGCCGAACAGTCCGAAAGTTCAGGCATTACACCTGCTGTCTCCGTTTGTCCCTCTTCGATTTCTTCTATTGCTGGAATTGCTTTGTGCCCGTCCAAAACAACGAGATTGTCAAAGAAATCATCTATTGAATTTGCAACAAGTCGTGGCTCTCCAAAATTGAAGATTACATCTTGCATCCCCACAATAGGGTAAAGATAGATCTTTCCATTAACCAAGTCTATGGTAATCCGACCTTCATCGGTAGATTCCATAGCAAAAATAAGAATGCTATCAGATATAGCTCCAGCTTTTCTTAACTCTAATGTTTCGCCTTCTGCCGTATATCTGGGGTCATTCTTAAAATCCTTGTTATATTTGAATGGGAAGAAATCTTCAATTTCCACCTCTTGATATTTATTTATGCTTGCGGTCTGTTTCGTAGAACCTCCATTATATTGTAAATAGAACTCTTTCAGTCTTTCCGGCAAGGCATAACCCAATTTACTCTCTATTTCTTCAAAATCTTTGAGAGTAAGACTTTTTTGGCAATTTTCTAATTCTATTTTCATATTCATTCTTTTTATGGGCAGATAATGTTTGGCAGCGTTCCGCTTATTCAGTCGGTCTGCTGTTTGTTATCAATGCCTTACCGATTATAAAGTTGATTTAGCATTTTGAAATAATCATTTCCAAACCGTTCAACATAATCATCCATTACGCCGTATATGTTGTTTTTACTATCAACAAGCAAGACCATATATCCATGTTCGTATTCCCCAAAAGGACAAATATCCGAAACATGGAGTAGTTCACAAAATTGGTCGTAGAATAAGTAATGCGGATTATCGTTTAATGTTTTCTTTAGATTAAAATGCACATCCACTTTTGGAAACTGAAATTCCTGATTGTAGAAATAAATAAGGAAATCTATCAACTTTGGAGTCGGTTGGTAGTTTGCTTTAGAATAAATTGCCATAAGCTCATTCGGGCTTATGATTACCCGATTTTCCCAGTGGCAATTTGTTTTAAGATATTGCTTCAGTTCCATACTACTTTTATTTTTTATTTTGCACATTGATAATGTTCTGTGGATAATCGACCTTTATAGGAGATTAATCCGCTTGTTAGTTGCATATTTATAATCTCGATAAAAGGATATTTAGCTCCTTTATTTCCTGCCTTTCATCATCATATACCAAAGCATTTCTATATGAATGATTGCTTGTACATATCGTTCCTATCTTGGGAATTTCTTGTATGTCAGAGTTGGATATTAATAATCCATTCAAGATACATTTACCTATATATGCGGAATGTTCCTTGAATAAGGGAATTTGTTGCAATCGTTGGATTATTGCATTAAGTGCTATGTCTTTTTCTTGTTCCCTGATTGCAGACAAAGGTAAGAGTAAATGGAACAGTACATCTCCATATTTCTCTTTTGTAATCCTCATTAATTCCGAATATGTGAGATACTTCAAGTGAAAGTTGCCACTAACTTCCCCGATTAAAGTGTCATTCAAAAAATAATATGTACAGCAAGGATGAAATTCTATTGTCAATACAATATCGCTGCCGATAGGAAGTGTTAGAGTTCTTGGATTTTCTATTTCACCTTGATTTTCGGATGTTTTCAAATCAATTTGAGATAGCCAACACCAATATTTCTTGTACTTCTTTTCATCCAACAATGTTGGTACAAGTTCTTCATCCCATACTTCATCAAAATTCGCATCCCTTTCTTCATCAAAGGCTCGAATATGATGATGTAACATTACGTTCCAAAAAAGCGCATTTGAAAACGAATATTCTTTTTCTGATATTACATTCATTTTTATTTCGTTTTTGACCGCAACTAATGTTCGGCGGATAATCGACCATTTAGGGAGATTCTTCCGCTTGTTATGTGCCTTACTTACTATTCCTCATATTTCTCAGCATTTTCAAGCCCTCGTATAAAATCCTCAAAATTTTCTGCTAATGTAGTTATTTTGAAATCTGATTCTTGATCGATATGCACAACTTTTGGTTCTCCGAATGGACCACATTCTCGATAATCCAAGAAAATCATATCATGCCCAGCACTCGGACAGTCACAAATAGCCACACCTATTTCCGGATATCCCCATTCATCAATCATAAACTGACTGCCAATTTCTCCACATAGTGAATAGTCCTTTTCCCTACCTATACCGTAAATGCCAGTTATAGCAATATGGTCTTCAGCCCAATTTGTGGGTGAATCAGTAGGGAAGCATGTATTGAAAGGGATGCCTCCATTATGCTGCTTCATCAGCCATATATAGGAAGCTGGCAACTTGTATCCTAATTCTTTCTCTACATCAGCTATCAATTCATCAGTTGGGGCATCACTGATATACTCCTTGCGGGCATAGTAATTATCATCCCAAAAGTTTGTAAAATCAAAACCTTCAAATTCTTGTTTCATATTCTCATTTTCTTTTTTTGTGGCACATAATGTTCGGTGGATAATCAATCTTTCAGAGAGATTTATCTGCTTGTTATAAACCTATTTGAAATTTG
>NZ_QTLP01000055.1:7572-8781 GCF_003635405.1 Parabacteroides sp. AF39-10AC | reverse complement strand
GGGGCGAGCTGTTTGAGCGGCATATTGCCGTTGTTGATGCAGCCCATCACGTCTATGCCGTAGATAAGTTCCACGAGGTCGATGGCATTGCCCGTCCATTGAAGAAGGCTGGCGGTGGTTTCTGTTGCGTTGTTGGCGGATATTAGTGGTGGCACTTGGGGCGTGGCAAGGAATTTCTGCATCTTTCTTACGAAAGACAGAGCCTTGCTGACGTAGGCGGCAATCTCTCTTTTTTCTTCTGACAGATTACGTACGGGATGGTGCTGCAACTCGATTTCGATGTAGGCAAGCGCGATGACGGTAAGGTTCATGTCCATGCCGCCGTTGCACAGTTCGATCACTTGGGTGGCGAAAGCCGTGTATGCCGTTTCCATATTGCAGTCGCCGGCTTCGTTTATCAGGCGGAAAAAGTCGGTTTCCGCCAGCAAGAAATAATTCATGGTTCTGTCAATTTTGAAAATTACACTTTGTTTTCTGCGTGCGCACATGAATATAATTGGCAAAAAACGCGGCAGAAAATAAAAAATCCAACACTCAATTTTACAAAGTGCTGGATTTCAGAGGTATAAAATTCAGTATTTTTTCACAAGGACAAATTATCTCCGACTTAAATTGTTTGTAATCGGAACATTTATTCTATTCCTGAAAATAGAAATGTATGCTTGCCGCACATTTTGGCTATCTTGCTTTTTTATCAAGGATATAGATAATGCGACATACACCGTTGGGATAGCTTTTCAAAGAGGAAAGCGTCCAGTGTTGCTCTGGCAGAGCCGACTTAAAAAAATGTCGTCCGCTTCCGGATATGAAAGGAACGGTGTATAGTATGATTTCATCCACAGCGTGCATCCGCAGCAGTCCGTTTATATAGTCTGCCGTGTCCGGTGTGGCTTCCGCGAGGTAACGGATGTTTGTGCAGTCTTTTCTCCATTCGTGCAGCATTGAAATGGAATAGTCCGGTGTCACACGGTAAAAGGCTTTCTTCCTGATTTCATCAAGACCGCAACGGTCAAGGCACAAATCCTGATGTGCTTTATCATATAACTCTGAAGAAAGACATCCGTCCATCGTCAGTACGGCGAGAATCTGAACTTTACCCATAATCGTTTCCTTTCGTTAGGCAAGGGTAAAAAAGTAGCGTGCAATTCACACTACCTTCAAGCGATGGCTCTGGTAAAGCCTTTACGGAGAGTACGTGAATGCACGCTA
>NZ_QTLP01000055.1:0-7562 GCF_003635405.1 Parabacteroides sp. AF39-10AC | reverse complement strand
AGCGATGGCTCTGGTAAAGCCTTTACGGAGAGTACGTGAATGCACGCTATGCGTAAGCATAGCATAAGCATCACGCAATCGTCTCCGTAGTTCCAATTTACCAGATTTTCGCTTGAAACGCCTTGCGGTCTTATCCTATATGTTGGCGGCGAAAAGCTCCTGCCAATCGCCGTTTTTCTCAAATGTTATGCAAAGATAGCCAAATTCAGTGAATTACGGGCTATGATTGCTTGAATTTATATTTAATCTCCTATGCGCACTTTATCTCCTATCGAAACATTAATCTTGTCCAGGACTCCCGATATCTGCGATTTTATTTCGATCTCCTTCATCGGAAAAACATTGCCGGATATGTTTATTTCCTCTTTGATCTCGCGATATTGTGGTTGTGTAGTTTCGTAAATTGCCTTTGTACCTCTTAGCGAAGAACGAAAAGCAACAAATGCCAGTGTGGCGGAAAAGATGCAAATTAATATAATCTTAAATGTCTTCATTATCCTATATTTTCGTTTCTAATGGCGTCAATGGGTTGTATAACAGATGCTTTCATAGCCGGAAATGCTCCGGCAATGACACCGGACAAAATCAAGATAACCAAAGCGAGAACAGCTACATTTATATCTATTTCTGCATGCTTTATCATTGTCGCGTGACGGGCGCTTTCGAGCAACCAATTTATAATCTCAAGAATAGCTGCACCTGATATCAATCCGATGATACCGGAGATTACAGTTATGATGACAGATTCCGTCAGCATTAACACAAGAATGGATTTAGGAGTTGCTCCTACAGCCTTACGGATGCCTATTTCGCTACTCCTTTCTTTGATCACGACAAACATGATGTTGCTTACTCCAACAATACCACTTATCAGAAAACAAATTCCTACGATCCAGATAAACATTTTCAATCCATCAAAGAGTCCCTCAAAAGCAGATGTTTGTGTCTCAAAATTGATTATCTGTAAGGCTTGCTTATCAGAATAAGCAAATTGGTATTTATTAGCGATGAAGGCTCTCAGCTCATTCTCAAATCGCTTGGAATCAACTTCTTTGTTCAGATATAAACAGAAAGCGCGCAATGGAGTCTTATTGTCAATACAGTTTATGTAACTTGAGAAGGGCACATATACCGAATTGATTTCCGAAGCGCTGAAAATATCATCATTCTTTAGTACGCCTATCACCTTAAAATCAATACCGGCAATGTTGATCGACTTACCCAACGCTTTTTGATTATTAAATAAGGTCGTACTGACATTTTCGCCGATAATGGTAACATTACGGGTATTCTCGTCATCTCCTTTATTAAAATATCGTCCATCTTCGTTGATTTTAAGTATCTTAATTCCCATATAGTTTTCATTGATTCCTATAATCTTAAAAAGTCCGCTTTTAGCTTTATTCATCACTTGCGAATAAGGTCCTGTTATTTCAGGCGAAATAGCTTTTATCCCCGGGAACTGTTTCTTTATGCGGTTAAGAAAATGCAAATCGAAATGCAATTGTTCCCCTTCTCTGATATTCTTATACTTCACCCAGAATCCTCATCATTCCATACCATGACGGATTCACCATAAGTTACTAACGTGGTCACATAGCGGTGTGTGGTATTGATATTGTGCTGGGTTTGAAAAATAGCGATTGATTCATTCTCTATTTTCTGTACACGACTACGCTCGTGCAGAACAATAGCGACCATGCTGCCAATGATCGCCATTAAAAGAAAGTATCCTATAAATATTTTATGCTGCAAAAGTATTTTCATTGGCTTGATATTTTACAATCCAAATATTGCTTTCGTACAATATCTACATGCGGCAGAATCACGAAAAATATCCGAGATGAATAACACTAATAATAATTTCAAATTTTTCTATTTATTGCAGTTACATTCCTCCTCCCAACACATGATAAAGTTTGATTACACTTTGTATGCGTTCAAAACGAGTTTGTAGCTGTTGCACTTCCGCTTCGAGAAGAGACTGTTGGGCGGTCAACACTTCCAGATAGGTGGCATTGGAATGACGCATAAGCGATTCTGTCTTTCGCACAGCATCGCATAATGTTTCAACCTGTCGAGCATTGATTTCAATTTGCGATTTTGCCGTCTGCCATGCAGTCAGAGCATCGTTCACTTCTTTTCCAGCGTTCAGCAATGATTGCCGGAACAACAGTTTGGCTTCTTCCTGACGGCTTTTGGCTATCTTCAAGTTGGCGATGTTTGTGCCCCGGTTGAATAAGGGCTGTGTCAGGGAACCGATGGCATTGAGCAACCATTGTCCGGGATTTACGATTACGCCACCGCCGTTATTAGTCCATCCAAGAGTCCCCGAGAGGGTAATATTGGGATAGAAGGCGGCACGAGCCGCATTGGTGGCGTAGAACGCCTGCGCCAGTTCCATTTCAGCCTGACGCACGTCGGGACGGTTGGAAAGCAGTTGCAAAGGGACTCCAATCGAGACAGTATCGGGGAAAGCAGCCTCGGCCAGATTACTTCGTCCAATCGAGTGTGACGGCATGGCAAGTATCGCAGACAGGGCATTTTCTGTTTCGGAAATACTCTTGCGTATGGATAACAGGGATGCTTCGAGTCGCATCACGTTCGCCTTTGCCTGCAATACGCCGGCTTCGTTTGATTTCCCCACTTTTTTCAACGCTTCAAGAGTACGTACGGTAGTCCGCCAGTTCTCCAAAGTCCGGTTACTTATTGCCATTTGTGCGTCAAGCATGGCAAGGGTGTAGTAACTGTCTGCAATAGTGGCGACAAGCTGTGTCTGTACGGCCTGCCGGTAGGCACGGCTTCCTTGTAACGCGGCGGCTGCACCACGCTTTGCCGCCGTAAGTTTGCCGAAGATGTCCAGTTCCCAGCTTGCCGACGCTCCCACATTATATGTCTTTGCCGTTGCTCCGTCATGTTTATTGGCATTACCTTCGGCAGTCAGTCCCAGTGATGGAAGATATGATAGTCTGGCAGTCATCAGGACGGCTTCTGTCGCTTCCACGCGTAACCGTGCCACATTGAGGTCTGTGTTCCGTTCAAGTCCGGTTTCAATCAAGGACTGGAGTTTCGGGTCGGTAAACATTTCCCGCCACGACAGGGACGCGATGGTCGTTGTATCAATGTCCGCCGGTACGTCCCGATACAGATTCTCCGTTGAGAGGTCAGGACGATGATACCGGCTGTATGTGCCACAACCGGCAAACATCCATCCTGACAATATGATATATATTACTGTCTTCTTCATTTAATTATGCTTAACACGTTCTTGAATATATTGGAATACAATAAACAATGACGGCACAAGGAACAACAGAGCCAAAGTACCGACAATCATTCCACCGATTACACCTGTGGCAAGCGAACGGCTGCCGTTGGCACCCACTCCGTGCGCCATCATCAGCGGGACAAGACCGAACACCATGGACAGCACAGTCATCAATATAGGGCGCAGGCGGACTTTTGCCGCACTGTATGCTGCCTGTGCCAGCGTCATGCCTTCCGACCGCCGCTTGCCGGCGTATTCGGTAAGCAGGATGGCGGTCTTGGCAAGCAGGCCGATAATCATGATTAATCCGGTCTGCATGTAGATGTTGTTCTCCAGACCGAAGAGCCACGCAAACAGGAAACTGCCCATTAGTCCGCAAGGCACCGACAACAGAACCGCGAAGGGTATGAACACGCTCTCATACAAGGCGCACAGAATCAGATAGACCAGAACCATGCAGAGCAGGAATATAAGCGTGGCATTGTTGGTCGTCTTGCTTTCCTCACGCGAAATGCCGCCAAACTCGTATGTGTAATTTGACGGAAGCACTTCACGTGCCGTCTCGCCGATGGCTTCGAGCACCTGCCCTGAACTGTAACCCTGCGCCGGCGACCCGCTAATCGAGATGGCGTTGAACAGGTTGAAACGGGTGAGGTCTGACGGGCCGTTGGTCTTGGTCAGGCGCACGAACCGGCTCAAAGGCGACATGCCGCCATCGGAGGCGCGCACATACATGTGGTGCAGGGATTCCGCATTCACACGATATTCCGCCGGAGCCTGCATGGTCACATGGTAGAGCTTGGAGAACCGGTTAAAGTCGGAAACATATTGTCCGGTATAATAGCCCGACAATGTGGAAAGCACATCTGCGGGCGACACACCCGACTGCTCACATTTGGCGGCATCGATATCCACCCAGTATTGCGGATAGTCCGTGGCAAAGGAGGAATAGACTTCGCCGATTTCGGGTCGTTGCGACAAGGCTTCGACAAACTTGTCCGCCTCTTCCTTGAAAGCGGCGATGTTTCCGCCCGCCTTGTCCTGCAAATAAAGCTCGAAACCGTTTCCCATGCCGTACCCGGCAATCATCGGAGGCGACATGGCGAACACCGTGGCATCGGGAATATCTGAAGTGGCGGCATAAATCTTTCCGATGACATCATTCACCGACTGCCCCTCTCCCTTACGATCCTCCCAGTCTTTGAGTGTCACGAAATACATCGCCTGCGAGGGACCGGAACCGCTGAAAGAGAAACCGGCTACCGCACCGCTGTATTCAATCTCGCCGATGCTGTCGAGACGGCTGTTGATACGCTCCATCACCTTACTTGTCTGAGCCATGGATGTGCCGGGCTTCGTGTTCATGCTCACCATGACCGTCCCGGTGTCCTCTTCGGGAATAAGTCCCGTCTTTGTGACATTGACCAGCAGCACCAGCAACCCGAAAGAAATGCCTATGATGCTCCACAACAGCCATCGGCGATGGATAATGAACATCACTCCACGTACATAGCGTCGGCTCAGACTGTCGAAGACGGCATTGAACGCTTTACGGAAACGGGCTGCAAAATTGTTCTTAGTGTTGCCCTGCTCATCGATATAGGGTTTCAGCAGCAGCGCGCAAAGTGCCGGTGAGAGTGTGAAGGCATTGACTGCCGAGATTCCCACGGCAACAGCCATCGTGATACCGAACTGCGTGTAGAACGCTCCCGAAGTCCCGCCCATCATGGCTACGGGGAAAAACACTGCCATAAAGATTATGGTAGAGGTCAGGATAGCCGACGAAACGCCTTTCATGGCATCATCAGCCGCGAGAACTGCTGATTGATAGCCCTCATCGAACTTCGCCTGCACCGCTTCCACCACCACAATGGCATCATCGACCACGGTTCCGATGGCAAGCACAAGCGCGAACAGGGTGAGCAGGTTGATGGAGAATCCAATCATGGACATCACGGCAAATGTGCCGATGATGGAAACGAAGATGGATATGGTAGGGATAAGCGTTGACTTGATGTCCTGCAAGAACACATACACCACCACGATGACCAGAAGTATCGCTTCCAATAAGGTGCGGAGGACAGAGTGGATGGAGGCATACAGGAACTTGTTGGTATCGGTAAGCACCACGAATTCCGTCCCTTCGGGCAAGTCCCGGCTAAGGTCGTCAAGCACTTCGTGAATCTCCTTGATGGTGCTTGATGCATTGGACCCGGCTTTCTGGTTGATGAGCATCATAGCTGCCGGATGCCCGTTCACCTCGGAGGAATAGTTGTAGTATTCATCGCCCAGTTCCACATCGGCAACCTCTTTCAACCGAAGCACATTGCCGCCCGGCAGTGACTTGACGACCAGCTCACCGAACTCTTCCGCTCCGGACAAGCGTCCGCGGTATTTCATCGTGTATTCATTGGCGGTAGGATGATTGGCACCGAAGGAGCCGGTGGCGGCCTCGATGTTCTGTCGTGCAAGTACGGCAGAGATGTCATCGGGGATAAGCCCGTATTGCGCCATCTTGTCGGGACGCAGCCAAAGTCGCATGCTGTAGTTGGAACCGAACAACTGTGCCTTTCCCACGCCGCTGATACGTTTCAGCCTCGGCTCGACATTGATTTTCACGTAATTGCTCAGGAAGGTCTGGTCGAAGCGGTCATCGGGCGAATAGAGCGCGAAAGTCATCAGTTCGGCATTCTGCTGCTTTTCAGTGGTGACACCGGTCTTGGTGGCTTCCGCCGGAAGTTGGCTCAGTGCGCCGTTCACGCGGTTCTGCACGTTTACCGCCGCCATGTCCGCGTTGGTTCCCTGTTTGAAATAGATGTTGATGGAAGCATCTCCCGTATTCGATGCCGTGGAAGTCATATAGGTCATGTCTTCCACTCCGTTGATGGCTTCTTCCAGAGGGGTTATCACTGCCTTCTGCACGGTTTCAGCGTTTGCTCCCGGATAAGTTGCGAATACGTTGATGGTCGGAGGTGCGATGTCGGGGTATTGTTCCACCGGCAAGGAAAACATGGAAATCATGCCCAACAGTACAATCACCACCGAGATAACGCCCGAAAACACCGGGCGGTCTATAAAAAATCGCAGGTTCATTTCGTTTCGTTTTTAGGGGTTATGCTCATGCCTTCTCTCACCAGTCCCACGCCTTCGGCGACAATGGTGTCACCGACCGAAAGACCTTCTTTTACGATAAACCGGTTGCCGTCGTTCAGGCGGTCCACCGTGAGATAGGCGGCTTCCGCCTGTCCGTTTTTCAGACGGTAAGCGATAATCTTGTCCTGCAGTTCCACGGTGGCGGTCATGGGAATGGTTACGGCCTCCGTTTTCGGGTTTTGAAGGATGACATTGCCGATGCTGCCACTCAACAGTTCGCGGTCGGGATTGGGGAACAGGGCTTTGATTTGTACCGTTCCGGTAACAGGATCCACCACGCCGCTTACGGTTTCAATACGTCCTTTCGCCTTGTACAGGCTGCCGTCGTTGAGTTGCAGGCCCACTTCCGGCGTCCCGGCTATCATGCTGTCAATCGAGCCATAGCGAGCCGAATATCGCCGTAGCATATTCTCCGAAATGGAGAAATAGGCATACATCTCCGCATTGTCGGACACGACCGTGAAAGGCTGTGCCATATTGGGACCGACAAGCGCACCGATGCGATAGGGCAATGTGCCTACTACTCCGTTGCTCGGGCTTTTGATTTCCGTATAGGAGAGATTGTTGCGTGCATCCGATTCTTGTGCCTTTGCCTGTTCGAGTTCAGCACACGCCACTGCCAGTTGGTTCCGGGCGAGAGAAAGCTCGTAGTCGGATATGACCTTCTCGTCAAACAATGCCTGCTTGCCCCGCAGCTCGATTCTTGCCGTTTCCACTTTTGCCTGTGCCGCGCTGACATTGGCCTGCGCCGTGCGTAATGCCGCCCGATAGGGCACTTGGTCAATTACAGCCAATACTTGACCGGTCTTCACCCGTTCACCCTCTTTCACTTTCAGACGGATAATGCGCCCGGATATTTGCGGCAGGATGTCCACATCCTGCCGTCCGCGTATGGCGGCGGAATAGGACTCGGAGATTTCCACCGGACTTGCCGCGACCTTTATGACCCGATAACTCTGCACCGCATCCTGCTTGCCGTCCGCCTGCCTGCATCCGGTCGGCAGGAACAGCATGAGAGCAAATGCGGCGAAATTCGTGATAATGAATTGCTTGTTCATATTTTCTTCTTGTTTTGTATTAATTCATAAATTGATTTTTGGAACATGAATAAAAGTTTATCTTTTTCGTTCATGCGGATATT
>NZ_QTLP01000054.1:0-9185 GCF_003635405.1 Parabacteroides sp. AF39-10AC | reverse complement strand
TTTCAGACTTACAAAGCTGTATGCTTAATCCCCCAGGTTTATCGGGTGAGCCAGTCAATCCGCAGGTTATCAGAAAAAGCAAATGTTTTTTCCGGTAGCTTTCCACAAGAAAACAGAAACACAAAATGAAATAGCAATAATAAAATGGACATAAAAGTCATACACACCCTATATTTCGTCATCATCTTGGCGGTTTTAAAGTTCATATGCAAAAATATTTAAAAATTTAATCTACGCAATTATTTCTCCTAATAAATATCGAAAATCGATTACATTTGTAAATCTAAAATAGAGTACACATGAAAAACTTGATGATTCCTGCGCTGGCGTTATTTTTATCGGCGGCGGCGCAAGCAGACGACAGTCCGTTATGGATGCGTTACTGCGCGATCTCCCCGGACGGGCAGACGATCGCATTTTCTTACCAAGGGGATATCTACACGGTCCCTTCTTCCGGAGGAAAAGCCCGGCAGTTGACAACACATCCGGCGCATGATACCCGTCCGGTCTGGTCGCCCGACGGACAGAGAATAGCCTTCGCCTCCAACCGTAGCGGCAACTTCGATGTATTTCTCATGAACAAGGAGGGAGGGGAACCTAAGCGGCTCACCACCCACTCCACAAACGAATATCCCACTACCTTTAAGGACAACGGACACATCTTGTATCTAGCCAACGTATTGCAAGACGCCAAGGATATCCAATTCCCCGGCACCCGCTTTATGCAAGTCTATGAGATAAGCACGGACGGAGGAAGGCCGGATTTATATTCTTCGTTATACATGGAAAATATAGCCCTCAGCAAAGATGGCAGTAAATTATTATACAATGACTACAAAGGTTACGAGGACCCTTGGCGCAAGCATCATCAATCTTCTATCACCCGTGATATCTGGTTATGTACGCTTGGAAAAGATCGCTCTTTCCAGAAAGTAACCACTTTTGGCGGTGAGGATCGTAATCCTGTATGGGCCGCGGATGGGGCGTCTTTCTATTACCTAAGCGAGGAGAAAGGAAGCTTTAACATCTTCAAGAAGGATTTGGCAGGCAACAGCGAGAAACAAATCACGACGCATACCACCCACCCCGTGCGTTTCCTTACCTCCGATAATTCCGGGACTCTATGCTATAGTTACGACGGCGAGATCTATACCGTTAAGGAAGGCCAGAAACCGGCCAAGGTGAATATCCAGATCGTCGCGGATAAGATCGAGAACGACGTGATCCATCGTCTTCTGACCGATGGAGCTACGGATATCGCCGTCTCCCCGAATGGAAAAGAGGTAGCGTTTATCACTCGTGGCGATGTTTACGTAACTTCTATTGAATACGAGACGACTCGTCAAATCACGAACACGCCGCAACAAGAGCGCAATATAGATTTCAGTCCCGACGGACGTTCATTGGTATATTCCGCCGAACGGGAAGGAACATGGGGGATCTACGAAAGTAAACTTACACGTGACGAAGATAAGCAATTCACTTACGCCCCGGAATTGAAAGAGGAGCCTCTTGTAGTCTCCGGACAAACCTCGTTCCAACCCTTATACTCTCCGGATGGCAACGAGGTGGCTTTCCTTGAGAACCGAACCACCTTACGTGTTATCAACCGAAAGACCAAGCAGGTCCGCACCGTATTGGACGGTAAATACCTCTATTCGTATAGCGATGGAGACCAGCATTTCCAATGGTCGCCAGACAGCAAGTGGTTCTTGGTTGATTACATCTCCATCGGAGGATGGAACAATACGGATATCGCCCTCGTGAAAGCGGACGGTAGCGGCGAGGTAACGAACCTGACGGAAAGCGGTTATTCGGATGGCGACGCAAAATGGGTATTAGACGGTAAGGCCATGATCTGGTCCTCCGACCGTGCCGGTTTCCGCAGCCACGGTAGCTGGGGTGCCGAGCGGGATGTGTACATCATGTTCTTCGACGGTGAGGCTTACGATAAATTCCGCCTCAGTAAAGAAGAACTGGCCTTGGTAGAAGCGGATGAAAACAAAGATAAGGACGAGGATAAGACATCCGATAAAGATTCCGATAAGAAAAAAGAGGATAAGGATAAGCCTGTAGCCCCCTTGAAGTTTGATTTGGAGAACCGCAAGGACCGGATTATTCGCCTGACCGCTAATTCATCCTCATTGGGAGACGCCGTACTCGCCCCGAAAGGAGATAAACTATATTATTGCGCCGCTTTCGAGAAAGGCTTTGATTTATGGGAACACGACTTGAAGGAAAAGTCCACTAAATTACTGCTCAAGAATGTCGGTCGAGGCACTCTATTCGCCGATAAGAAAGTAGAGAACCTCTATCTTACCGCCGGCGGTAAACTGAAAAAGATAGAGTTGAAGGATAGCAAGGAAAAACCGATCGCTTTCAAGGCCGAGTTCGCTTATCGTCCGGCAGAGGAGCGTGCTTATATCTTCCACCACGCTTGGCGTCAAGTCTTGGATAAGTTCTATGATCCGACACTCCGGGGCATGGATTGGAAAGGGTATGAGACCGCTTACGCCCGTTTCCTTCCGCATATCAACAATAATTTTGATTTCCAAGAGATGCTTTCCGAGCTATTGGGCGAGCTGAACGGCTCCCATACGGGCGCCCGTTACAATCCGGGACTAACCGGGCCGGAAACCGCCAGCCTAGGCGCTTTCTTCGATAACGCATACACGGGCGACGGATTGAAGATCGAGGAAATCATCGCCAAGGGCCCGCTGACATTGGCCGGCAGCCAGATAAAGAAAGGCTGTATCATCGAGAAGATAGACGGAACACCGATAAAGAAAGACGCCGATTATTATCCACTGCTAAGCGGTAAAGTCGGTAAGAAAGTAATGCTTTCTGTCTATGATCCTACCAGCAAACAGCGTTTCGAGGAACAGGTAAAAGCGATCAGTAACGGAGAGCTATCGAACCTCCTTTATAAAAGATGGATCGAGAATTGCCAAGAAACCGTAGATAAATTATCGAACGGGCAAATCGGATATGTACATGTGAGAGGTATGAACAGCGAGAGTTTCCGCGAGGTCTATTCCGCCTTATTAGGCCGTTGCCGGAATAAGAAAGCCGTGATCGTGGATACCCGCCATAACGGAGGTGGCTGGTTGCATGATGATCTGGCTACCTTATTGAGCGGCAAGGAGTATCAGCGCTTCGAGCCGCGCGGACAATACATCGGTAGCGATCCTTACAATAAGTGGACCAAACCGTCCTGTGTCTTGATCTGCGAGGATAATTACTCGAACGCTCATGGTTTCCCTTGGGTTTATAAGACCTTAGGTATCGGCAAGCTGATCGGCGCCCCGGTTCCGGGAACCATGACAGCCGTATGGTGGGAAACGCAGATCGATCCGACCTTGGTGTTCGGTATCCCGCAAGTAGGCGTGAAAGATATGCAAGGCAATTATCTGGAAAACCAACAATTGCAACCGGATGTAGAGGTGTACAATACTCCCGAGGCGCAGCTCTCCGGCGAGGACACGCAATTAAAAAGAGCGGTAGAAGTGATGCTGCAAACTGTAAAATAGCTTTTCTAGGCCTCGGAAATGACTTTTCAACCTTGTAAAATGCCTTCCGAGGCCTAGAAATGACCTTTCAACCTTGTAAAATGCCTTCCGAGGCCTCGGAAACGACTTTTCAACCTTGCAAAATGCTTTCCGAGACCTCGGAAATGACTTTTCAACCTTGCAAGGTGGTTTCCGAGATCTCGGAAGCCTCTTTCACTCACATCGAACAGAAGAAAGAAACGAAAAACGGAACCGTGAAGTCCACCAAGATCCCGTGAAAGATAGAGACAAAGACCAAATCCTTTCCACAATAACGGGTGATAATCGGCAATGTCGTATCCATCGTAGTAGCTCCTCCCGCGCAGATCGGAGATAGCCTTCCGAAATATCTAACGAACAACGGAGCGCCCAGCAAGGCGAATATCTCACGGATAATATTAGCGATCAAGGCGATCGTTCCTAACTCCGCCGCCAATTGCGCCCCCAGCGTCGGTTCTTTTAGCTCTGTTATCAAGATGGAGGATAATGAATAATAGGCGAAACCGCTTCCGACCGCCAAACAATCGAACACACTCCATTTGGTAAGAGCAAGGCTGATCAGGGCCGAGAAGCTCAACGTCCCGATAATAGTAGCCAGAGGCACCAATAAGAGTTTCGGCCGTATACTCGATAAAATATCTTTCAGTTTCTTATCGCTTCCTATGCTAATCCCTACTTGAAACATCAAGAGGTAAAGTACATAAACCGTTATATCATTCTCGATAATGACCCCGGGCAGATAACCGCTCCATCCCAGCAAGCACCCCAAGGCAAAGAAGCCCACGACGATCAAACTCCCTTTCATCCCCGGCTCCTTTCCTTAAAAAAGAAATGATAAACTCCCCACGCCGCCAAGACGCTACCCAACGTACCGGCCGAAGCAATCAACAAGGCTTGCCCGCCCAACGTCGTAAGATTATTCACGATAGACTCATTGGCCCCTACCGAAATTCCCAGCAGGAACAAAAGAAGAAGAATTGTATAAGAAATAGGCTTACCGATCTTTTGCAGCAATTCTACTTTACGAAAGAAATACCCGACGGCAATGCCGCAGAACATGATTCCGATTACTGTAAACATCCTTTTGTAGTTTTTGCCGCAAAGTTAACAGAAACTCACAGTACCACAAAGCGGTTACTTCTTCGTTTTCTTGAATTTCACGGGAATCTGCATACCTCCGGCGTCGGCCATTCCCTCTAACTCATTTCCTTTCTGGGTCATAGTTAAGTCTACAGGCGTTCCATCCACATAAAAAGAGCTGGTATAGGTATCTCCTTTCGCCTTGATATCATTTATCTCCAAGGTACTACCTTGTATATTCACTTTAGCGGTCAACTTGCCGTTCTCTTGCTTTATCTGCAAACTGCCATCTTGATATCCATACGGAGCGTCGGGGGCAGAGAAGGACCAATCGCCTACGAACTTACTGAGATCTGCGGCTTTATCCTGTGCCGAGATCGTGATACAAAACAAAAGGCATAAAAGGGTGGTAAAGGCTTTCTTCATGTTCGTTCCCATAATCTTATGAATTAAATGAGTAATAGATTTAAATAACGTTCCAAATGTAGTGATTAATTTTCGATCTTCCGAGATATGTTCTAATATACGAGCATCAAATTCTTTCCCCAAAGGGGGTAATGCCTCGGCCTCATGAGATACGAACCAAGCCTTATAAGGTAATAAGTCGGGAGGTACCACCGCTGAGGAGAAAAACTGGCGTAATTCCCGCTCTTCCTCCACGGATGTGGCGCATTCCCAATATTTATCCAGCAACTTATTTATTCGTTGATAGTCCATACACGATCCATAAACAGATTACCTTACCGCATACCGCTCCATCCTTTCCTTATTTCCGGAATACGTTTCCCTCAATGCCAGATTACGCGCTACCATCATGCAATAGGAAGGTAAATTCTCAATGACAATCCAGCTATCCCGGTCTTCCCAAACCTTAAGCAGGGCTTCCTGAACGATCTGCTCAGACTGCTCCACGTCTCCGGTAATCCGGAAAACAACCCGGAAAAGGTTATTCTTCAGCGGCAATATCTTTGTCGTAAATTCATTTGTTCCCATACTTTTTTATCTATAAGACGAGCCAAGCCCGAAAAAGGTTGCAGATTTTAAAAGGAAATTTCCAATATTCCCCCAAAGCCATTATCTTTGTGACAGATGATTGATAATTCGCTTATTACAAACTAAATCAATAATAACAGTGAAAAGAACGATCTTATTTTTTCAGGCCGCTCTTGCCTGCCTGCTGGTAGGATGCAAGCAAGCGCCGGAGTCGCCGCGACTACAAGATGAGGTGAGGTATGTAGACCCATTCATCGGAACCGGGTTCCATGGACACACATTCCCCGGAGCTACCCGTCCGTACGCGATGGTACAACTAAGCCCGGATACCCATATCTTGGGATGGGACGCAAGTAGTGGTTACCATTATGATGATGACCATATCTACGGGTTCAGCCACACGCATCTTTCTGGTACGGGTATCGGCGATCTGGGTGACGTAGCTTTATTACCTTTCTCCGGTGGAGATTCCATCAAACCGGTAGCTACCTTCAAGAAAGACACTGAGAAAGCGACACCGGGGTATTATGCCGTACGCTTGGATAACTTTGGCATCAACGTGGAATTGACTTCTACGGATCGTGTAGGTTTCCATAAATATACATACGACAATCCCAAAGAACGTCGTGTCCTGCTTGACTTAGGGCATATCCTTCAACCGAACTGGGGACATAAGCTGATCGATAACCAATATTTACTTGTAAACGACTCCACGGTGGAAGGAACCGTGAAGACACAAGGTTGGGCGCATTTCCACTCCATGTCCTATCGGATTACTTTCTCGGAACCGATCGAGACCGTATACCAATACATCGGAGGGAAATTACGTAAAGACTCCTTGTTCTTACGCCTGAATACGGCGGAAGATTTGAAGTTCCATTACAAATTCGCTGAAAAGGCACAACCGCTTTATGTAAAAGTAGCCTTATCCGTAGTCGATCCGGAAGGCGCCGAGAAGAATCTCGAGGCAGAATTGCCCGGATGGGATTTCGATAAGACCCGTGAGGAATCAACGCATATTTGGAACGAGGCGTTAAACTTGATCCAGATCGAGGCAGATCCGAAAGTCATGGTCAATTTCTATACGGCGCTCTACCATACCATGATCGCCCCCTTCGCTTATCAAGACGTGGACGGGCGTTATCTGGGCATGGACAAGAAAGTGCATACCGCCGAACCGGGTTACGTAAATTATTCCGTATTCTCCTTATGGGATACGTTCCGTGCGCTTCATCCGTTAATGACGATCATTAATCCGGACCTAGCGACAGATTGGGGTAAGGTACTCGTGCAAGGTTATAAAGAAGGTGGAATATTACCCAAATGGCCTTTAGCCTCTAGTTATACAGGTTGTATGGTAGGATATCCGGCCGTCTCGGTCCTCGCCGATCTTGTAGCGAAAGATTTAGCGGAAGGTGATATGAGCACGTGGGCGGAAGCCGGCGCACGTTCTTCCGTTTACCGTGAGGATCTTGCCGAGAAGTTCAAAGGAACCCGTGAGTTGGATCTGATCACGATGCACCCTTACTATAAGGAGAAATATGGTTTCGTCCCCGCCGACTCTGTTCCCGAATCCGTATCGTGGGGATTGGAGATGGCATACGAGGATTGGTGTATCTCCCAAATCGCCAAGAAGGCAGGTAATATAGAGTTGGCGAATGAGTATGCCAAGAAAGCCGAATACTACAAACGCTATTTAGATCCCGAGACGAAAATGATGCGTCCGGTAATGGGCGACGGTTCTTTCCGTACTCCATTCAACCCTCGCTATTCTTCGCATATGAAAAGCGACTATACCGAAGGGAATGCCTTCCAATGGAGTTTCTTCGCACCACATGATATGGACAACTTCATCGCCGCTATCGGTGGCAAGAAAGAGCTGGAAACACGTTTAGACACCTTATTCACCACCTCTTCCCAGATTGACGGGGCGGAAGCCTCCGGAGATATTACCGGATTGATCGGCCAATACGCTCATGGAAACGAGCCGAGCCACCATATGGCCTATCTTTATAACTGGACAGATTCTCCATGGAAAGGGCAAGGGTATTTAGATTATATCATGCAGAATTTCTACACGAATGAACCGGATGGTATCATCGGTAATGAGGATTGCGGACAGATGTCTGCTTGGTATGTCATGAGCGCCCTAGGTTTCTATCAGGTAAGTCCGGGTATTCCGGTTTACACATTGGGCCGTCCGATGGTAAATAAGGCTTCTATGCACGTAAAAGGCGGTATTTTCGAGATCGTGGCGACCAACAATAGTCCCGCCAATAAATACGTTAAAGAAGTCAAGCTAAACGGTAAAGTCCTAGAGACTCCTTTCATCAGCCACTCCGATATCATAAATGGAGGTAAGCTTGAGTTTATCATGACCGATCAACCGGTAAAATAAATTCATATAAAGAAACATAAAAACAAAGGGCGAATCAGTACACTGGTTCGCCCTTTATCTTATATTTGCCCTCAAACGATTAAATTGAAAAGCTATGTTACTCACAACAACTAACACGATCGAAGGAAAAGAAATTACCCAGTACTTCGGAATCGTATCCGGTGAAACGATCATCGGAGCGAATGTATTCAAAGATTTCTTCGCAGGCATCCGGGATATTGTCGGAGGACGTGCAGGTTCTTACGAGAGCGTCTTACGCGAAGCGAAAGAAACGGCCTTGAAAGAAATGAGCGATCATGCGGCACGAATGGGCGCAAACGCTGTAATCGCCGTAGATCTAGATTATGAGACCGTAGGAGGAAGCGGAAGCATGCTGATGGTTACCGCCGCCGGGACAGCCGTACGCTACCAATAATCCCCAAAATGAAATACTTTGGAGCCGGATTAAGCGAATCACATAAAGAACTAAACCGCATTATCCGTAAACCGGAATTAATAGAGCAAACCAAGGAGCTCTTTCTTGAGATTCATGGGAAATTACACCTCTCTGTGGTGTCTGGTAATGAGAGAAACGAGGTCGATGAGCTAGTCGGAGATTTAAGAGAGGATGAATATGCCATTATGCCTACAGCGAAAGATGAAACCATCGCTTGGGTATTATGGCATATCAGCAGAATTGAGGATCTGACCATGAATATATTAGTTAACGGGGAAAAGCAGATCTTCAATGAAGACTGGCAAACCCGAATGAATTCCCCTATCAGAGACACAGGAAATGCCTTATCTGATAACCAGATTATTCAGCTAAGCAAAAGTCTACGTATTCAAGAACTCTTAGAATACAGAAATGAAGTAGGACGAGAAAGCAGAGAAATCATCCGAACCTTATCTCCCGATGATATACGTCGCAAAATCCCAACTCAAAGGATAAGCCGGATATTAGAAGAAGGTGGAATCACAAATCATGAAGATTCGATTTGGTTGCTTGATTTCTGGGCTAAAAAAGATATAGCTGGTATTTTATTAATGCCTCCTACCAGACATGTCATGTTACATCTAAATGACTGTTGTAAATGGAAGCTAGCAATAAGAGGCAGACATCATTGAAAATTAAACGGCTGGTGTATATACCAAAAAAAGGAGCCAATCTTTCGACTGACTCCTTT
>NZ_QTLP01000053.1:0-9554 GCF_003635405.1 Parabacteroides sp. AF39-10AC | reverse complement strand
ACATCTAAAGACTCCGAAAGACCGGCTCCGGACACACTAAGTGAAACACTACCAAGTTCAGAAATAAGCTCGGCATCAGTACATATACAAAACTCAAACAAAAAAATAGGCTGTCTCATTTTCTATCACGAAACAGCCTATTTTTTAATATAGACTCAAAAACACCAAAATTTAATGTTACATTATTTTCTGGTATTACCTCGTTACGGCATAAATTCAAAAGCCATTCTACTATCTATTCTTTCATATTATTTATATTCACTGTTTCTTTTCATAACTATCCATTCCCTTGACATTTACGCATATACCTTCCATTTCTCAACCTATCAATTATAGAAACATAAGACATTACATCACCTTGTTCTAAATCCTTATACTTTTCCGTAAGTTTACCTACAAACAAAGGAGGTTCATTAATGTGCCATACATACCAATTCTCCGAAGGACTGACAAACTCAAGTTCTTTGTTTGGAAGAACTCGGACATCACTAGCTGTTCCAAATAGAACATCCTTATGACCTTCACCTATCTCTTTTGAGTTGCCAACTTTGTACCAAGCCCCATAAACTATCCCTGCACGTAAAACCGTATGGGCATAGAACTCTACCTCATCCATCACAATCTCCTCTATAATCGGCCTATAATCCATGGGATAATGGGTCTTGAAAACTCGTATTACAGAGCTATTCAAAGCTTCTATATCATTAATGATATATTGAAAAAATCTTTTATAACCATTATCTATTTCTACACAAAAAATATCTCCCATTTTTGTCACTATTCGTTTTGCCATATTATCACAAGTTTCTTTTTTGCAGTAAAGATAATATTTTTATAAATTAATACTTACCTATTCCATGCTTATCCCAAAACTTAGGTTTTATCTCATTTCTTAAATTATATAAAGAACCTCCATTCTTCTGCATTCCATATCGATTTATCAATTTCTGCTCCATTATTCTAGCATCTAACTTATTTAAGTTCCCAGTTCCTTGTATCGGTCTATAATCAAGTGTAGCCCTATTCGTCCCTGAATTCAAATGCTCTGAGAATCTAACTTCTGGCTTTCTGCTAGTAATCCCTATATAACGTACATCTCCATTTGCATCAACTCCTTGATAAACAGTATAAGTATTATGATCATTAGCCACAGATATTTTATCTCCTGTAGCAGTTAGATTTGGTCGCTCTACATTTACTGAAGGAGTAGATGCCTCCATCAACCTCATCTCCGGTGCCGGTCTTGTCGCCGTGTTCTTGAACGAGAAGATCGTCCGTCCGAATTTAACGTCCTTACCTGTCCAGAAGTTATTACCTTTCAAGGCGGCAACCATACCGTTTCCGATTCCACCTGTCAAGGCACCACCCAAAATACCCAAGCCATAATCCTTCAAGCTCATAAACTGGTCCCCGAAATACAACGAGTTACCCGCACTTTGGACAGGCATCATCACCGCCGTACTCGCCGAACCTGCGGCGGCTCCAGCCAAAAAGCCTCCGATTCCCCCGGCGGCACCTCCAGCAGCGGCAAAGGCCAACCCACCAGTCGCAGCCCCCAAACCTCCGGCGGCGGCTCCAATACCAAATGCGGCAAATCCATCCTTGAAACTATGAAGTTGACCCGATACAGCCTTATAGATCAAATTTGCTGTTCCTCCGATAACCGCACCTATTATAATATGGATAAACTCTCCATCCTCGTCCACATACCTCAACGGGTTGTTCATGGCATAGCTGTAACGATTGAAGTTCTGGGACAAGTCCGGCATCTGGACAAACGGATCAGGAGCGAGGAAACGACCCAGAGCCGGGTCATACAGGCGGGCGTTCATATTTACCAGACCAAACTCCTTAAGATGTTCATGGCCACTGTAGCCACGACCAAGGAACAACTCTACCTCCTGCCCCGAAGGGATGTAAACGTGACTGGATGAGTTACGTTGGCGACCCCATGCGTCAAAATTATAACTCGCGTATTTCGTCCCTGCCTCGGTGATGATATCCGTGATACTTCCCAGATAATCACGACCTATATAATAAAGTTTCCAGCTATTCGTATGATCCTTCACCAATACCGCCGAAGCGTCGTAGTAATTCTCTCCCGCCAAATACAGCTTCTCCTTATTACCCGAGGGAGTCTCATCGATCTCATAGCAATCCCCCAAATAATAGCGGGTCAACAAACGGCTACCCCCTTTAGCCACCTGCATCTTCACACGCTGCTGATTGCCGTTATAGGTAAACGAGGCCACGTTACCATCTTGCGTAATAGCGTTCGGACGCTTGAAAGAGGTATAGCTAATAACCTGTGTGGCGGAAGACATAATACCATTTGCCACGCTAGAGGAAGATATGGCGTAAGGCTTGCCACTTGTATTATATGCGAATGTACCACTGACATCCCCTTTGGTTAAGATATTTCCTTTCGCGTCATAAGTTGCCATAAGCCCTTTGTAGGAAGTCAGACGATTAAGATTATCATAAGAGAATTTCTCTTCTTGGGATACATTAATGTCTTTCCGGTAAGTCAAGTTCCGTTTAACAGGATCGAAAACATACTCCATATTCTGGAGGAATGTGGTCACCCCTGTTTTCTGTATCTTCCTGGAAGTAGGGAATCCATAACTGTCATATCCATAGGTACGAGATAAGGCACCGGAGCGTACCTCGGTAGGTAACCCCATGTCATTCTCTTTCGTGAGCTTAAATATGGATGTTTGGTTATTCAGCTTGGTCTCAACTAAATGACCATTCGCATAATTATAATTCTCGGTTGTCAAAACTCCGGATTGAGACGTATACTTAATAGAGCTTACATTTCCTCCGTTATAGGTATAATCCTTTCGTAAATATTTATTGTCTACCGCCGTCTCTGTCTGGCTCGACAGACGACCCAACGCATCATATACATAATCAATGGAAGTTCCGACAGAAGAAGAGACCTTCGTCAACTCATCGTAGCCATTATAAGTATATGTAGTCGTAAACTCTGGTAAAGTCGCCGTTTTAAGGCGATTATACGTATCATATGTGTAATTGATAACCTTATTATTTGCGTTCGTCTCTTTCAATAGGTTGCCGGATGCGTCATAAGCATAAGTTGTCGTACCAGAGCTAGGATCGCCCAAGCTAGTCCGACGGCCGAAACCATCATAACCAAATGAAGTAGTCACGTTACCCGGTGCGACGATAGAAGAAGGTTGTCCATCCGGACGCAGATTATAGGTAATCGTTCCTGCTGGGTCTACCACAGATATAAGATTGCCCAACGCATCATACGTCCGCTTGACAGAGATTCCATCCTCCACCGTTGTTATACTATTGCCGCTATAACCATGAGTCGTTTTTCTTCCGGAAGGTTCCGATATAGCGGTTAAGCGATCATACGTATCATAACTATAGATATTCCAAGCCGTAGCCGAACTACCGGCAAACGGACGAGAGACTTTTTGCACCCTTCCATAACTATCATAAATTTTATCCGTTTTTAGAAAACTGCCATTAAAACGAGTCTCGGCCGTTCTTACCTCTCTATTCAACGCATCATATACACTTTTAGTAGTAGGTTTACCCGTCACAGAACGGGTTATGGCATACAAAGCGTTTGTCCCTTCCTCCGACCATCCGTAAGATACAGTAGCGGTAGTATTATCAGGGAACGTGACACTTGTCTCCCGACCAAATGGATCATACGTATGCGCCGTAGACTTTCCCCGGTGGTCCTTCTCAGAAGACATACGCCCCTCCGTATTATAAGAAAACTCATTTGCAAGTCCTAATGGGTTTGTCACCTTTTTCAATCGACCGTTCGTATCATAAGCATATTCGGTCTTCAGCCCTTTATCCGAACCATACAAGAATAGCGTCTCTTTTGTGATATTACCCGGAGTATCATAAACATACTCGTAAGTTTTCGCTTTATTTCCATTCTTATAGAACACCTTGCTATTCGCATAGCCGTTCGTATGCGAAGGAATATTCATTCGCTCGGTATAAGTACTGCTATTACGAGTAGTAGTCACGCTCTGATCGGTCAAGAAACCAATAAGATATCCACTCTCTGCCGTATTGTTATAAAATGTGTTCGCCTTTTTTACCGTAATACCCCCAGTGTAAGTGATAGTCTCTTGCGTCGCATTTCCATAAGTATCATATACAAAAGCGGTAGTAGCAGTAATACCCTTAAGCAAGTCCTGCTCTGTCTTATTGCTTAAACGTATCTTGACCGTTTTATTGGCTTGAACATTAACGGCAAAATTATAGGTCGATTTCGCCTCAGGTGAAACCTCACTCTTCAATATGCCATATTTATAAGGATCAAAATATTGCTCCGTAAGCTGCCCTTTCAAATTCGTACGGAATATACTCTCAAATCCCCTAAACCCCAATCCTTGGCGGTGAATAACACCACCTCGGTACGTGAAAGTGAAATTATCAACCCGGTTACCTTTCATATAAGTACTGGAAAAGGCTATGACAGGAATAGACTCTTGAATGTCCACATACGGGAAAACAGCGTTCGCACCCTTAGCATAAGTACCGGAAGATATGGCCTCCTCATTCATCAACAGGTATGTGTTCTTTTCGACCACTCCCAAACTATTCGCCATACCCGTGGCCAAAACGCCTTTATTGTCATTCCTCTTGAATGAATATTTTGTAACCACTCCATTCTTCAAGCTGACCAATTGACTAAAATAATTATGACTGTTTATATTAGTCGGGATCAAGATTGATTTCGATGTATAATTTTGGGCACATTCAACCGAACCCACGTTATTTTTCTTAGCGAGGTAAGTGAAGAAACCGGAGCTATGATACCGGATCAAGTCTGTCATACCATCCCCGTTTACATCTTGTAGCAAAAAGCCATCCGTAGAAATCCCCGAGTTTTGAGTACCGGCAAACGTGGATTTATAAAATTGTCCATCTCCCATCGAGTTATAAGCGGCCCACGTATAGACTGGATCCTTTTTTTTCGGAGATACCAGCAAATCCATAAGCCCATCTCCGTTGATCTCCCCCAGCAACAGCGAGCGATCTTTTAGATCCACCTTTTTTAATCCGGTATAAGTAGAGACTTTTCGGCCCGTCCAAGTACTACCGGAAACATCAAAAGTATATATATTTACCCCGGAGTCATTAATAAGAGCGATGTCACTTTTCCCGTCTCCATCATAATCTAATACCAGAAGTCTATCTGTTTTCTGAAATGCGTCCTCAGGATCAGGCTGCTCCGTGCCTACAAAATTAACGTTATAGGGAAACAAGTAACTCTGATATAAGACCTTACCACTTTCCAAATCAAATATATAGCATTTAGAGGTCTTACTGGTCTCTCCAAAAGGATGATGGCAAGAGACCGCTAGTACTTCCTGTTTTCCATCCCCATTGAAATCCCCTGTATAATAAAACTTAGGATGTATGCTCTTTGCCCCATCCGCATCGGTCAATACGGTCGGGAAATTAAAAGTCCGTGTATATTTAGATACCAATCCCACAGTCAAACTGGCCCTATATACACGGAAAGTCACTTGATCATTATCACCGGAAACGCCATTGTTTACTTTTATGATATGCTCTTCTTGCTTTCCCTCCAAATCCGCACAAAAGATATCGATAAAATTAGCTCCGGTCGTAAGATTGGGCATGGGGGAAGCGTACTCGCTATTCAATCCGGCATAAAGATAGATTTTCTCTTCTCCGGTGAATTTATTGTCATATCTATTCTGGGAATGCTGAAAAGCCGTCGAATGTCTGTAATGCTCCCAATAGGGATTCTCATTAGGCAAAGAGATCAAACCATCTGCCCCCGACGCATAATCATACCTTCCTTTCACTACCTTGATACGAGCAGGATCCGTTGATTCATACCAATTATATAGCTGTGTGACAGAACCATTATCATAAGACCCATCTGTTATGCCTTCTCCATAGTAAAGCTTTATAGGGTTCAGAGATTGCCCGGAGGCGGAATAATCTATCTGGCTTAAAACTGAGCTATTGTTCTGGTTTTTATAGCTCAAGCTATACGTACAAAGCGCAGTAGAGCCTAATTTACTGATGATTTTAGCCAGCAAGTAGCTTTCCCCTGTCTTAAGCCCCCCTATAAAAGAGACCAAGGGGTCCGGTCGTGAGGCTTGATACTGAAATTCCACAGAGGCACCATTATAAGCAACTTTTGTCAATCTGTAATGGTTTTCTTGCTCGACATAAGTATATAGGATCTGATTATTTCGCAAGTCAGACAAAGAAACTATCGGATAAAAGATCTTATTGCTTGTATTTGAGGCATATCCAAATATGCCCTTGGTTCCATTAGGATAAAATACCTCAAAATATTTCACGACATCGCCGGACAAAAAAGCTTTTACTTTTATATTGCCTTGCTCGGACTCATAATTAATAGTTGTCGCATTCTCTGAGATCTTTATAAGACGCATCCCGTCTAACACGAACGCATCCGCTTTCGTACGTAAAGCTCCTTGGGGCTTACCATCATAATAAATATTCCTACTCGTACGCATGATCGATTGCACACCGCCAATACCCCATCCAATACCAACGATGCCATTTCCTTGCTGGCTATTATAAGCCAATGATAATTGGGGTTCAAATCCATTTATACCCGGATAAACCTGTATGGGAACCGTATAGGTTTTAGCTCCAGTCGGGGAAACACCTGTTTGTATCGGTATCTCTCCTACAGCTTTCGATTTATCTATTGTAACTGTAGTCGGAACGTAAGTATTATCAGATATGGCTTTAGGAACAAAAGCCTGAGGTTGCTGTGAAAACCTTTCCGGATTTTCTGCAGTTTTCGCTATAACCGGAGGATATAAAGCCTTCAATAAAGAATCCTCATAAGCCTTGTAATCACTTTCCTTCCAATCGAAAAATTGATTATTCTCAGCAACTCCTTGGGCACATAAATAAGAAGATGGGGACATAAACATGATAAATATCCCTATCGTATATAAATATATTAATTTCATCTATAAGTATACTTAAATTATATTTTGATCAATCCTCCTCTTGGTCTACGGGAACGGCCTCCAAAGATGAAGCCATCGCACTAAATTGCCGTGTTGTTCTATTTCCTGACGCATCATAAGTATAAGTAAATATCATTTGTTGGGATTGCCTAATATTCAAAATTCCGCCAGACTTTACCTCAAAAGGCCCATTAATCGTAATTTGCGCCGGAGCGGAAAGAGATAAATTACCATTACTTGCCACGGTTACATTTTGGACAGCCAACGTATTACAGCCCAAAACTGATACACTTGATGAAACTGTCTGATTTGTATAAGTACTCACACAGCTTCTCGTGTCAACCTCTTGTGATGATAACGGGGAAAATAAGCAAGTCAATACGATACATGTAAAAAAGACGATTCTCTCTTTCATATCAAAGAATTTATGATTCTGTTATTTCTATTTTTAATTCCTTGAGATTACAGACTTACATACTTCTTCAAAGTATCCGCTTTCTTCCCATCCACAAACAACGTATAAATAAACGTTCCATAACCAAGTTCCGAACGGCTTACTTCTACCACATTACTACTTCCATTATCCAACTTAATAACTTTCACGGGTTTACCTGTGACATCAAATATCTGTAGACTAGCAGACACAAACGTCGCCGGTAAGGTATAAGAGACAGAAGCACCTTCCCTATTATATAATTTTGCGCTATCCACAGCACTTATATTACTTGTGGAAGTCGTGCTCGAACGTAATTGAGATTGTACCTCCGGCGATAGTAGAGCTTGCAAATTATCAATCACCTCATTCTGTTGTTGGATCGTTTGTTGCATCTCCTTGATACTTTCTACGATAAGCGGAATAAAACCTATATAATCTATAGACATCATCCCGTTTTCATCCGTTTGTACAAGTTCGGGTAATACCTTTTGTATGTCTTGAGCCAAAAAACCAATTCGTTTACGACTAGCCTCCGCTGCCTCTCTTCGATCTATCTCTGCTTGGATTTGTTTGTCTCTATTTATCTTTGCGATAGTAGCGGCATCCATAATCTCCTCTGAATCGGAGGAACTTCCCGATATCCCATTATCCAATGTGGCAGAGAACTTAGACTCATCCTGCTCCCTATTCTCCTCAAGTGTAGAGAGGTTGTATGAATAAGAGACCCCATTCACTTGCTCTAAAAGAGCTAATGGATTTTGCAGCGACTCTACATTTTCCTTCAAGCGAGCGTCTGAAGTTATATTCACTCCATTCACACGAAGATTCGTATTGAACACGAAATTAGTATTACTAGCCGGATTGTAATACGCCACGACATTGTTAGCATAACCATTTGTAGTCATATAAATACCCAATTTCCCATGCAACCAAAGTTGATCCGTATCCGTGGTTCCATATTCTCCAGCAAACACATTCCAACCTTGATTTGCATATTGTCCAAAATCACCAAATGTTAATTTCGAACCTGCGCGTGCATCCCCTATCCGACCATATATCTGCATAGAGGTTACATTTCCTAAGTCCTCATTATTGTCTTTTAAAAGGCCTGCTTGTACTCGTCCATTTGAAAGAACCCGGAGTTGAGCATTTGCGTTTGATACTAAACTAATTAAAATTAAGAAAGAAAAAAGTCTTGTTGTTTTCATATAAGTTGTTCTAAAATATAAATAGATAAACATTCAAATAATACTTCTAAGGAACCCAGTACCATATCCAAACAATTGCGTAAAAGAGGCTATTACAGATAACAACCCTACACGTAAATCACATTTATTGCGGAACATTGCGTCTACAAACAATAAAAGGGCATAAATAATAAGAGGCACCAGAAACAAGCGGCAAAAGAATGAGCCGATAACCAATAGACAGACTGAAAACGTGAATAATGCCGGTAAGCAATGTACCAGCTTCAATGAGCCGGGATGTTTCCGGTTCAACGCGATCCGGGCCTCCCCCGAATGACGTACCTGACGGAAGAACTGCGTGAGATCCGTCCGCCTTTTATGATAAACCCATGCCGAAGGAAATAGCCGGGTCCGATAACCAGCCTCCATGATCCGTATGCTAAAATCAATGTCCTCACCATATCGCATGCCGGAAAAACCGCCCAGACACTCATATACATCCCGCCTTATTCCCATATTAAAACTACGGGGATAAAATTTATCCAACTTTTTCTTCCCGCCGCGGATACCACCGGTCGTCAGGAATGAGGTCATGGCGTAATTGATCGCCTTCTGGATCGGGGAAAACGAGGCATGCGCCTTATCCGGGCCACCGAACGCATCCACCGGATAATGATTCAACGAGTCGTGTATATGCTCAAGCCACGTGGAGGGTAGTACCACGTCAGAATCCAGTATGAGCAGATACTCGCCACGCGCTTGCCTAGCGCCATGATTACGCGCCATACCCGGGCCGGAGTTCGAGATCACATAATAATGAAGATCCAATCGCCCTTGGTATCGCCCAACAATCTCTTTCGCCGGTATCTCCGAACCATCCTCCACCACGATAACCTCAAAATGGACATAGGTTTGCTTGCAAAGGCTTGATAACAG
>NZ_QTLP01000052.1:6628-10296 GCF_003635405.1 Parabacteroides sp. AF39-10AC | reverse complement strand
GACGTGATGGGCTGCATCAACAACGGCAATATGCCGCTCAAACAGCTCGCCCCGCTCTTGTACAAAATATTCGGCGTGGAATCAAAGGACTGCTACCGTTTCTACATCGACATCAAACGCCGGAAGAACGAGAGCCGCACCTACTTCCTTGACAAAATGCAGGAAAAACTGAACGAGAAGATGCTCCGTGACGAAGAGATGGAGCGTATGAGAAGATAGACTAAGAATCCCTAAAGAATAACGGGCGGAGCAAGTTTGATACTTTGTTCCGCCCGCTTTCATTGCCTCACGTCAGCCCGGTTATTTCTGCTGTAACAGGTGTTTCAGATTGTCGTCGTTGGCAATCCGCTCCAGTTCCTCCTGAACAATCTGCTTGACTTCCTCCTTGATGCGCCTGTAATTCGCCTGCACCGTTTCCTTCATGTGGTCGTTGCCATCCTCGTCCGTGAAGTCGGTAATGACGGGTATCTTCTTGTAGGCTTTTTCCTCGCGTTTCACCTTCTCTGCATCCACGACAATCTCGCAGTGAAAAATCTTCTGTTCAATGCGCTCGTTGAAGTTATCGGACACAGAACCGACAAACATTCCCTGCGTCAAGCCGGAAATCTTGCTGGGCGGGATAAGCGCGTCCATCTGCGTATTGATAGAGGTGGAAACGTCCTGCCGGTTGATGGAAATGGACTGCCGTTTCTGCAAGACCTTTCCGAAGCGTTCGGATAGCGTCTTGGCGGTTTCACCCACCACCTGCCCGGAGAAGATATTACCGACGGTGTTCATCACGACTTTAGCTTCCTTATCGCCATAGTCGCGCACCAACTGGCTGAAATCCTGAAAGCCCAGACACACGGCAACCTTGTTGCTTCGTGCGGTGGCAATAAGGTTGTCCAGCCCCTTGAAATATATCGTCGGTAGTTCATCTATAATGACCGACGACTTCAGCATCCCCTTCTTGTTGATGAGCTTTACGATACGGGAGTTATACAGACCGAGAGCCGCACCATAAATATTCTGACGGTCGGGATTGTTACCCACGCACAGGATTTTCGGCTCTTCGGGATTGTTGATATCCAGCGTAAACTCGCTGTCCGACATTACCCAATAGAGTTGCGGGGAAATCATGCGCGAGAGCGGAATTTTCGCCGATGCTATCTGCCCTTGAAGCTGCTCAGCCGCCCCACCGAGCCAAGCATCCATGAATGGTGAGAGGTAGTTTTCAAGTTCGGGATATGAAGAAAGAATCGGGAAAATATCCTCGTAACGGCGGTTCAGGAACTCAATGGCATGGGGAAACGTGCAATACTTACCACCCTTATAGATTTTGAGATACCATATAATACTGGCAAACAAGATAATAGGTGATTCCACGAAGAAGTCACCCTGCTTCTGCACCCACGTTTTATTGAGATTGAGCATAATCGTGTACGCACTCTCGTAAGCGTCTGTAATATCCTCCATGAAGTCCGGGTGGATAGGATTGCAACGGTGTGAGCGTCGCGGGTCATCGAAGTTTATCACATAAAACTTCGGTTTCACCTTGTAGCCCTCCGGGTGGTTCAGCAGATGATTGTAGGCTATCGTGGACAAGTCGCTGAATTTGAAGTCGTACACATACATCGAGAAGCCCTTTTCAATCTGCTGCTTGATGAAATTATTTACCACAGCGTATGATTTTCCACTGCCCGGCGTACCCAACACGATAGAAGCCCTAAAGGGATTCACGACATTGATCCAGCCGTTGTTCCAACGCTTTTTGTAGTAAAACCGTGTCGGAAGATTGACCGAATACTCACTTTCTATGAGCCGTGTTTCCTGCATGAAACTCTCGTTCTCGTTGTTGAATACATCGTCCATGAGGTTGTGCTTCAACAGGCGGCTCATCCACAGACCGCCCATCAGCAGGCAGACATAACCTGCGCCGATGGTCAGAATATACAGTCCCGTCACCGCCTCTATCGGGAGCGGCAAAGCCAGTATCCACCAGTTGAGGAAGAACAACACAAAGCCAACGGCAAGGGCTGTCCAGATTCGTTCCCAAGTGATTTTCTCACCCTTCACGCCCTTTGTCCCCAGACAGGACAGGGCAAGCAGGAGAACGGCAAACAGTTTCGTGTACAGGATGGAACGGAACAGCCCCGCCGTGCGGTTGAAGTTCATCAGTATTCTGTCCACCACACCGATGTCCACCCCCCAAAGCCGGATTGCTTCGTAGCAGAACCAGTACACGTTCATGACCACTAAAATAATACTCACGGCACGCAGAAAATCCATGATTTTCGCCAATGCCCTCAAATCGTCTTCTTGTTGTGACATACATTGATTTTTTTGACTGTTGATACTCTTGATTACATTCCCAAGCCCTTGCGCTTCTTCTTTTTCTTCTTGCGCTGCATCGCCCGGATGAAGGCTTCCTCTTCAGCGTCCACTGCCGGACCTTCGGGGGCAAACAGGTTCATGCCGCTGGAATGGCTTTCGTATTCCCCTCCGGAATATCCTTGCCTGTTCTCCAGTTCCTCCACCGGAACGGAGAGCGGAATCGGCGGCTGTCCGGCATAAGGCAGCGTGAAGTGTTCCTGCAAGGCGTTGGCAGAAAGTTCCTTGCCCATGCGTGAGCCGTTTAACACGCAGCCCGTGCGGTGGTCGATGAACGTGGCTCCATAGATGCGCCCTTCCTCCGTGTAGCGTAGCACGGTGTCGATGCCCTTCCTTTTGAGCGTGGCAACAAACTTCTCCTTGTCATACGTGCCTTCCAGCACGGAAAAGACGGTGCGTTTCGTCATGTCAGCAAGTTTCCTGTCCTTAATCTCCTGCTTGGAACGGGCAAACTTCTTCTGTACGGCTTCATAGCCGACGGACTTCCCGAACAGTGAGGACTTGAAAGGATTACCGACCTTGTTACCCTTATCGTCCGTGACGGAATAGACCAGCCCGTGATACTCACGTCCGCGCACATTGCCATGCGCTTCCTCCACCGTCATATTATATAAGGAAAGAAGGGCGCGGTATTCGCCCATCGTCTGAAACTTGTATCTGCGGTTCAGTTCTCTAATCAGATTCCCCGCCTGCTTCTTCACGTCGCCCGCAGAAGCGTCCACTTTGCGCAGCGGCGTATCAAGACGGCGGTTCTTGCGTTCCGCGTCGTGCAGCCCGTATTTCCGTTCCAGTTCGCGTGTTATCTGCTTGCTCCGGTAAAAGTTATTCCGGGTGTCTATGCTCCTGCCTTCCTCGTCCACCCTGACCGTCACAATATGCAGATGGTGGCGGTCGATGTCCTCATGCTTGAAAACGAGATACGGCTGGTTGCCGAACCCCATCTTCTCCAGATACTCCCGTGCGATGTCCTGAAGTTCTGTGTCCGTCAAAATATCGTCGGGATGCGGATTGAGCGAGATATGCACCACCGGTTTCTTCACCTTCGACCGCACGGGCATCAGAGCGAGAAAGTCCTCCATAGCCCGGTGGATATCCACCGTCCCCGAACCGTCATTGTAGATGCGGTTGGTTGTCAGAAGCCGCCCTTTCGCCTCGTTGATCTTTTCCCCGTTGTAGGCAAGTGCGCCGTACAACGAGTTTCCTACACTGATTTTTGCGACCATTTTTCCTGCATCTCTCTTGAAAGTTCCACAATCCGGCGGCTCAGTTTCACGAGTTCGACGGTCTGTTGCTCCAGC
>NZ_QTLP01000052.1:2362-6618 GCF_003635405.1 Parabacteroides sp. AF39-10AC | reverse complement strand
GGTTTCTTCACCTTCGACCGCACGGGCATCAGAGCGAGAAAGTCCTCCATAGCCCGGTGGATATCCACCGTCCCCGAACCGTCATTGTAGATGCGGTTGGTTGTCAGAAGCCGCCCTTTCGCCTCGTTGATCTTTTCCCCGTTGTAGGCAAGTGCGCCGTACAACGAGTTTCCTACACTGATTTTTGCGACCATTTTTCCTGCATCTCTCTTGAAAGTTCCACAATCCGGCGGCTCAGTTTCACGAGTTCGACGGTCTGTTGCTCCAGCTTGTAGAGCAACGCCATCGCCTTTTTCTCGGAAAAATGCAGCCTCAGTTCCTTCACGACTTGGTTGTAGTTCGTGCCTATCGCGCGGAACTGCGCATGAAAATCGGACAGTTTGGTGTAGTAATCCACCAGCGTCTTGTCCACTTTCAGCACTTTGAACGGCTGCCCGAAGAAGTGCGCTTTCAGGAAGACCGACTTGGCGTAAACGCCCGACTTCTCGAACATGGAGAGGAAACGGTTGTGTTCCTCCTCGCTGAAACGGACGGTGTAGCGGAACACCGCCGGATCGAGTTTGGGATTTCTCCCGCCTTTGTTTCTTCTTTTTTCACTCATATTACTTTGGATTTAGCGGTTTGACGGCATAAGCCGCCGCTTCGAGGCACAGCACCGCAGGTTTGAGAGGCTTCCCGACTTCGGAGGGTAAGCCCGCCCCCCTGCAAGGGCAAGGCGTTTTCGTGGCTGCTCAAAATATTTTGAGCGGCTGAAAACATACCTTGCTATGTTCAGGTGAACATAAAAATCCGTCGGGGACGGATTGGGGATGATTTCTTTCAAACTCCGGGCTGCGCCACCTGCGGCGTACCCTGCCGTTCAGGTGCAAAGTTACGCCCTTAAAGCGATGTCGGACAGAGGCTTGACCCGGACAATCAGTGTCAACCGGCGCAACGTGCTGCCACTTGCCGGAGAAGTGATACAAGTTCCAAAATATCCTTGTTTATTTGCAGTGTGATTCGGATGTGGGACTGAAAATACACTCCTTCCGCCAGATGTTCGGACAGCAATCCGGGCATCAATCCAAACGGTTGAAAACAGGTGTATGTATACAGATAGTTTTCCAAGCACACGTCCGTGCGGACGGATAAAAGCATGGACGGTTGGACAAACCGATGAATACCCGCAGGCACAGCCGGATTAAGGAGTGAATAAATAAATGAATGGGAGTGCGTGCGTACGTACTAATGACAATACGCTACCGCCACCGGACAGATGTATAACCAAATAAATTATCAAAAAAATGAAAGAAGCAACTTATGTGGCAATCTCCACGCAGAAAGGTGGAGCGGGTAAGACAACCCTGACAGTGCTTGTAGCAAGCTATCTGCACTATGTGAAAGGCTACAACGTAGCCGTGGTGGACTGCGATTTCCCGCAGTACAGTATCCATGACATGCGCAAGCGTGACATGAAAGCCGTCATGGAGGACGGGCATTACAAGGTGCTGGCGTATGAGCAGCTCAAACGACTGAAGAAGAACCCGTACACCATCAGATGCAGCCGTGCGGAAGATGCGGTAAAGACCGCCGAAAATCTGGTGGCAGCGCAGCCCGACCTCGATTTCGTGTTCTTCGACCTGCCGGGAACAATCAACAATGCCGATGTGGTGCAGACCATTTCCCAAATGGACTATATCTTCACGCCCATCATCGCCGACCGTGTGGTGATGGAGAGTTCCATCAAGTTCGCCACTGTCATCAACGAACAGATGATAAGCACGGGCAAGTCCGGCATCAAAGGGATTTACCTCGTGTGGAACATGGTGGACGGACGCGAAAAGACTGAACTTTACAAGGCATACGACAAGGTCTGTGCCGAGTTCGCCCTGCCCATTCTGGAAACACATCTACCGGACAGTAAGCGCTTCCGCAAGGAGACGGCGGCAGAACGCAAGGCGGTATTCCGCTCCACGGCGTTTCCGGCGGACAAAATACTGGTACGCGGCAGCAACCTCGACAAACTCGTCGATGAGATTCTCGGCATCATCAAAAACTGAACGGCATGGCAAAGAAAACAAGAATCGAGGACATCGACAGCGAAGCCGTAATCAACTCATTTCGACTGGACGATACAAGCATTCCGCCGGAAGCGAGAAGCACGGACGGGAACGCTCCTGTCCCACCTCCGAAAGAAGCGATACAAGAAGCCGTTTCTCCACCCGCCTCGCACTCCAAAGAGGAGCCGGAACGCAGGCGCAGGAACAGCAAGCCGGAAAAATTGGATTATGACACAGTATTCATATGCGGTTCCAATATCACGGCAAGGCTCGGCAAGCAGGTCTATATCCGCAAGGAGTACCACGACCGCATACAGAAGATGCTTCATGTAATCGGAGGCAACGAAGTGACTATCGCGGCATTTCTTGACAACGTGCTGACACACCATTTCACGCTGTTCCAAGACGAGATAGCCGAATCGTTCAAACGGCACATGGAATCCTATAATTTATAAACACTCAAAAACAACAAAGAAGTATGAAAAGAACAAATAAGAACCGTCAGGCTGAGTATCTGCAAACAGGAAAGAGTGAAAGAACCGCTGTCCGTGCAGCAAAGTGTGTAACCGACTACGGACAGGAAAATACCGACGTTGACTTCCGCAAGGATAAAGGCAGAGACAAACCGCTCTCGACTTTCCTGCAAGCATCGGAAATCAAAACGCGGCAATGTATATACATCAGCCGAGAAATTCATGAGAAAGTCGCTATCGTTACCAGTCGGATGGGAAACGGTTTGAGCATCGGCAAGTTTGTGGATAACATCCTCCGCGACCATTTCCGACAATACGGGCAGCAGTACATGGAACAGATTGAAAACGCCCAAAAAGTAAGATTATGACAAAGGCGTTTTTAATCGTATCGGTTGCTTGCAACGTGTGGTTTCTGTTTCTGCTGTTCTATGACCGCATCATGGACACGAAGCTCATCCGTTTCTTCAGACATATTGCCGGGCTGTGGCGGTCATTGGACAGTACGGTGGCAGAGCAAGGAAAGGATAAGGAAATACCTCACGCAGACACCTCGGACATCATTGGCAAGAGCCGTTTCAAGATGGCATCGACCCGGACAACCGCTGCCATACCGACGCAAGAAGCCGCCACTTCGGAAAAAGGCATTGAGCTGTCGGAGGAAGAGGCTACTTTTGACGACGGAAACACGGAAACCGTCTCACGCCCGACACAAGTACCGGAGGACAAACTCGATGAAACCTTCACGAGCATCCCGCCCTCGGAACTGGAGTACGGAGAAGATGAACCGGAGGATGAAGAACCAGACAAAAAGCAGGCTTCGGGAAGTAGCTTCGAGGATATTGACATGGCAGTACACACCATACGGAAGGAATCACCATCCGATGAGGAAATGCGACACGCCGGAAAGGTCATGACGGAACTGGACGGGACAGAGCTTTTCACAAGAATAACGGAACGCCTGACCGATGAAGCAATGAGCGAGAGGATTGCAAAGGCGATGGCAGTTTTCGTGGACACGGTGAACATGACCGTGACACAACAAAAGGAAAAGGTGTTCGTGATTCCCGACAACATCGAGGAGTTCGACTTCCGAAACTATGTATAACAACTAAAAAAGAATGGAAATGAAAACGTAAAATGACGACACCCACGCGCACGGCGGTACAAGGTACAGCCAACCCGCAACGGACAGCCCCAAGTCCGTAGAAACAAACGGGCAACCACTAAAACCAAAGTAAAGTAATCAAGTATCAACCGCCCGAAAAAGGACTATCCACCCTTTGGACGGCACAAAAAAGAACAGTTTATGAACAAGAACATCAGACAAAAGTTAATCATCGCTGCGGCACTTATGATTGCCGCAACCGCCTCCGCTTTCGCACAGGGAAACGGTCTGGCTGGCATCAACGAAGCCACCTCTATGGTGAGTTCGTATTTCGACCCCGGCACGAAATTAATCTACGCCATCGGCGCGGTAGTCGGGCTTATCGGTGGCGTGAAAGTGTACGGAAAATTCTCGTCCGGAGACCCGGACACCTCGAAGACCGCCGCCTCGTGGTTCGGGGCTTGTATCTTCTTGATTGTCGCCGCCACTATCCTGCGCTCATTCTTCCTTTAATAAACAATGTATGGCTGAATACCCGATAAACAAGGGTATCGGCCGTCCGGTCGAGTTCAAGGGTTTGAAGGCTCAGTACCTCTTCATCTTCTGCGGAGGTCTGCTGGCTCTCTTCGTCCTGTTCGT
>NZ_QTLP01000052.1:0-2352 GCF_003635405.1 Parabacteroides sp. AF39-10AC | reverse complement strand
CTTCATCTTCTGCGGAGGTCTGCTGGCTCTCTTCGTCCTGTTCGTCATCCTCTATATGGTCGGCATCGACCAGTGGATATGTATCGGCTTCGGCGCGGCATCGTCTTCCGTCCTCGTATGGCAGACCTTCGCGCTGAACGCCCGGTACGGCGAACACGGGCTGATGAAATTGGGAGCGGCAAGGAGCCATCCCCGATACCTTATCAACCGACGGCGGATCACCCGATTACTCAAACGGCAACGAAAGGAAGAAACGACATGAGAAATACATCCAAAATGATAACACTGGAAAACAAGTTCCCCCTGCTGGCGGTGGAGCATGGCTGCATCATCTCCAAAGACGCCGACATCACGGTGGCTTTTGAGGTGGAACTGCCGGAGCTTTACACCGTGACGGGCGCAGAGTACGAGGCGATACACGGCTGCTGGTGCAAGGCTATCAAGGTGCTACCGTACTTCTGCGTCGTGCATAAGCAGGATTGGTTCATCAAGGAGAAATATATGCCGGAGTTACAGAAGGACGACATGAGTTTCTTGAGCCGTTCCTTTGAACGCCACTTCAACGAGCGTCCGTACCTGAAACACTCCTGCTATCTCTACTTGACCAAGACGACGAAAGAACGTAACCGTATGCAGAGCAACTTCAGTACGCTGTGCCGGGGACATATCATCCCGAAGGAGCTGGACAAGGAAACCGCCGGGAAGTTCATGGAGGCCGCCGAACAGTTCGAGCGCATCATGAACGACAGCGGCTTTGTGAGGCTGCGCCGCCTCTCCACCGACGAGATTGTCGGGACGGAGAAGTCCGCCGGGCTGATAGAGCGTTACTTCTCGCTCATGCCCGAAGGCGACACGACCTTGCAGGACATCGACCTCTCGGCAAAAGAAATGCGTATCGGTGACAACCGCCTGTGCCTGCACACCCTCTCCGACGCGGAGGATATGCCAGGAAAGGTGGCTACCGACATCCGCTACGAGAAACTCTCCACCGACCGCTCGGACTGTCGCCTCTCCTTCGCCTCCCCCGTGGGGCTGCTGCTTTCCTGCAACCACATCTATAACCAGTATGTGATTATCGACAACAGCGAGGAAAATTTGCAGAAGTTCGAGAAGTCCGCAAGGAATATGCAGTCGCTATCCCGATACAGCCGGAGCAACAGCATCAACCGCGAGTGGATAGACCAGTACCTGAACGAAGCCCATTCCTACGGGCTGACCTCGGTACGGGCGCACTTCAACGTCATGGCGTGGAGCGATGACGCGGAGGAACTGAAGCATATCAAGAACGATGTGGGCAGCCAGCTGGCAAGCATGGAGTGCGTGCCGCACCACAATACCATCGACTGCCCGACGCTCTACTGGGCGGCGATGCCCGGCAACGCGGCGGACTTCCCGGCGGAAGAGAGTTTCCATACATTCATCGAGCAGGCGGTGTGCCTCTTCACGGAGGAAACCAACTACCGCAGTTCGCTCTCGCCCTTCGGCATCAAGATGGTGGACAGGCTTACGGGAAAACCGTTGCACCTCGACATCAGCGACCTGCCGATGAAGCGGGGTATCACGACCAACCGCAACAAGTTCGTGTTGGGTCCTTCGGGCAGCGGCAAATCCTTTTTTATGAACCACCTCGTGAGGCAATACTACGAGCAGGGTACGCACGTGGTGCTGGTGGACACGGGAAACTCCTATCAGGGCTTGTGCGAGATGATCCGGTGCAAGACAAACGGGGCGGACGGCGTGTACTTCACCTACACGGAGGAGAAACCGATTTCGTTCAACCCGTTCTACACCGATGATTACGTGTTCGACGTGGAGAAAAAGGACAGCATCAAGACATTGCTGCTGACGCTCTGGAAGTCGGAGGACGACAAAGTGACGAAGACGGAGAGCGGCGAACTGGGCAGTGCGGTGAACGCCTATATCGAGCGTATCAGGGCTGACCGGAGCATCGTCCCCTCGTTCAACACCTTCTACGAGTATATGCGCGACGACTACCGCCGCGAACTGGCGGAACGTGAGATAAAGGTGGAGAAGTCCGACTTCAACATCGACAATATGCTCACCACCATGCGGCAGTATTACCGGGACGGACGCTACGACTTCCTGCTCAACTCCACGGAGAACATCGACCTGCTCGGCAAGCGGTTCATCGTCTTCGAGATTGACAGTATAAAGGAAAATCGCGAGCTTTTCCCTGTGGTGACCATCATCATCATGGAAGCCTTCATCAATGTCCGACTTCAACATCGACAATATGCTCACCACCATGCGGCAGTATTACCGGGACGGACGCTACGACTTCCTGCTCAACTCCACGGAGAACATCGACCTGCTCGGCAAGCGGTTCATCGT
>NZ_QTLP01000051.1:0-11655 GCF_003635405.1 Parabacteroides sp. AF39-10AC | reverse complement strand
GCAAATTTTCTATAGAATTAAAGAATTTTCCCCCTGATTTATCGGGTGAGCCAATAAAACAGATAGCCTTATGGAGAATCTAATAAAGATCGATACCGTTGATCAATACAACAAGATGTTTGGCTTGGAGACGTTGCACCCATTGGTGAGCGTGGTAGATTTATCCAAGTCCGAGACATGGCCTACTAATTTCCGGGTTAATTATGGTATATACGGACTTTTCCTGAAAGATACGAAATGCGGGGATATTCGGTATGGGAGGCAATATTATGATTATCAAGAAGGAACCGTAATAGGATTCGCTCCCGGGCAGGTGACGGGTATTGAGCTTAAGGATGGGACCCGGCCTTTGGCGCATGGGTTGCTTTTCCATCCGGACTTGATCCGTGGTACGGCTTTGGGACGGGACATCAAGCGTTATTCTTTCTTCTCCTATGAATCAAACGAGGCGTTACATCTCTCTGAGGAAGAGAAGGGGATCTTCGTGGATTGCCTGAGGAAAATCCAGATCGAGTTGGAGCACTCCATCGACAAGCATAGCAAACGGCTGATCGCGATGAATATCGAGTTGCTGCTCGATTATTGCCTGCGTTTTTATGACCGTCAGTTTACGACCCGTGCGGAGACGAATAAGGATGTGTTGGTGAGGTTCGAACGATTACTGGATGAATACCTGCAAAGTGATCTGTTAAGACAGGAAGGGCTACCTACTGTACGGTATTTCGCCGAGAAGATTTGTTTGTCCCCGAACTATTTCGGTGATCTGATCAAGAAAGAAACAGGGAAAACTGCCCAAGAAAATATACAAGACCGGATTATTTCCTTAGCGAAAGAATGGATATTAGGGACAAACAAGACCGTCAGCCAAATCGCTTACGACCTAGGATTCCAATATTCCCAGCACTTCAGCCGCATATTCAAGAAGACCGTGGGGTGTACCCCGAATGAATATCGGAAATCCCAGATGTCGTAATCGGTGTTACGGGTTATTGGATGTATTTTATGACCTTGGCGGGAACACCTCCCACGATGGCATTGTCCGGTACATTTTTAGTAACTACCGAGCCGGCTCCGACTATAGCGTTCTCGCCAATGGTTACGCCGGATAGGATCGTTGCGTTCGAGCCTACCCAGACATTCTTTTTCAAAACGATCGGGGCAGGGTAGGTAGTGCTCCGGTCTTCGGGGGCGAAGCCGTGGTTGAGGGTGGCAAAGACCACGTTATGCCCGATCTGGCAACCGTCGTCCAGTGTCACCCCGCCATGATCTTGAAAATGACAGCAAGCGTTGATGAAAACGTTCTTGCCTACCGTGATATTCTTCCCAAAATCCGTATAGAACGGGGGGAATACACGAAAAGACGGATCGACCGGCTTATTAAACAAGCGGGATAACAGCTCACGGATTTCCTCGGGATCGTGATATGAGCCGTTTAACTCGAATGTCATGCGCCTGGCCTCATCGCTCATCTCGTTCATAAACTGATGGATCTCGTCTCCTTTAAGAGGCTTTCCTGTTTCTACGTACTTCAAGAATTCGTTTAGTGTCATAATTGCTATTTTAATAAGTTCTACTTCTTGGTTTGTTTATCCCTTTTCGATTGCAACGGCAAAGATCGATGAAATCCGGAGAAACTTTTGTAGATGGATTACAGGAATTATGACCTAAATTACATTCACCGATTCTCCAAGGCCTTATATTTCTCAATCAGTTTCTTGACCGTGACAGCGTCCGAGACCTCTTGCTTATAGGTAGTCGGGTTATAATAGGCCTCGAGGAAACTGTCTGCACCGGACCAGACTGTCTCGATAATTCCTTGGAAATGGCGAGACATTTCCGGATTTGAATGCTGGCGGAAATGGATCATATCATCTACCTGTTGAAGCGCTATCTGAGGTTTACGCCAAGGGCATGTAGCAACGTCGAAGCCTTTCATGGCAAAGTAAACAGCGGTTTGCTCGGCACGCTCATAATGCCAGTCGCAGATAAAAACATCTTTCGGGATCAAGTCGATCGCACGGTAGGTATTGTTCATGCTAGCTTCCCAAGCGCCGATCCCGGTAGTCTTGCCATCGATCAGGCGGTCTCCCCATATCATCAATCGTTTGCCTTGTGAGGCTAAGTGGTTTTGTATTTTAGTGACCTCACCGGCATATAACTCAGCCTTGTCATGTCCGCCGCAACGGGCGCAACTATCATGTCCGATATAAAAGACCTCGTCCATCCCGGCATGGAATAATTGAGTCTCGAAAACATCCGTCAACTCGTCTACTAAAGCGAATACGATTTTATGTACTTCCGGATGAAGCGGGCAGTAACTTTTACAATAAAGCCCGTCTGAGTTGGGCCAACCCGTATAGTTCTTGGTATCCACGTGTGGCGTCTCGTCGAACTCCGGATACTCACGTAATAAAGCGTAGGTAGTCTCAGCCCATGATTGATGCCCCAAGAGATTGATCTGGGGAGCGATACGTATTCCGTTATCCCGGCAAACCTTTACGATCTTTTTCACATCCTCTCGTGTGAGTGGGGTCGGATCCCTCAGTTCTGGATGGGACTCATAGGCATAATTCCAGTCTACCCGTAGAATCAACAAGTTGAAATGACTGGGAGCCAGTTCCTCTTGGACGAACTTCAAGAATAGATCCAACTTCTGTGCGGATGGAGCGGCGATGGCCAAGCCTCGTACGGGCATGATACTATCTAAACGGTTTGTCTCTGATTGGGCGGAAACTTGGGCCGAACCTATAGCCCATATAAGCAAGAATAGTCCGATAATCTTTTTCATATAGTGATATGTTTTAATGTTTAAATTTTTAATTTGATGTACGCTTTCGAAGATCATCACGCACATCGTGACAGCCCGGAGGATGTCAATGGCTATGTTACGTTGCGTAAAATCTATTGGTTGATCGCTCATAATATATTTAGATTAAAGGTGAATTTAATACAAGACAAATATAATCAATAAGAGACATATCATTACATTTGTGCCTTATAAATATGAATAATAATTAAAAATGATAGACATGATAAGACAATTGATTTATTGGGTTCTCCTGCTTTTTGTTTGTATGGGTGCCCATGCCCAATTCCGGGTGACAGCCCATCAAGAGGGTTGGGACCGGATTCCTCCGCAAGCGCAAAAAGACGGCTTTTGGTTTCAACAATCCGTTTTAGCGAATATGGATGATGACACCGCTATGGAGGAGGTCATGCTTTTCGGGCGGGATAATGGGCATTACCCTACTTTCGACCTGTTTAAGTTTTATTACGTGATCGTGGATAATTATACGAGAGAGATCCAATATATATCGGATGAGATCTATGTGACAGATAAATATACGCTTACGGTGGAGGATCGCAATAATGACGGGATCTCCGAGTTATATATCGATTATTTCAAGGATGGGAAGTTTACGGTTGATGAGCGAGGATATAATTTGCGAACCACCCGTTGCTACGACCGTATCGAATGGAGCCCCGAGAGTGAAAAATTTAACCCCCAACAACCATGAGAAAGTATATCTATTTTATAGCGCTTATCTGTTGCGCCTTATCAGCCTCAACCTCTTACGCCCAGAAAAAGGTGATAAAAACGATGATGATCGCCGGGCAAGATGGCAGTCATTATTGGCGAGGTGCTTGCGAGGCCATGAAGCAGATCTTAGAGAACAGTGGAATGTTTAAGGTGGATTTCGTCTTTACCCCGGATTTCGGAGGAGATATAAATACCTTTAAGCCCGATTTCGCTAAATATAACTTGGTTGTTGTTAATTACGGAGGTGAAGTCTGGCCCGAGCCTGTCCAAAAAGCTTTCGAGAACTATGTAGCGGATGGGGGCGGGGTCGTGATTATCCATTCCTCCGTGGTACCTATGGCCGGTTGGAAAGCGTACAACGAGATAATCGGCATGGGAGCTTGGGAGGGTCGGAACGAGAAAGACGGCCCTTACCTGTATTGGAAAGATGGCAAATATGTATACGATTATACACCCGGTCATGCGGGTTATCATGGCTTGCAGCATGAGACGATCCTAGAGCATCGTGCGCCGGAACACCCTATTTTGAAAGGTCTGCCTATAAGATGGAAACATTTCAAGGACGAGATTTATACCCGCTTGCGTGGTCCGGTACGGAATGTGGAGATATTGGCTACCGCTTATGAGCGTGGACGCCATGAACCGTTGATGTGGACGGTGAAATGGGGGAAGGGGCGTGTCTTTGTCGATCTGTTGGGGCATTGCGGCAATGACCCGAATATGATTTACTCGATGGAGTGTACGGGTTTTCAGGTAACCTTACTAAGAGGGGCTGAATGGGCAGCTACCGGGGAGGTGACGCAAGAGGTCCCACGGGATTTCCCATTGGAAGATACCTGTACGCTCCGTCCGGAATTCAAGGCTCCTTTCCATGCGACGAATTAAATGCCTTAATAAGATGGTGTCTTACGGCAGAATAATCAATTTGACAAATTGTAAAGTTAAGTCCCGGAGAATCGATTTTCCCGGGACAAAGTACAGCTCGCTCCTAAATACGCAAGAGAAAATCGGTAATCATCTGTTAAATAGATAGATGTCAAAAAATAGCCTTTCATTCTAGCGAAATTAGTTCATCGTAATTCATATCTTATGGGTTGTTTGGGCTATCTCATAGGGTTACGATGGGGAAATGATAGAGTTATGATGCCTATTCATGACAGTTCATAACCCTATTCATGACTGCTTTCGATGCCCAACGTGACTATTGGCGTTGCCTAACACGACTAGTTGCGTAGGCTTTCATGACCTATCGTGTATAAAAAGCGGCCTTTTTTGGGAAAAACATCGTTTATCTCTATCCTTCTCCACCTATTTGGCACTCTTGAGTAAAAGAGATTGTCACGATATACGCCTTATATCTGCCAAAAAGATCGGATTCTGGCTTATTCGATAACTGTTACATACGGCATTTGGTGTCGTTGGTAATGATGAGGTTTAATTCTTCAGTTAAACCATACAACATAGCGATAATAGTATCTATTTCTTTTGACAGGCATTGGAATTTCGCTTCATCGTTTCTTGATGCCATCATTTTATCAGCATATTCATTCAATACCTGTGGCAACTCTTGAGGAATGGGGATTTGACGGAAATTATCCCAAATGAGTTGCGCGCCATTCTGAATGCGAGGGCAAAACTCCGTGATAAGCCACCAACCAATACTTGAACATAACAAAGCTAATAATGACTTGTCGGGAACGGTCATGAAATACATGGAATTATTACAGAATGTAGATGTTTCGTCATAAACAAAGCATGGTTTTGTTTGGAATACCTGATAGAACAATTTACGTTCAGCGAACCTGTCATAATAGGCACAAGCACGTAGTTCCCACCAATAATCACCTTTGTCTATCCGTGCTTTAGCTTCATTCTTGAATTGCTCTAACCATGAAGCGACAGCAGGATATTTGTCTTTAAACCAATCCCAAGCAACAGTTTCTGATGGCAGTTCTTGTCTCTCCCTGTCAATACCCATTTGCAGGGCTGTAAATCCTTTAGGAATAAACAACAAATAAGAACCGGCCTTTGCTTCGCCATAGGCTATAAGTCCTCTTCCCTGCAAGAAAGGGCGTAATATTTCCTTAGAACGAATGTCCTGTGTTATCAATTCTGTTGCTTTTTCTACGGGAATGTTAAAAACTTTAGACAAAGCTGTCTTTATTCCGTAATATGATTCTTCATGAATGTATTCTCCCAAAGAAATCATTTGAGCCTTTAGTCTTTCTATAGTATTAAAGTTGTGCAGACTGGATATAACCCAAATGCCGTCATTCATTTTTGTGGTGTCAAACACTTCCTTCAGTTCTTCTACATTCTCATGGATCATTTCAGGTTTTATCTTTTCTATGGTAGACACGAGAAGTTTTCCGTCCTGTTTTTCCTTTCTCATTCGGATAATGCAGGTGTATGTAGTAGCATCTTCAAAGATCTGGTTATCGCCAAAGTCTATTAAATGAGTTAGATTCGTATTTCGGAAGAGTTCACGAAGCGGGCGACCATACATTACCTTTTCCCACTTGTTTGGTATGATGTATGACAACAAACCTCCTTTACGGAGCAAATGCAGACCTCGTTCAACAAAAAGAGTATAAATGTCGCCACGAGACTCAAGCGTATTGTATGTTTTCTGTCCGGGATTTCCACCCTCGTCAGTCCTATGCATTTGTGCATACACGGAAGTATCTCTGCGAAGTTTCTCCAAGCTGATGTATGGTGGATTACCTACAATTACATCAAATCCCTCAAATGTCCCTTCTTCATTTAGCACTTCGGGAAACTCTATCATCCATTCCAAGGTTTTCCTATATACTTCTTGGGTAGCAATGATTTGCTTGTTATTGCTACCAAATGCATCCAGTTGAACAGGAGGTACTAAATTGTGTTTTATGTCTTGTATGTCTTTATTCAGCAGAACTTTTGTAGCTTTAGAACGGCAATTCTTATATTCCCGTACATTCGCCTTATATTCTCTTACCAATTTCTGCATACCTGCGCTTTCTGTAATTTTCCTGCCGATGCATACAGGATGTACAGAAGCTAATGAGTTACCCACTTTGATATTAATGTCAATGTTAGGCAGGGTTTGCAACAGACGTTCTCCCGTTTCTGTCTTATAATAATAGGCATTCTTCAGTAACTCAATCCATAAACGCAGTCGGCAAACATCTACACTCTTAGGATTCAAATCCACACCAAAGAGACAATTCTCTATAATTGTCCGTTTCTCCTCAAATAGCGTCTCTTGTATGCATTGGCTTGACGGATTGGAGGGATCGTATTTAAATATATCACCATCCTCGTCAGCTATCACCAATTCGTCATATTCCACTTTTATCTCATAATCCCGAATGCGCTTAGGCTGAGATTGTCGGTCTTGTAATATGCCTAATTCACTCTTAATGGCTATAATCTCGTTCAGGGCAGAGACCAAAAAGTGGCCGCTACCAACGGCGGGGTCGCAGATACGTAGAGAATTGATGATTTTGTTAGCCTCAATTCTTACATCCCTTTGCCCATATTCTATTTTCTCTTTCAGGTCTTCAAAACACTCGCATTTCCATCCCTTTACCTTATTGAACTTGTCTATAACCGCCCGGCGTAGTGTCTTGTTACATATATATTCCGTTATATATCCCGGCGTGAAGAAAGAGCCGTCCTTATAGCCGTTGATTTTCTCGAATATGAGTCCTAACACCGATGCGTCAATCAGTTTGTCACTTTCTGTCCTGACAACCTCCTTTTCTTGATTCTGATTCGCACCGAAGTCGTACGCATCGAGAAACGAGAACAGGTAATCCAGTACGGGTTTCCTGCCAGTCACTTTTCTTCCTTTCCCGTCTTTTAGTACCGTTTGGTAATAAATATCTATATCTCCGAGGCGAATACCGCTGATAGGGAAGAAGTCTTCTTCTATCTTTGCCAACTCAAAAAGGGAACTGTTCAGATATGGCACATTGGGAAATTGGTTCTTCAATTCTTCCATCCTTTCTGTTACAGGTTTAGCCATCACTTGCATAAACAAGTCATTCAGTACGTCATAGTCCTGTATATGGATCACATCTAAGAACTTTACATCACGCCCCTTGTTGAAACAGACAAGCTGTGACTCTAATAATTTTAGGAACAATATACGGTTAATCCAAACGAGTACCAATCCTAAAGCGGCGTCAAACCGTTCTTCATCATTGGCTATGCGTGAATATCCTTCCAGTTTTGCATAGGTTTGCTCTGCTAAAGAGAAACTTTGTTTGCCTGATTTAAAACGTTTAATCTTGTGAACACCGTTATCAATCACTTCTTCAACTCCCATAATATAAAGCAACTCCCTATAAAAGTTCTTATTCAGCCTATTATGGTCAGAGTTAAATGGACGTTTTAAAAGGTGGGTTGGAGAGAAAAGTTTGTATGTGGCGATGAACGATTTGTTATTGACAATATCATTGCTTTGTAGCTTACTGTCAAATGTTCTTATGTCAACATAGATAAATTGCAGGCGATGTTCCACCTTCTCCACTTCGGGTTTGATGATGGCATTGTATATATAGTCGGTTTTGTCATTTCCAGAATCTGCCTCCAAGACATTCTTTACGAAACGTTCGTTACGGGCAAACAATTGATAGAATAAATTCTTCTCAAAGACAAAATATTTCTCGCAATCAGTAATGATGAGATGTTTGATATCTGTGTTTCGTTTTGCTATCTCTTCGCGGATATAGTATAGAATCAACTCATAAAGAGCCTTTTTTTTAAGATCATTTCTTGTCACCATATCCGGTCGTCCAGGACCTTTAAACTCAAATAGAACAACCGGGTGCTCATTATGGGTCTCCATTTCTGCATATATGGCAAGGTCGGTTACGTTATAGGTATTAACCATATAGCTCTTGTCACGATAAAGGCTTTGATTAAAAAACTCTGCCACAAGATTCTTGTTGAATTCTTCATGCTCAGAAGAGTTTATGCGCATAAGCAGTTTCTTCATGGCGGACTTAAAAGCCATTACCTCTTGAACATCGGGTTTGTCGTGAAGGTAAGCCTTGGGAATCGCTTGGTTGGGAGTTAGTATCTTGTACATTTCCTTTCGATTTTATATTGTTCGTATTTAAGCTGTCACTCTCTTAAAGGTAAATGATATTGAATTTTGGCAAATATAGGGAATATTATGCGATGCTTACTCATCATACGAGATATTCCCTAATTCCTTAATCTTCGAATCTCCGACTTGATGCGTGAATAACTCGATCAATTGAGCGGGCGTTAATGTCATCTGAGGCGAGAACTCGGAGGAATCCATATAACTTAATAAGCTATGGTATAATTGGCGGGCTTCCGGGTATTCTTGTTGGGTTTCCAAGTCTGTCATACAGATTAATAACTTGCCCGGGCCGACATTGAATTCTTGGATCATCCCTAATTTATGATTACGCTCCACGTTATCGATCACCTGTACGATTGGCCTGTAATTATCCGGAAGCTGGTCCAGTATCAACGGATGGCTATTCTTTATCATCGTGAACCATTGCCAGTTTGTATGGAAATCCGTCGGGAAATGAGCGAAAACCGGATGAGAGGGATTCATTAATAATCCGAGGGTACCCGGAGAGACCGGTTTCTTTACCCATTCGCAGATGGACTTAAACATCCGGTAATTCCAGTAATCTGTCTGGAATAATCCTTCTACCGTCACGTTCTTGTAAGTCTTGGCATCCGGGAACCACAATACTTTCGCCCCGTTCGCCAATAAGTTCTCGGCCTGTTTATCCCATTTCTTAATAACATTGATATCCGTAGGGATTTGCACGTTATTATGTTCCGGATAAATCCATAACGGATAATGATTGTGATAATCCGTGCCCTCGATCGCCAGCCGTAAAGTATAGGTCTCAGCCTCTTGAATGGCAGGTAAAGCGATATTTAATGGGCCTACCTCGGCCAACGTACCTTGATTGATTTGCAGCGGTATGTTGTTTTGGGCGATTACTTGATCTTGACTATTCGTCAAGGTCCAAGTTAGATGTTTCCCTTTTAAAGTGGTAGGTGTATAGTTCGCTACCTTGATGGAGCCTTTGAGCGCCTCATTCCCAGAGTAACAGAATTTAGGTAGGAGAGCCAGTAATACGACATCATCGCAAGACTCTTTCCATTCCTTGGCGGTTATCAAGCCCTTATTATCCATAAAAGCGTCCAAGATACCGACTAACGCCGTGCCCTGTCCCGGATAATCCTGTAAATCCAATAATTGGAAGCCGGCCATTCCCGGAGTACGGAACGCCATTTCCATCTCGGCCCGGTAAAGTTGCGCCATCCATTTACCGGAAGCCTTGAAGAAATCATCCGCTTGTCCGGCCATACCGGACTCGCCCAGTCGTTTGCGGAATATCTCCAGATTCCAAGGTTTTAGTGCCCCGGTATATTTCTTGATTTCCTCATAATTCGGATAACATTGGAATTGCCCGGTCTCATGTCCGATGATAGGCAATGAACATTGTTCGATAGCGGATTCGAAATTCATGACCGAGTTTGGATAGGTATGGTTGATATAACCGCCATCCTCCGCATCTGCGAAAGAGAAGGAACCCCGGGTATGGTTGCTGAATACGTTAGCGCCGGGGACTCGACAGGTCGTGAAGTAATCGTCACCCGCCGCAGGGCCGTTGAAGCCTAGATAGTCATTCGATCCAGATGCGTATAAATGCCGTCCGTCCTCACTACGGAAACGGGCGATCATGTCTACCATCGCTTCTTGATCCCCGGAAAGCTCGTTGCCGATCGCCATCATGACGAAAGAGGCGTGATTCCCGTAAGCCTCCTGTATTTGTAATCCTTCTTTGGTGAGGAAATGGATCAAAGTGGTATCGCCCTTTTCCATCTTTCCCCAGAAAGGTAGTTCCGGTTGGAGGTAAAAACCTTCGATATCGGCCGCCTCGAAACAAGCTTTAGGAGGACACCATGAATGGAAACGGCAATGATTGATACCGTATTCCTTGGCGATGCGGAAATAGCGTCTCCATGCTGCGGTATCCATCGGTACATGGCCTGTAAGCGGAAATACGCAAGCATCGTGTTTTCCACGAAGGAAGGTGGTCAATCCGTTGATGTTGAATTGTGTTCCTTCTGCTTTGAAATCTCTTAATCCGAAAGTAGTACTTTGGCTATCTTGGATATTCTCTCCTTGGATGTTCGCGGTCAAGCGATACAGGGTAGGGGAGAACTCGCTCCATTCCAAGGCGTCATCACCCATCGGTATTTGGAATATGATCTCGTCTTGTTGAACTACGATATTCTTATTGAATTGGATATGGTGCTCTAAGCCTGTGTTGAAAGCCTCCATCTCTATTTGAACGGCGGCTACGATCATTTGCTCGAATGGATTTGAAAGCTTTATTTTTACGTCCACCGTTTTTTGATCCGCATGTGGATATACTTGTATCCGGCGGATATGGAATTGTGGACGGGCTTCCAATTTCAGGTCTCCGATAATACCGTTCCAGTTTGTCTGCGTGGATTCCGTATAAGCGTGTGAATTGTCCAATAATTGGGGTGGAACGCTCAAACCGTTATCGACTAGAATAGTCAAGTGATGCTTCCCAGCCCGGAGATATGTGGACAGATCGTATTCTTGAGGGGTGGAAATATGGTCGGATGAACCGACATATATGCTATCTACCCATATTTGGGTCGGTTTTGTTCGCTCCAAGATTAACCAAATGCTCTTGCCTTCCCAGTTCTCCGGAATCGTGATCTCTTTCTGATACCAAGCCTTACCTTGATAGCGGAAGGGCCTAGACAAATGAGTTGTCTCCTCCTTATCATTGTTAGGGTATCCTTTTTGGTTGGTGTCCGTGGTACCCGGTAATTGAACTTGCTCGGTGACATCTGTTGAATCCAATCGTAATTCCCAGCAACCGGCAAGCGATAATTCCTCTCTACTCTCTTTGGGAGTTTGGCATGCGAATAGCATGAGCATAAGTGGAATACTCCAAAATCTCTTCATGGTAATGTTTTTACTCTAAATATGGTTTACTTAATTAATAGTGTACAAAGGTAGTATTTTTGGCTTTTTTATTAAGGAGAAGATATGAAAAAAGAAGAAGATTTTGTTATGGGCCTGT
>NZ_QTLP01000050.1:0-11957 GCF_003635405.1 Parabacteroides sp. AF39-10AC | reverse complement strand
TCTTGTTTTATCCCTTTGAATTAACTCTGTCCCCAATAAATATCGGGTGAGCCCCAATACCTGCTAAGCCTCATAGAGAGTATCAATGACAAAAGGGAATACCCGTTGCTGGATATTCCCTAAATGTTTGATATATGCTAAATTGTGGAGCATATCGGACTCGAACCGATCACCTACAGACTGCCAGTCTGTCGCTCTAGCCAGATGAGCTAATGCCCCGTCTTGTTAATTCATGTGCAAATATAAGGCTTTTCTTGATATATGCGCTATCTTTGTATAAGAAATTTCAAGAGAAAGGAAAGAAGATGATAGTTTATAATACGACTTTTCATATCCATAAGGATATCGTGGATGAGTGTCTGGAATATTTGAAGAATAGTTATATACCGAAAGCCTCCGAGAGCGGTATCCTTTATAGTCCTTATTTGAGACGGATCTTGGATTCGCGGAATGAGGAAGGTGAAAGTTTTTCCGTACAGTTTCATACGAGGGATATCGATTCGTTGAATGAGTGGGTGCGTAAGGAAGGCGGAGCCTTGCAGCAAGATTTGATAGGACGTTATAAAGAGAAGATCGCTGGATTCTCTACCCTGTTGGAAGATATAGAGCTACCTAAATGATAAAGGACCGTATTATATTAGGCATAGACCCCGGTACGATCGTGATGGGATACGGAATCTTGAAGATCGAGGGGAATAAACCGAAGCTGGAAGCTATGGGAATCCTGCAATTGAATAAATATGAGGATCATTACCTCCGTCTGCGTAAGATATTCGAACGGGTCTTGGCCTTGATCGATCAATACCATCCGGATGAGTTGGCTATCGAGGCGCCTTTCTTCGGGAAGAACGTACAGAGTATGTTGAAACTCGGAAGGGCACAAGGAGTAGCGATGGCGGCGGCCTTGGAGCGGGATATCCCGATCTTCGAGTACGCCCCTCTAAAAATCAAGCTCTCGATCACGGGGAATGGAAATGCGGCGAAAGAACAAGTGGCCGGCATGCTACAACGCTATCTGAAGATACCGGATGAGTCTATGCTTCCGCAATTGGACGCTACGGATGGGTTGGCGGCGGCTGTTTGTCATTATTTCCAAACCAATAATCCGATCTCGGAAAAGAAGTATACGGGATGGAAGGATTTTATCGCTAAGAACCCCGGGAAAGTCCGCTGATATGAGCTTAAAAAACATAGTTATGAAATTCTCAAACCATAACTAAGGTTCAAAGAATTCATAACTATGTTTTTATTTAGCCTAAACTGACCTTATTCTTATACGATACCTTGAGCCATCATAGCTTTCGCTACTTTCATGAAGCCTGCGATATTCGCGCCTTTTACATAATTGATATATTCGCCATCTTTACCATGAGCTACGCATTGTTCGTGGATTGCGCTCATGATCTGATGTAATTTAGCGTCTACCTCGGCGGCAGTCCATGAGATATGCATAGCGTTCTGGGTCATCTCCAATCCGGAAGTAGCCACACCACCGGCGTTGACTGCCTTACCCGGAGCGAATAATTGCTTATGCTCGATGAACAAGTCTACAGCCTCAGCCGTACAACCCATGTTAGAAACCTCAGCTACGCACAAAGTCTTGTTCTCGATCAACTTACGAGCGTCAGCCTCGTTCAACTCATTCTGGGTAGCGCATGGTAAGGCTATATCTACTTTTTGTTCCCAAGGTTTCTTGCCGGGATAGAAGGTAGAGCCCGGGAATTCGTCTGCGTAAGGAGCTACGATATCATTTCCGGAATTACGCAATTCCAACATATAGTCGATCTTCTCGCCGGAGATACCCGCCGGATCATAGATATATCCGTCAGGACCGGAGATAGTAACCACCTTAGCGCCCAACTCGGTTGCCTTTGTAGCGGCACCCCAAGCCACGTTGCCGAAACCGGAGATGGCGACCGTCTTGTCCTTGATATCGATTCCGTGAGTCTCCAACATTTGATGTACGAAGTAAAGAGCGCCGAAGCCGGTAGCTTCCGGACGAAGGATAGAACCTCCGAACTCCATGCCCTTACCCGTGAACGTACCTGTGTTCTCGCGAGCCAATTTCTTGTACATACCGTACATATAACCAACCTCACGGCCACCTACGCCTATATCGCCAGCCGGAACATCCCTGTCCGGACCAAGATTACGCCATAATTCAAGAATAAACGCTTGGCAGAAACGCATGATCTCGGCATCGCTCTTTCCTCTCGGAGCGAAATCGGAACCGCCTTTGCCACCACCCATCGGAAGGGTTGTCAAAGCGTTTTTAAATGTTTGCTCGAATCCTAAGAATTTCAAGATAGACAAGTTAACGGACGGGTGGAAACGGATGCCTCCCTTGTACGGGCCGATCGCGTTGTTGAACTGAACACGGTATCCCAAGTTAACTTGTATCTCACCTTTATCATCTACCCAAGGCACACGGAAAGTGAAAATACGTTCCGGCTCAACTAGGCGTTCAATGATTTTCGCTTTCTCAAATTCCGGATGTTGGTTGTACACTTCCTCAATTGATAAAAGCACTTCTTTTACTGCTTGCAAATACTCCTTTTCTCCCGGATGTTTTGCCTCTAGCGCTGATAAAATAACTTCAGTCTTCATAGCATTTATATTCTTTAAAAGGATAACATTCTGTTGGCAAATGTAGGTAATTCTTTGGAATGACCAAGAGTTTCGCTTACTTTTTATCAGTGAAAACCTAAAAATCTTCAGTTAGAGTCAGAATGCGTACTTTCATGTTTCAATAGTTATTATTTTTCCTTACATTTGACTCGAATAATTCTATCAGAATCTATTATGAGCGGTATACCGAACTTAAAAGACTTGGTGTTCAGAGACACCCCGTTTGCCAATCTAATGAATAAGCGTATATATAATGTATTGCTTATCGCTACGAAATATGATTCCTTCATGCTGGAAGATGACGGGCGTGTAGATGAGCAGATATTTAACGAATATACTTCCTTAAGCCTCCGTTACCCACCCCGGTTTACGCAGGTGACTACCGAGGAGGAGGCTTTGAATGAGTTGAAGAACCGGAACTTCGAATTGATCATTTGCATGCCGAATATGGATAACCGGGATATATTCGCTGCGGCGAGCGAGATAAAGGTGCATTATCCGAATATCCCGATCGTCGTATTGACTCCTTTCTCGAAAGAGGTGTCTAAGCGGATCGCCAACGAGGATCTGAGCGCTATCGATTATGTGTTCAGCTGGTTGGGTAACTCGGAGTTGTTACTGGCGATTATCAAGTTGATCGAGGATAAGATGAACGCTCCGGACGATACGGCCAGCGTGGGCGTACAGATCATCTTGTTGGTGGAGGATTCCATTCGTTTCTATTCGTCCGCTTTGCCTCATTTATATAAGTTCGTGTTGGAGCAGAGCCAAATGTTTGCGAAGGAGGCGTTGAACGATCACCAGCGTACGTTGCGTATGCGTGGCCGTCCGAAGATCAAATTGGCCCGGAATTACGAGGAGGCGGTACGTATTTTTGATCAGTATCGGGATAATATGTTGGGTATTATCTCGGATATGAGTTTTATGCACAATGGCGTGAAAGATCCGTATGCCGGTTATAAGTTCGGACAGTATGTACGGAAAACGGGTTTGATCATTCCTTTCGTGCTGGAATCTTCGGAGGCCAGCAACCATGTGTACGCGAAGGAACTGAACGCCTCGTTTATCGATAAGAATTCCAAGAGTTATCCGCAGGATTTGAAAAAGAAGATCATGCAGCGTTTCGGCTTCGGCGATTTCGTGATCTTGAATCCGCATACGAAAGAGGAGATCATGCGCATCAAGGATTTGAAAGACCTTCAAAAGAAAGTCTTTCAGATTCCCGACGATTCGTTGGTTTACCATCTCTCCCGGAATCATTTCTCCCGTTTCTTTTATTCCCGTGCCATGTTTCCGCCCGCCGAGGTTTTGAAGCATGTGGACGTGAGTGACTATAAGGATATGGATGAGGCCCGGAAATTGATTTTCGACTTGATCGTGCAATATCGCCGGATGAAGAACACGGGTGTCGTGGCGGTTTATCAGAAGGATCGTTTTGATGAGTATAGTAATTTTGCCCGTATCGGCGACGGTTCGCTGGGAGGTAAGGGTAGAGGTCTTGCCTTTATCGGTGCGATGGTGAAGCGATACCCTAAGCTGGAAAGTGATAATTTTGCCGTGAATATCCCGAAGACGGTCGTGATCTGTACCGATATCTTCGACGAGTTCATGGAGACGAACGAGTTGTATCCGGTAGCGCTGGGCGATGCGGACGACGAGACGATCCTCCGGTATTTCTTGCGGGCCAGCTTGCCCTCCCGTTTAATCGAGGACTTGATGGCTTTCTTCGATGTGGTGAAAAGCCCGATCGCCGTGCGTTCCTCCAGCCTGCTGGAAGATTCGCATTATCAACCTTTCGCCGGGATCTATTCTACGTATATGGTACCTAAGATCGAGGAGAAATACGATATGCTCCGTACGGTGAGCGACGCTATCAAGGCGGTGTATGCCTCTGTCTTTTATAAGGATAGTAAGGCGTATATGACGGCTACCTCGAACTTGATCGATCAGGAGAAGATGGCTGTCGTCTTGCAAGAAGTGGTGGGTTCCCGTTATAATGATCATTTCTATCCGACGATGTCGGGCGTGGCCCGTTCCTTGAATTTCTATCCGATCGGTAACGAGAAGGCGGAGGATGGGATCGCGAATATCGCCTTGGGATTGGGTAAGTATATCGTCGATGGCGGGCAAACCTTGCGTTTCTCTCCCCGACATCCCCATAGCATCTTGCAGATGAGTACGATGGATTTCGCTCTTAGGGAAACGCAGACTCGTTTCTATGCCTTGGATTTGAAGAATATGGCGGAAGCCTTCTCGGTAGATGATGCCTTTAACTTGGTGAAGCTGGGCTTGAAGGACGCTGACGCTGAGGGTTCCTTGAAATATATTGTCTCTACATACGATCCGTACGATCAGATTATCCGTGACGGTTATTATCCGGGCGGTCGTAAGATCCTTTCTTTCGTGAATATCCTACAGCATGACGTGTTCCCGCTGGCGGATACGTTGGATCAGATCTTACGGATCGGGCAGCAGGAAATGGGCCGTCCGGTAGAGATTGAGTTCGCTGTCAACATGGACCCGTCGGATCATACAAGGGCGACTTTCTATCTGTTGCAAATCCGTCCGATCGTAGATAATAAAGAGATTATGGACGAGGATCTGAGCTTGGTGAAGAACGAGGAAACCATCCTTTCTTCTACCAGTGTTTTGGGACATGGTATCGTTGGCGACGTACAGGATATTATCTATGTGAAGACGGGCGCTTTTAATTCATCCAATAATCAGTTGATCGCTTATGAGATCGAGAAGATGAACCGCTCGTTTACCGATCAGGAGAAAGGATACGTATTAGTCGGCCCCGGCCGATGGGGGAGCAGCGACTCTTGGTTGGGTATTCCGGTGAAATGGCCGCATATCAGTAACGCACGGGTGATCGTGGAATGCGGATTGGAGAATTATCGGGTAGACCCGAGTCAAGGTACCCATTTCTTCCAGAACCTGACTTCGTTCGGAGTGGGTTATTTTACGGTTAATCCATTTAAGGGAGATGGTTGGTTCGATGAGGCGTTCTTGAATGCGCAACCTGCCGTAGAGGAGACGGAATATCTTCGTCATGTACGTTTTGATGCTCCGATTACGATTAAGATGGATGGGAAGAAAAGTCTTGGCGTGGTATTGAAACCATAAAAAGATAGCGTTTCAAGAGAAGATAGTTGTTTGTGGATTTGCGAGACGAGCCGGTAAGACGGGTCTCGCGAATCCATTTTTTATTTCAAGTGGAAAGTGGCAAGAACCGCTTTATGATCGGTAGGCCAGATTCCAAGGGGAGTCATGATCGGGTCGGAGGTCTCTTCCGTCTCTCTTTGCCCACGGAGGATGTCACCTTTCGGACCGATGATACATACATCTGTAAGCGTTAATCCCTCGAATGGAGCGTAATGGATGAAATCGATGCGATCTCTATCGTCCGCTTTCGGCGACCAAACCAATTTCTCTAAAGCGATATCCTTACAGTCCGCCGGGCAGGTAAGTCCCGGATGAGTTACAGGGTTCGGGAAGATCTCACGGTACGTATCTTTGAAGCCGTCTTTCTCCAGCATGACGGATACGTGCCAAGGAACAACCAATCCTTGGTGGTCTCTCATATCTTTGGTCGCCTCGGTCCAGTCCAGATGGGAAGGCTCGTTAAAGTCTCCTCCGAGGATAACGATCCGTCCAGCTTCCCGATCCTTTTTCGCCTCTTTTAGGAAGCAAGCGATAGCGTCGTCACGGACAGATTGCTCGTTCAACCATAGGAGTGTATCCAGATTGGTGACAGGAGGTTCCTCGTCCCATGTATTTCCGTCGTATCCACGGGCATCGTAATAAGCGCAATTGCGATAATCCAGATGGGCGGTGTAAAGAGCTACCTCGGTATCGCCGATGTGGGTAATGGCCTTGTACATACTACCCCTGTCATCGTTCAAGGGATAGACGGTCGTGCTATCTGTGATCGGGTAGCGGCTTAACAGACCGGAATCCTCGGTGTAGAAAGAATAGTACGTTTGTCCTCTTTGCTGCAACGCTTCCACGATCCGGTCGCAAAAACGGGTCTGATGATAATTACGTACCTCGCTTAACGTAACGAAATCAGCGTTACTTCTTACGATCTCGTCAGCGATAGCGTCAAAGCCTCCTTTTACGACAGCGCCTTCCTGCCAGATGTTGAATTGAAGAACCTTGAAAGTCTTCTCTTGCTGGCAAGAGCTGAGGCCCAGCGCGATCAACAAGAGTAAGTAGATAAAACTAGTTTTTTTCATGTGTGAAATATTTTGTTAGATGTTTTGTCGTAGCCATTCCTCGGCGGCGGCCAAGGTTTCCGGCTTGCCGATATCCAATAGTTTTAGGTTATCCGCCATATAAGCCCTGATATCGGTTTTGGCGCAAATAGCCAGATAGAAGTTAATGATAGAGAACTTTCCGGTCCATTCTTCCATCAGCTCCAATATCTTGGGCGAGAGTACGTGGATTCCGCTAAAGGCGTACTCGTTGTGTTGATCCGGGTCAAAATAGGGATAGTAAGATTTTACCTCGCCGGTCTCATGATTACGCCAACCACACAGTCTATTCTCCTTATTAAATAATAGATAACGTGAGGTATTGCGCTGGCTGACGAGTAAGGTAGCCAACGGGTTCGTTTGTACATGGGTATCGTATAGTTTCTTGAGATCCACGTTCGATAAGATATCGACATTATGTATCAAGAAAGGCTCGTTCCCGCATAAAAGAGAAGTGGCCTTCTTGATTCCTCCTCCCGTATCCAGCAGATAATCGCTCTCGTCCGAGATTTCGATCCGGACACCGAAGTTGTTGTTCGCCTCCAGAAAATCCACGATCTGGTTGCCTAAATGGTGGATATTGATCACGATCTGGTCGAAACCGGAGGATTTCAGTTTCAGTATGACGTGTTCTAGCATCGGTTTGCCCCCGATAGGTATAAGCGCTTTTGGCGTGTGATCGGTTAACGGCTTCAGTCTGGAACCAGTACCGGCCGCGAAAATCATAGCTTTCATAATGTAGGGTTAAAGAGTTGTTCTATATTTTGTTCTCTATGTACTAAATGTACTTTTACTCCGAACTTGGTGTTAAGATGTTCCGCCAGATGTTGTGCGGAATAGACCGAACGGTGCTGTCCTCCCGTACATCCGAAACAAATCATCAAATTGGTGAATCCACGATCCATATATCGTTTTACCGAGGCGTCTACGATATGGTAGACATGCTCGAGGAAATTCGTGATCTCCCCGTCATCCTCCAAGAACTGGATCACTGGCTCATCCAAACCGGTGAAATGGTTGTAACGCTCGTATTTACCGGGGTTATTTATCGCACGGCAATCGAATACAAATCCACCTCCGTTCCCGCTAGGGTCGTTCGGGATTCCTTTTTTATAGGCGAAGCTCATGACCTTTACTTCCAGCATATGTTTCTGGATATCGTCCGTGAATTGTTTCAACCCGGTGAGCTCACGAAGGACGGAGCATAAATAGGGATATTCCGGATAGTCATTCTTCAATAACTGCCGCAGGTTCTCGATCGCGAACGGGACGCTTTGGATGAAATGAGGCTTTTTCTCGAAATATCCCCGGAAACCATAAGCCCCCAATACCTGCAAGGTCCTAAACAGGACGAAATGGCGCAGCTGGCTATGGAAGTAAGCCTCGTCTACCGGGATATATTTACGTAGGGCCGTGATATAATCCGATAGTAATTCATTCCTCAGATCCTCCGGATATTTCGCTTTCGCCTGCCAAAGGAAGGAAGCCACGTCGTAATAAACCGGACCTTTTCGTCCACCTTGAAAATCAATAAACCAAGGCTCTCCGTCCTTTACCATAACATTGCGTGACTGGAAATCGCGGTATAGGAACGTGGCGGATGAACTGCGTAACAATACGTCGCTCATCTTCAAGAAATCATCTTCCAGACGGTTTTCTTGAAACTCCATCCCGGTAGCCTTTAAGAAACAGTACTTGAAATAATTCAAGTCCCAAAGGATAGACCGTTGGTTGAACTCGGCTTGCGGATGGCAATACGAGAAATCGAAACCGTCGGACCCCAAGAACTGGATGTCGGGGAGTTTGGTGATCGTCTTGTGTAATAAACGGCGTTCCTCCTCGTCGAATACACTGCTTTTACGGCCTTTCTCGATGGCGTTGAAAAGAAGCGTATCTCCTAAATCCTCTTGGATATAAAATGAATGGTCGTCCGAGCTGGCATATACTTGCGGTACGAGTAAGCCCTTCCCCCGGAAATGTTTTGCCATATAGATAAAAGCCTCGTTCTCCTCAATAGAAGTGCCACTAACTCCAATCAACGTCTCAGGACCTTTTATCCTGAAATACCGGCGGTTAGAGCCGGATGACGGTAACTCCGTTATTTCCTCTGCCGGTGATCCGGTATATGATTGGTATAGCTTCCTAAGTTCTTCTGTTATCATACTTATCGATTTACGGCACTAAGATACCGTTTTTTAATTGAAAATTAAGAATTGAAAATTGAAAATTGGGACTTCGTCGGAAATAAGAAAGGGGAATAGCCTCTCAAAGCCTATCCCCCTCGCTTATATGATCATCAATCTCTCCTCTCTAACTAATTTTCAATTCTCAATTCTCAATTTTCAATTACCTAGAGTATTCCTTGTGCCATCATAGCCTTAGCGACCTTCATGAAACCGGCTACGTTGGCGCCTTTCACGTAGTTTACGTAACCATCCTCTTGCTTTCCGTATTTTACGCATTGCTCGTGGATGTTTTCCATGATGCTCTGAAGTTTCTGGTCTACTTCCTCGCTGCTCCAGCTTAACTTCTGTGCGTTCTGAGTCATCTCAAGACCGGAAACGGATACACCACCTGCGTTAGCGGCCTTACCCGGAGCGTAAAGGATCTTGGCCTCAAGGAATGCGTCGATAGCTTCTGGTGTAGAAGGCATGTTAGCACCCTCGGATACGGCGAAGCAACCGTTAGCCAATAAAGTCTTGGCATCGTCGCCGTTCAACTCATTCTGGGTTGCGCTCGGCATAGCGATGTCGCATTTCTCTCCCCAAGGACGAGCGCCTTGTACATATTTGCATCCGTATTGCTCTGCGTATTCACGGATACGGCCACGATACAAGTTCTTCAACTCCATGATATAATCCAGTTTCTCACGGTCGATACCATCCGGATCATAGATATAACCGTCGGAATCAGACATCGTGATAACTTTCGCTCCAAGACTGATTAATTTCTCTACCGTATATTGAGCCACGTTTCCGGAACCTGATACACAAACTACCTTGTCTTTGATATCAATGTTGCGGGTTTTCAGCATCTGCAACAAGAAATATACGTTTCCGTAACCTGTAGCTTCCGGACGGATCAAGGAACCTCCGAACTCGATACCCTTACCCGTGAATGTGCCCGTATTCTCACGAGCCAATTTCTTGTACATTCCATACATATAAGCCACCTCACGTCCGCCTACACCGATATCGCCGGCGGGAACATCCGTGTCCGGACCGATATGGTGCCATAACTCAAGGATGAAGGCTTGGCAGAAACGCATGATCTCAGCGTTTGACTTTCCTCTCGGGCTAAAGTCGGAACCTCCTTTACCACCACCCATCGGCAATGTAGTCAGTGAATTTTTAAACGTTTGCTCAAAAGCCAAGAACTTAAGGATCGATTGGTTTACGGAAGCGTGGAAACGGATACCGCCTTTGTACGGGCCGATAGCGTTGTTGTGCTGGATACGGTAACCCATGTTCGTTTGGATTTGTCCCTTATCGTCCATCCAAGTTACACGGAAAGAGAAAATGCGATCGGGGATACAAAGGCGCTCGATCAAGTTGCTTTTCTCAAATTCCGGATGCTCGTTGTAAGCTTCCTCGATAGTCCCTAAAACCTCTGATACTGCTTGATGATATTCCGGTTCGTTCGGAAATCTTCTTTTCAAGTTGTCTAAAACTTCACTTGCCTTCATGACTGAATTTTATATTTAGAATGTTATACCATTTTGTTATCCGTACGCCGTTTGTTTAACGACGTGGCAAAGGTAAGCTAATTTTTGACACTAGCAAATAATTGAAAGAGAAAATGCGTAAAAAATATCATTTAGATATATTAAGTTTGAAAAAACGACGAAATGTTATTCGTCTCTATGCTTGAAATTCTTATAGATCGGAACGAACACAATGATAGCGGAGGCTACAAGGGCAAATATGACGTCGAAATTGATCGTTTCGCTGTATACAAGCAGCATGTAGCATAAGACACCCCATAGTAAGGTGATACATACGGCTTGACTATTTGTTATCTTTCTGCGTGCCATTGATTACATTTGTTTAGTTTGAGGAAATAAGCGATCCGAAGTAAATCACCAAAGCCAAAAAGACAGCTATGATGACGAATAGGATCATGATTTGTTTCTCTAAGGGATATTTTCGTAGAAAAGGGATATGACGTGCGAATCCGGCGACTTGTTCTACCGGTTCCGCTTGCTCGTCTTCCCGGGGCAGGTCGTAACCGCCTTCCTCCATGATCTTCATGGCTCGGGGAACGTCGCTTTCCAGAATCTCCACCCGTGCGCCGCCTACGTCTACGTAACCGGCCATGATCTGGCTGCTTAACTCATTGCGGAGATAACATTCTATCCCTTCCGACCTCAACAGGGCCATCAGCGGTTGGGCATCCGCCGGATAGGTGAACCGGGCTATTTCTACGATCTTGTCCATGGTATTTGTTTTTCTGCAAATGTAAGTAGACAATCACGAATTAACCGTGTTTTTTATTGTAATTTACTTTTTTTATACGTGAAAATATGAAACAGTATGATTTAGCGGAGGGTATGCGGATGTATATAGCCCGATTGAGAGAGCAAGGACGTTATTCGTCCGCCAAGAGTTATCAAGATGCCTTGAATTCATTCCTGCGTTTTTGTGGGCAGGAGGTGATTCCTTATACCCGTATCGACCGGGAAATGCTTTTGAGGTATCAAGACTATTTGCGGGACCGGGAATGCTCGTGGAATACGGTGTCTACCTATATGCGTAGGATTCGCCGTGTGTATGGGTTGGCGATGGAGAATGGGGAGGCTCCTTTTTCCCGTTATTTGTTCAAGGGGATTTTCATGGGAGTGAAAAGCAAACAGAAGAAGGCGTTGCCTACGGAATCCTTGCGTTTGTTGATGACCGCTCCGTTGGATGATTCGGGGCTGCGGAAAACACAGCGGGCATTGTGTTTGATGTTCTTGTTTTGCGGTATGGCGTTTGTCGATTTCGCTCATTTGAAAAAGAGTGATATCCGGAGTGGTGTCTTGGGCTCACCCGATAAATCAGGGGGAAAATTCTTTAATTCTATAGAAAATTT
>NZ_QTLP01000005.1:247089-261227 GCF_003635405.1 Parabacteroides sp. AF39-10AC | reverse complement strand
TATGCCGATTATATCAGACAATTATCCTATGAAAGGACTTTTTCAGTGCCCTCCGTTTCCGGAGGCTTTTTTTGTGCTTATAATTTCGCTTTCCATTCATTCATCAACTCGGTAATGGTTTCCCGTACCGAAGTGATCTTATTCGCTCGCCAAGCGTTACTGCCGGCGAAAGCGTATCCATTCTCGAAATTCCCTTTGAAGGCGTTGTACAAGGCGGTGACGATACAATACGGGCTGCGTGATATATCGCACGTCTTGATACAGTTGAAGGGACAAGCTTTCGGTTGCTTGATTCCCGCCTTCACTTTCTCAAGGAAACTGCAATGGATGGCTCGTCCGGGCATGCCGACGGGACTTTTGATGATCTCTATGTCCTTCTCCTCGGCCTGTATATAGGTCTGTTTGAAGGCTTCCGAGGCATCGCATTCCGTGGTGGTAACGAACCGGGTTCCTAACTGAACGCCTGATGCTCCAAGGTCTATCATGCGTTTGATATCTTCACCCGTATAAATGCCTCCTGCCGCGATTACCGGGATCTTTTTGTCGTATTTCTGCTCGAAATGAGAGACTTCCTCTACGACTTGAGGTAATAATTCTTCCAATGAGAAATGCTGGTCTTCCAACTGGTTTTCCTTATATCCCAGATGTCCACCCGCTTTTGGGCCTTCTAGTACCACCGCATCCGGAAGATAATCATAGTTATTCTTCCATTTCTCGCAGATGATACGTACGGCACGTGCGCTGGAAACGATGGGAACCAGCTTGGTGACGCTATCTTTCTTGAGGAAAGAAGGCAAGTCCAAAGGCAGTCCGGCACCGCTGAAAATGATGTCTACCTTTTCCGCTATACTGGTCTTTACCAGTTCAGCGAAGTCGGAAAGAGCTACCATTACGTTTACGCCGATGATACCTTTCGCTTTTTCCCGGGCCTTGCGGATCTCTTCCGCTAACCCGAGATTCCCAGCTTCCGTATAATTGCTGGGTGACAATTTCTTATATAAAAGTCCGAGACCGGCTGCGGAGATAACGCCGATCCCACCTTCATTTGCAACGGCCGAGGCTAAGCCGGAAAGAGAGATGCCTACGCCCATTCCACCTTGGATGATTGGAATACGAGCCTTTAGGTCTCCGATTGTTAATGTCTTCATTAAAAAAATAAATATAGTGTTTCAATAATCGAGGCAAAGGTAGCACAATATCCCAATAAATGTGCGAAATGGACCAGAATTATCGCGCAAATATTCTAGTCATGTGCAATGTATGGAACGAACCGATTATTTTATGTAAATTCGTCCCTGAATAATTAGGCAAGACGTCTGTAACAGGATTGTAATGTATGTGAAACGGGTGTGAAACAGGAGCGTTGTAACTTTGCGACGCAAATATAGTTTTTATAGTTAGGAATGAAATTAGGAAAAGTTATAGCGCTCATGTTAGTGCTGCTTCCATTCAGTATGGGAGCGCAGGAGGTGGATCAGTCGGTGGAAAAACGTATCGATTCCTTGGCTACGGAAGTGACTACCTTGGATAAGGTAGTCCAGAAGCTAAGCAAATTCAAGGTTTCCGCTTATATCCAAGGACAATACCAATATGGACAGGAGGACGCTACCTTGAAGGTGGGCGATAAGAACGAGAACTTGGATAAAGGGTTTAACCGGATCGGTATCCGCCGGGGCCGTATGAAGTTCGAGTACAATGATGGGATCGGAACAGGTGCTGTCCAGATCGAGGTGAATGATAAGGGAGTAAGTTTCCGTGATCTGTATATCGGTATCAAGGACCCTTGGACGAAGCGTAGCCAGTTGATGGCTGGTGTGTTCAACCGTCCTTTCGGTTATGAGGTCTGTTATTCCACGAGTTCTCTCGAATCTCCGGAGAGAGCGACTATTATCCAGTATTTCTTCCCGGATGAGCGTGACTTGGGAGCGATGCTTACCTTACGTACCAAGACTACCAGCCCATTGAGTTTCTTGCGATTGGATGCCGGTCTGTTTGCCGGAAACAGTATCAACCGGGAGACGGATAGCCGGAAAGATTTCATCGGGCGTCTGGGTGCCGAGAAGGCGATAGGCGACTGGGGAAAATGGGGAGCCGGTTTCTCCTATTACCATGGTTTTGTCTACAACCCGACTACCGAGGCGTATGAGATGCGTGGCAATCATTTCGTTAAGAGGGATATGGGAGAGACGGGTACTTATATGAAGCGCCAGTATTTAGGTTTGGATGGACAGTTTAGTTTTCTTTCATCTTTAGGAAAGACCACTCTCCGTGCGGAAGGTTTGATCGGTACCCAACCCGGTATTGCCGGAAGCAGTAAAAGCCCTAACTACAGTACCCGACCGGAGAATTTGCCGGAAAATTCTTTGTTCAAGCGCCCTTTCCTTGGTTACTTCTTTTATTTGGTACAGGATATAGGTGCCTCTCCTTTCTCCGCCGTATTGAAATATGACGTTTACGATCCGAATACGAAGGTGAGTGGAAATGAGGTCGGGGCGGAAAATAGCTTCACCTCAAAAACCGACTTGGCTCAAAGCACGATAGGTATCGGCGGTATCTATAATTTCAATAAACATATCCGTCTACAAGCTTACTACGAGTTTAACTTCAATGAGAAAAGTAACCTCGTGAAGGGCTACGAGAACGACCGGAAGGATAATGTATTGACAGTCCGTCTTCAATATAAGTTTTAATTCATAGGATTGTAATATCTGTTTCATCCCATTGAAATACCGAAGTATTTATTTTGTATCGTAAATAAAAGATAAATACAAAGTAATGAAGAAGACGATTTTATTAGCTGCCATGGCAGCGTGTTTGTTTGCTACGAATGTGTTTGCCCAGAAGATAAAGGGTAGCGATACTTGTTTGCCTCTTACCCAGACTGAAGCCGAGAATTTCATGAATAAGAACAAAGCTGCTAAGATAACGGTGACGGGTGGTGGCTCCGGCGTGGGGATCTCCGCTTTGATGGAAGGCACTACGGATATAGCGATGGCTTCCCGTAAGATGAAATTCGACGAGCGCATGAAGTTGCAAGAAGCCGGGAAGAAAACGAAAGAGGAGGTGATCGCCTACGACGCTCTGGCTGTTGTCGTGCATCCTTCCAACAAGGTATCCAATCTGACCCGGGAGCAATTGGAAGGCATTTTTACCGGCAAGATCAAGAATTGGAAAGAAGTGGGTGGTGCGGATATGAAGATCGTGGCCTATTCCCGCGAGACTTCTTCCGGAACCTACGAGTTCTTCAAGGAGAGCGTGTTGAAAAATAAGAACTATATGAACGGTATCTTGAGCATGCCGGCTACAGGTGCCATTATCCAAAGCGTAAGCCAGACGAAAGGAGCCATTGGCTATGTAGGTCTTGCTTATTTGAATAAAGAAGTGAAGCCGATCCATGTATCGTATGATGCCGGAAAATCCTACGTGGAGCCTTCGTTGGAGAACGCAAGGAATAAGACCTATCCGGTTGTCCGTCCGTTGTTCTACTACTATGAGACGAAGAATGCCTCAAAGGTGCGACCGTTCATCGATTATGTGATGTCTGCCGAAGGACAAGCGACGGTGAAGAAGGTTGGTTATATCCCGGTAAAGTAAGCGGAGAATCCGGACAGCGTTGTATGAGCACATCATACAACGCTGTCTTATGTGTTGGGATAAGATTGTCCGTCCGTCTCTTCCAGAAACTGATCCATATACAGATTCTCGCCATCCCATACGATATAAGAGAAGAATTGCATCCAATCCCCGGCTATGAGAATACGGGAGGTACGGCTTAACATCAAGTCCAACATGATGTGGCGATGGCCGAAAATGAAGAAGTTTATATCGGGATGCGTCTTTAGATATTCCTTGGCGAAAACAACCATATATTCAGCGTCTTCCCCTTGATACTTTTTAGCCTCTTGCTTTTCCAGTCCACTCTTCCGGCTGTTGAGCGACCAACCTAAAGCGAACCCGAACGTCCAGCGGGGATGTATTCCTGCATATAACCATTGGCAGAACTTATTCCGGAAAATAGCCCTGATCAGACGGAATGCCTTACTCCGGAAATCTACCTCATCGCCATGCCCGAGGAAGAAACGTTTCCCTAATAAATCGACTGTCAAGGTATCCCGATGGATGATGGCGCCTATCTCTTTCGGCAAGTAGTCGAACATCCAGATGTCATGGTTACCGATAAAGATATGTATTTCTATGCCTCTGTCCGCTAACTCGGCCAATTTCCCCAGAAAACGTACATGGCCTTTCGGCACGACGTATTTGTATTCGTACCAATAGTCGAATAGATCTCCCAGAAACCAAATGGCGGAAGCGTCTTCCTTGATGCTATCCAGCCAACGTACCAGTTTCTTCTCGATGGCTAAAGGGTCCTTGTGGAAACGGGCTCCCAGATGTGCGTCTGAGGCGAAATATATTTTCATAGAAAACCTAATTCCAGTTTAGCCTCCTCCGTCATCATGTCCTTGTCCCATTCCGGCTCGAAGACGAGGTTTACCTCTACATTGTTCACCCCATCGACCGCTTCTACCTTCATACGGACATCTTCCAATATGAAATCGGCCGCCGGACAGTTCGGGGCGGTGAGGGTCATATCGATGCGTACATTTTTTTCCTCATCGATATCTACCTTATATATAAGCCCAAGATCGTATACGTTTACGGGTATTTCCGGGTCGTATACCGTCTTCAGCATAGCGACGATCGCTTCTTCTGTTTGGAGAAATTCGTTGTTCATCTTCTTTTGTTTTATACGCGAATATACATTAATACTTCTATATACTAAACCGGGGGAAAAGAGAATTTGTTTCACCGGACCAGCCTTCCTTCATCCGCATAGCTATAATAACCGCTATCGGACAGGATGATATGGTCCAGTATCCTAATATCCATCAGCTTCGCCGCCTTTTGGATACGCTCGGTCAAGGCATCGTCGTGCGTACTGGGGCGGAGGCTACCGGATGGATGATTATGGCATAGGATTATACCGGAGGCCAAGGCGTTGATCGCCGCTTTTAATACCAAACGGATATCCACGGAAGTCTGGTTTACTCCGCCCTGACTGATTTTTACCTTTTGTATCACCTTATTTAATGGATTGGTTAGAGCGATCCAGAGTTCCTCATAAGGTAAATCGCATAGTTGGGTACGGAATAGGAGATAGGAGTCTTTGCTGCTTCGGATAGCATCTTGAGGAGACGCCTCTGAGGTTTCCCGCCGTTTCCCTAGTTCCATAGCGGCGCAGATCGTGACCGCCTTCGCCTCTCCGATACCTTTAAAGCCGGAAGTTAATTCTTTGATGGAACGTTTACCCAATGTATTCAGATTGTTGTTTACGGAGTGAAGTATCCGTTGAGAGAGTTGTACGGCCGTCTCCTCATTGTTGCCGGATCCGATCAGTATGGCGATCAATTCGGCATCGCTTAATACGGAAGCGCCTTTTTGAAGCATTTTCTCACGGGGCCTGTCTTCTTCGGCCCATTCCTTGATGGAAAGTTTTCCTGTCTTTTCTTTCATAGTCGGGAAAGGTTTATGATTTGGTTAAAAAAATAGTTCCCGCCTGCTTATCAAGCGGGAACCGTATATTTTGACAAGACCCGGATTACTCGCGGATACGGCCTACGTAAGAACCATCAGTCGTATTGATCTCGATAATCTCGCCCTCGTTGATGAACAACGGAACGCGAACTTCCGCACCAGTCTCTACGGTTGCCGGTTTCAAGGTGTTAGTAGCAGTGTCACCTTTAATACCCGGTTCTGTATAAGTAACTTTTAATTGAACTTTTGTAGGCATGTCGGCGAAAAGAACCGTATCGGTAGATGCATCAGAAACAACGTCTACAATTTCTCCCTCTTTCATGAAATCAACGCCGTTGATCAAGTTTTTGTCGATGATCACGTCATCGAATGTCTCTTGGTTCATGAAATGATAATGCTCGCCTTCCGTATAAGTGAACTGATACGGGCGACGTTCTACGCGTACATCTTCCAACTTCTCACCGATATTGAAACGACGCTCGATCTGACCGCCTTTTACAACATCTTTCAATGTGGTACGCATGATGGTATTACCTTTACCCGGTTTTACGTGAAGGAAATCGACGCAGAAATAGAGTTTTCCGTCCAAACGGATACAAGTTCCTTTCTTAATGTCTTGTGAATTGATCATATTTATTTTCTTTATTTATATATGTTATAGAGTAATCCGTAACGTTTTTCGGGTGCAAAAGTAGTACATTCCTGCTAAAGTAGCAAAAAGTTTTGCGTATTTATATGGAAAAATAGTTGCAAATCAACCGAATAACCGGAACCAAGACCGCTGTCATGATACCCATCAAGCCAATCGCCAGTCCGCTTAATGCTCCTTCGATGGCCCCGATTTGAATGGCCGCTGCTGTTCCTACTCCATGGGAGGAAGCCCCTAACGCCAGTCCTTTAGCGATATGGCTATCTATTCCCAGTACCCTCATCACGATAGGGCCCACTATACTGCCAAAGATTCCTACCGCTACGACGATGACGGCGGTAAGTGAAGGTATGCCGCCCGCTTTCTCCGCTATCCCCATAGCGATCGGGGTGGTGACGGATTTCGGCTGGAGCGTGGCGATCAACGCTTGGTCGGCTCCCATCAATTTACCGATGATGATTACGCTTACGATTCCGACAATGGCCCCGACAAATACGGAAGTCAAGATCGAAACGACATTTCCCTTTAGATATTGGATTTGCTCATATAACACATAGCCAAGGGCCACTACGGAAGGCCCCAGCATAAAATGGATCAAATGACTGCTTTGCTGGAACGACTCATATTGAATGCCTAGGACTTCCAGTACCACGATAATCACGAAGATGGTCGTAAGCAAAGGATGCAAAAGACTGATATGGACTTTCTTGTAAAGAGCCAAGGAAGTCAGGTAGGTACCAATTACCAAGGTAAGAGCGAAAATCTCGGAATGCACCAGATTATCCATGGTCTATTTTCCCTTTTCCAGTTTTTGTTGCACCAACGCTACGCTGGCGATGACTAAAATTGTACTTACTACGGAAGCGATCAGCAGGACTGCCCAATACTCGGAGATGATCCCGAAGGAATTCATAAGCCCTACACCGGCAGGAACGAAGAATAATCCCATGTTTTGGGTAAGAACCGTGGAAAGACGTTTCACCTTTTCAGGTTTTACTTTCTTGAACGCGAGGGCTAAAAACAATAGCACCATCCCAATTACGCTACCCGGTATGAAACCGTCGATAAAGTAGCTGATAAACTCTCCCGTGAAATAGAAGAAGAGAATGTAAAATGCTTCTGTTAGCATAGTTTTTCTACCTTTTTTTGATAACCGCTACAAAGATAACAGCTATTTCGTAGATATGTTCTATAACATATTATTTTAACATAATAGGGGCGGGGTTCGCCCACCCGTGGCATCAAGCTAACGCGGAAGTAATGAACATATAAATCATCATACCGATAATATCGTTGGTAATGGTGATAAACGGTCCGGTCGCCAAGGCCGGATCTATCTTCATCTTATCTAAGGTCATGGGAACTAACGTGCCGAATATACTGGCGAACATTACGACGGCGAATAGGCTTAAAGATACGGAGGCCGTAATCCCCCGGTCTCCCAGCATGAAGAAGTTGTAAATGAACACGACCAGACTGATAATGCTGGCATTGATTAACGAGACTACAGACTCTTTTAGGATTTGCGGTACGATATTCCCTTCCTTCAAGGTATTGTTTGCCAAGCCCTGTACCACGATAGCGGAAGATTGTATGCCTACGTTTCCACCGGTACCACCGATCAGCGGGATAAATAGCGCCATCTTCGGGTTAGTGGCGAAACTGCTCTCGAAACCACCGAGGATAACGGAGTTTCCCAATCCTCCGATCATGCCGATCAGCAGCCAAGGTAGGCGGGCGGCGGTTTGGGTGAATACATTATCCGAGGTTTCCACGTCTTGCGAGATACCGGATGCCAACTGGTAATCACGCTCGTGTTGCTCGCGTACCTCATCCATAACGTCATCGATCGTGATACGTCCTACCAGACGTCCGATACTATCGACTACGGGCAAGGCTACCAAGTCGTATTTCTCGATCGTCTCCGTAACCTCCTCGATACTGTCGCTGTCGCGAACGGAGATCGGGTCTTTTTTCATGACGTGCTTGATCTTGGAGACAGATGGGTGGGTGATCAGTTTCTGCAAGGGGAGCACACCTTTCAAGCGCTCGTCGTCATCCACTACATATACATAATAGATCTCGCTCATCTCCTCCGCTTGCTTGCGCATCTCGTCGATACATTTGGGCATACTCCAATTCTCGTTCACCACGATCATCTCGGTACCCATCAAACCGCCGGCGGTGTCCTCGTCGTATTTCAACAAGTCCACGATATCACCGGCCTGCTCTACGTCCTCGATATGCGAAAGGATCTCCTCTTGGGTATCCTCGTCCAACTCACGCATCAAGTCAACGGCATCATCCGTTTCCATGTTATCGACGAAACGCTTGGCGATAAGCTCATTGGGAAGTTCCTTCAATAATTTATGACGGTCTTCCTCATCCAGCTCCATCAAGACATCCGCCGCTTTGTCGCCATCCATCAATAGATAGAGATAAATGGCCTCTTGCAAGTTCAGTTCTTGATAAAGCTCGGCTATATCGGCAGGATATAGTTCATGAAGTACCTCCTGTGCCTTCGCGTCATCTTTGGCCTCGATGATGCTTTTCAGGTTCTCGATGTAATCTTTCGTCAGTTCGATCATTGGACTCTTATATTATTATAGGACATCACCAGCCTGCTTCTCCAAATGCTTTTGGCTGATCAAGGTCAGTTCCACGAATTGCTCCACGGATAACTGTTCCGGGCGCTTGTCGAATATCGGCAAGGCGTAATCCGGGCAATCTTTACCCAATAGGGGTTTCATGGAATTACGAAGCGTTTTCCTTCGTTGGTTGAATGAGGTCTTTACTACGGTCTTGAATAACTTCTCGTCGCATCCCAGCTCCTTGCGGTCGTTACGGGTAATTTTCAATACGGCGCTTTTCACTTTTGGAGGCGGATCGAATACTTTCTCACTGACGGTAAAGAGGTATTCCACGTCGTACCAAGCTTGGAGCAATACGCTCAAGATTCCGTACGTCTTGCTACCGGGACCCGCCGCTAGGCGTTCCGCTACCTCTTTTTGTAACATCCCCGAGCAGCAGGGAATCTGGTCCTTATAATCGAGGACCTTGAAGAATATCTGGCTGGAGATATTATAGGGGTAATTACCGATCACACAAAACTGCCCCGGAAATAGCTTCGAGAGATCCAATTTTAGGAAATCCTCGGCGATGATACGTCCTTTCAGATCGGGGAAATTCTGGTTCAGGTAATCTACGGATTCCATGTCCAACTCGACAACGGTTAAATCATGTCCCGCCTCCAGCAAGAACTGGGTAAGGACTCCCATTCCCGGTCCGATTTCCAAGACCGGCAAGGATTTGAAAGTATCGAGTGTGTCCGCAATGCGCTGTGCTATTTGCAGATCCTTTAGGAAATGTTGCCCTAATGCTTTTTTTGGCTTAACTAATCTCATCCACTTTTCGGTGTAATGTGTTTGTTTTTAAATATTATGCTTATCTTTGCGGATGCACAAAAGTACAATAAATAATTTAAAGTTCCCTATACCTAATGGATTTTAAGAGCATTCTACGTACGTTTCTGAAGATAATTCTACCTTTAGCCTTCGGCTGTTTACTCCTTTGGTTTTTGTATCGGAAAATGGATATCACTGAGATTTGGCGAGTAGTCAAGGAGGGGGTTCGTTATGATATTATTCTGGTTTCTTTATTGTTCGGCTTGTTCGCCAATATCGTCCGTGGCTTACGGTGGGGATTGCTGATCAGTTCCTTGGGCGAGCGCTTCAAGATGAGTAACGTGATTTACGCCGTGCTGGGTAATTACGCGGTGAATCTGGTGTTGCCCCGTGTCGGCGAGGTATGGCGTTGCGGCATGATCACGAAATACGATAAGATCTCGTTTACCAAGCTGTTAGGTACGCTGTTGATCGACCGTGTGAGCGATACGATCATGGTCGGTTTGATAACCTTGATGATATTCATATTTAATATAAGCTTCTTTACGAGTTTCTTCGCCAAGAACCCGGCTTTGCTCGAAGGGTTCCAGTCCATGTTTAATTCGATATGGATTTACGTGGCGGTGATAATTTTTGTCGCTGTAATTTGGTTTGTATTCACTTATATGAGTAACTTTACGCTGGTACAGAAAGCCAAAGGCATGTTGAAGAATGTATGGACCGGTATGAAGAGTATCTGGTACATGGAGCATAAGATGCGTTTCGTGATAGAGACGTTATTGATTTGGGGAGGTTATTTCTGTTACTTTTATATTACGTTCTATGCTTTCGACTTTACCAAGGACTTGGGTATCGTGGTCGGGCTGATCACGTTTACGATGAGTAGTATCGGCGTGGCGGTGCCTGTTCAAGGCGGTATCGGACCGTGGCATTTCATGGTGATCGCTACCTTGGTTTGTTTTGGCGTGAACGAGAATGACGCGGCGGCGTTCGCCTTGGTCGTTCATACGGTACAGACGGTATGGACGGGATTGTGCGGATTGTTCGGCGTGGTGGCTTTGCCGCTCACCAACCGGGAGAACAAAGAGATTCCGGTCGCTGTTTCGTGATGAATACAAGATATGTATTAAATATGAACTGAACTAAATTATTAACATCTATGTCAGCAGAAATCAAAGATCTATCTCCGAAGCATGTATGGGGTTATTTTTATGACCTTACGCAAATCCCCCGTCCGACCGGACATATGGAGGCAGTAACCCGTTTTATGATATCCTTTGGTAAAGGATTGGGACTGGAAACCCTGCAAGATGAGGTGGGTAACGTATTGATCCGTAAGCCGGCCACGCCCGGAATGGAAGGTCGTAAGACCGTGACATTGCAGTCTCATCTGGATATGGTTCCCCAAAAAAACTCTTCCGTAAAGCATGATTTCGAGAAAGATCCGATCGACGCTTACATAGACGGTGATTGGGTGACGGCCCGTGAGACGACTTTGGGGGCGGACAATGGCATGGGCGCCGCTCTGGCGATGGCCGTGTTGGCGGACAATAGCTTGCGTCACGGACCTATCGAGGCCCTGTTTACGATTGATGAGGAACAGGGAATGGACGGCGCTTTCGGCTTGAAGCCGCATTTCTTAAAGGGTGATATTTTATTGAATTGTGATTCCGAGAAGGAAGGGGAGTTGTTCGTAGGTTGCGCAGGTGGCGCTAACGTGAATGTCTCTTTCCAATTTAAGGAGGATACTTATATTCCGGAAGGTGACGTGGCTGTCAAGGTTAGTTTGGCTGGCTTGAAAGGTGGTCATTCCGGTGTGGATATTCATTTAGGGCGTGCGAACGCGAATAAGTTGATCTTCCGTTTCTTGAAAGAGGCGGTATGCGATTATGGCGCTCGTTTGTCTTCTGTGGCGGGTGGTTCCTTGCCTAACGCAATCCCTCGTGAGGCTTTTGCCGTGATAACGATTCCGGGTGATAACGTGGAGTCTCTTTGGGAGCTAGTGGCTGATTACCAAGATATGTTCCGTACGGAGTATATGGGTGTGGAGGATAAGATCGATTTCGTCGCGGAGATGGTTGAATTGCCGTCTACGTTGATTCCGGAGGAGATACAGGATGATTTGATCAATGCGATCGAAGGTTGCCAGAATGGTGTGATTAGCATGTTGCATGATTTCCCGGGTACGGTTGAGTCTTCCTCTAACTTGGCGATCGTGAAGACATCTGATGAGTTGATCGAGGTGAAGATCTTGGTGCGTAGCTCATCCGAGTCTCGCAGGGATTCTGTTTGCTCAAGTCTGGAAAGTGTATTCGCTTTGGCAGGGGCTAAGGTGGAGGAGTCCGGTCATTATAATGGCTGGCAGCCTAATATCAATTCCCCGATATTGAACTTGATGAAATCTACTTATCTGGATTTATTTGGTAAGGAACCTGAGGTGAAGGTGATGCATGCCGGATTGGAATGCGGTATCATCCAAGGTGCTTATCCGGATATGGATATGGTTTCTATCGGACCGGATTTGGAATATCCGCACTCACCGGATGAGCGAGTGAATATTCATTCCGTACAGAAGATCTGGGAGTTTATTACAGCTACATTGGAGAGAATCTAAGGATCTCTTTCCTTATAGATATTAAACAAGCCCTCCAGCCTTTATTCTTCTAACCATTCGGTTAGCGAGAATAGGGCTGGAGGGTTTATTTTTATAGTTTCTCTATATCCTCAAGAGAGAGCCCAGTGTATTTTTGGATAATTGAGTGGGATAATCCATCCGCTTTCATGTTGCGGGCCGTAGATTCTTTCCCTTTCAATATCCCTTTCTCCTCTGCGTAATCGATCGTATTCTTATAATCCCTGTATCGTTTCAGAGCCTCGTCGTATTGTATGCGTTCTTCCTTGCTGAGGTTTGCCACGTCGGCTACTTCCAGCAACTTATCGAAGACCGCCTTTTTCGCCTTGAACGGCATTCTCTCTAAAGTGTCCATATGCTTCAATAAATAAATCCAACGTTCAAAATCATTCTCGCACTCGTCCGGTTCTTTTTGGAAGTAAGGCAGCTCGAGATAGACTTGCCGTATCCTGTCGCTAAACATCCTTCCGGTTTCCCGGTCCGCCAATATAACATCGGTCCGGAACTTTGAGTTCACGTCCATCTTGTAATTAAGTAGGAATACCCCGTATACGGGTTGCAACGCAAATTTCCAGTCCTTCCCTTTTTGTCCTTGGTTACTGATGGCCCTCGCCAGATAGTACAGTCCCCTGTCGTGGAAATAGGGTTGTGCCCCGGTTTGCATCTCAACCACAAACAGGTTTCCGTTGCTGTCCTTACAATGCACGTCAAAAACGATTCCCCTGTCGTCCAGCGTCTCGGGGGTCTGAATCGGGTTAAGGAACGTGATGTCCTCGATGTCGTGCTCTCCGAAGAACAGCTGGTTCAGGAAATCGATTAGTAACTCCTTGTGTACCTCCTGCCCGAATATCCGGTGAAAGCCGAAATCGGTGAAGGGATTGATAAATTTTCCCATAGTGCTTATAGGTTTAAATGATTAAATGATTAAACGGATGATCCTATCTCATCCTTTGCGGTAAAGATACGCTTTTTTTTAAAAGGAGGCAGGGCTGGTGTGCCAAAAGTTTCACTTTTGTGAGATTTGAGTGTTTTTTGAAAATACGGGAAACATGTGCTTTACAGGCCCTGATAACCAAGAAACGGGCCCTCTCATTGGCTGCTGAAGTGAATAACTGACGGCTTGTCGAGTGAATAACTGGCGGCTATACCTAGCCGCTAACTGACGGCTTGGGAAGTGAATAACTAATCACTTGGAAAGCCTTTTTATACTGGAACCAACAAGGTCTTCTCAGCGACTTTTGGGGTGCGCTTCAGTTATCCTGCGGGGCTTTTCTATGTCGATTATTCTGTTATAGCCCTTGCGGATGGATGGTAAGCGAAGCGGCGATAATCATGACAGTTTGCGCGAAACAAGGCTGTTTGTGTGACATACCTCTTCTTTGGAGAAGTCTAACCAGAGAGAAGAAATAGGTGAAAAGGGCCTTTTTGTCTCTTATTTATAGGTAAAAGGTCGCTTTTCCGGTGAGAAAGGTGGTGTTTGCCCACGCGAATATATGCGTTAGCCGACGCAACCGTATGCGTTAGGTGACACAACCGTATGTTTTAGGTGATACATACGGTAGTAATCTCCATCGCATACGATAGAAATAGCCTTCACATACGGGTGAATTATAGGTTTTAGCCTTAAGAATATGAATTAGGATGAATAATTTTCGCTAGAAAGAAAGGGCATATTCCGTTATCTTGTTATGGAATAACTACTTGCGAATATTTTTTCTCGTTTTACGGAACTGTATGTATAATCTCCCGGAAAATTCGATTCTCAAGGGCTTTAATTTTCAAAGTGTCACAATGACAATCCGTAAATTCCGGATGACTTGTTTAATATAATATTAATGTACGCCTGTACATTAATTAATGCTATACTATAAAAGTTGATGAATAATAGATTGAAATGATATTTGGAGTATGAAAACGA
>NZ_QTLP01000005.1:0-247079 GCF_003635405.1 Parabacteroides sp. AF39-10AC | reverse complement strand
AAGTTGATGAATAATAGATTGAAATGATATTTGGAGTATGAAAACGACTAGTCTAAACGATCGATTCTTTTAGTCATTTGCAAAGGTACGCGTTTCTTCGATACTTGCAACCCTTCCGGGCTATTTTTTTACCGCTTATTCTCTTTCTTATCAATAGGATAGGTTATCCTTTACGAAACAAGCGATTCCTTCAACGAACTGTGCGTTTAGGCATCAAAAAAACGCAAGATTTAATCGATCGTTTAGACTAGTCGTTTTGTATGGTTTAGGGATCGGTTTAGTAGGGCTAAGTATTTGATTATCTTAATAAACACTAGTATTAATATTAATTTCAGTATTATGAACAAAAAGTTTTCTACACTTTTGTGTGCTGGTCTGCTGGTTTCCGCATTCACATTGAATGCTCAAACTCCTGCACAGGCTGAGCATATTGATGCTCTTACTTCTATTTCAGGAGTGGGGGCGGCGGCAGTACCCTATTTTGAGTCTGCCACTCCTAAAGGAATGTTCCAATTGAAAGCAAACGACAAAGTCCTTATCGTGGAAAATGATAAGTACAAATTGGTTGCTCCTTCTGATCTTACGGATGTTGAATCTTCTTTATGGTGTATCTCTATCACTGAGACAGAGAGCCAAGGAAAGAACCCTATCTTCGATTTCATCAATAAGAAGACTGGCGCTATTTTGGCATTTGATACAGAGACAAGCAATGTAGGTTCTTCTTTCGGTGGTTGGGCTTTTTCTTCAACTTGGACAAAGAGTAGTTACGAGAAAGATCCAACTAAGGGTGGTTTAAGACCCGATAAGGAGTTGTTTACTTACATCGATTCTGATTATGCTTATATTTTGTTTGGTGAAGGCGATGAGGTTAAAGCTAAAAAAGTAATGGCTTCTGATGCCGAGGACAAAACAGGTGACGCTCAAGATGCATTGAAATTTACTGTTTGGAACGCCGGTACTTATGTATTGAGCGCTAATGAGATCAACGCTTATTTGAAAAACAACAAAGACGTATTGAATTTCCATTTGGATGCTAATGCGGATGTCAACCCATTCTCTGCTTCTCAAATTGAAGCAAAGGTGGCCGATGGTGTAACCGCTGATGGAAAGAATTTCGTTTATGTCGTTAAGAAAGACGAAAAAGATAAGAAGACTTACTTGAAGGTCGATACAGCCGCTAACGGTGTGGGTATCGAGTTCTTGAAATTCGGATGGTCTGATACGAATGTTGAGAAATATGCAGATGCGCTTACGGTAACGGGTGATGCGGATGATATTTCACAGCAACATAAGTTCCTATTCACTTATCGTCCTTCTGCTGATAGCTTGTTTATTCAAGTAAAAGAAGCTCGTGTTAGGGATACGCAGAAACCTACCGCTGAAAGAGGGTATTGGAAAGATGCCACCAAAGTGAAATATGGTTCAAACTACCATGATATTTATTGCGATGGCAAACAGGCGGCAGACGCAAACTCCGATGCGGATCAATTATTCGTTAAGTTACAAAACTATACGGTAGCCGATCGTATTGTCACGATCGGTACCAAGGCTATCAATACACAGATTAGTTTCGGTATTAATGGTTGTGTCGCATCTAATAACAAGACATCCTTGGACGAGGGTTTGTATATTATCAAGAATGATAAGGGACAAGTTTTGGCCGCTCCTATCCACTTAAATGATAACAATGCTGCGAACGAGGCTCAATGGATTACTTTGGATGAGCAAGATCCGATGCACATGCCAGCTTATCAATGGGTTGTAACAAAGGTTTATACGGCAGATAAGGCAAAGGCTACTTCTCCTGTAAAGTTCGTTAACCGTGAGTTCCCCGAATTGTATGCGAATTCTGTTCAATTAACTTTAAATGAGGATGGTGATATCATAGGTACGGCAGTGGGTACTACTATTGATAAAGTCTTGAATAAAGCTACTTTCACTCGTATCACGGATAAGAATATCTTAGGTGATAAGAAATTAGGCTATCGTTATATCCCGACAGATTCTTTATTGGTTAATAAGTATGTATTTAACTATTTGAATCCGTTTACGGATAGCTATTGGATGGCCAACGGAGCAGATAAGGATTCTGTAAACTATGTGAAAGAAACGGCAAGCCGCTACATGTTGGAAGAAGGTTCTACTGCTGGATACGGTTATGGTTACGGTAAAGATAAGGATACTCCGGAAGGTAAAGCATTGGCTCGTTTAGGCATCGCACGTTTGGAGAGAACGAACTATGTAGTCAAGACTGTAGACGGTGCGAAGTCTTTGGTTGAGGCTTACGGTGAGAAGTACTCTATGGGTGTTAATAATTATAAGGTAACTCCTTATGTTGTTGATACATTCTTCTTCAAGGAAAATAATCATTATAATGCTAAACATTTCTATGCGATTGTAGAGTCTGCTCCGAAATGGGTAGCTTCTGATGGAAAAGTTATCTATGCCTACGAGGTAAAGAATGACAAAGGCGAAGTTGTAAAATATGTAAATGCGCAAGGCCAAGACGTTTCAGTTTCTAATTATAAGTGGGCTGGTGCTATCATCCAAAGCGCAAGTGCTGAGTTTGACAAGGCAACTCATAAGGTTGGTACTGCTGATGACGGTAAGAGCGCCGTATTGAAAGTTCAGATCTTGAACGAGACTCGTACATCTGCCTTCACGGTAGAAGCAGATAAGACCCCGTTGTATCGCCGTTTCAACAATGCCGTCATAGGTGAGAAGGCCGACGATGCTGCTGATAGCTTGATTTTCGTTGAGAAGATCCGTCAAGAATACTTGATGGATGAGTGGAATCCTAACTTGACTTCAGAAACCGTTGATTACGCAGGTATCTGGAACCGGGATAAAGCAAAAGGTAAGTTGGTGTTCAATATTGATACGGCTTGGGTAAATCGTGGTAAAGGTTATATCAAACCACAATACTTGATCTCTGTTGATCGTCAAGATCAAGATTTAAACATCGTGACTCATCCTTGTACTGAGGCTGGTCCTCACATCAAGCCGGACGGAACTCCGACAACGGATCCATACGAATGTGTTCATGCTACTCACAAGACCTTAGGCTTCACGTATGGTAAGTATTTGGTAAGTTTCGGTGACTCCGCTATGATTAATGACATGGAAGCTCCATACATGGATATCAAGGGTGGTTACACTCGCGTAGGATTCGTGAGAGCTGTTAAGGTTGGCGATTCTTTAGTCGTATTAACGAATGGTTTCGAGAAAGTTGAACCGGCTAAGATTGATACCGCTGAGATCTTCGCTAACTATAAGGCAACGAAGTGCGAGCGCTTCATTGTTGACTTAACTGGTGATAATCACAAGAACGTAACTTGGTCATTCCGTTATGTAAATCCGTTAGAGGCTGCCAAGGCTTATATTGAAGGAGGCGAAGGTGAAGGTGTGAACAATGAGTTCTTGTTCGAATCTAACATCTATGAGAAAACAGGCTATAAGTCTACAAATGCAACAGTAGCAGGTGTTTCTACTGACGGAAAAGCAACAAAGGGCTTCCAAGAGGCTCAGTCTGGCTCAATCGCTCCTGAATATGCCGCATGGTTGAAGATGCAGAATGGTTGCTTGGTATTGACTCGTGGTGATTCTAAATTTGATGCGGCTAAGACTGGTTCTGACGGTGCTTTGATCTTCAATGCTGTTCGCCCGACAGAAAAGGATGATATGGTAACTTCTAATGATGAGGTATCCGTAGAAGGCGTATCTGTAGTAGCTACTAACGGTGCCGTGACTATCCAAGGCGCAGCTGGTAAGTCTGTAGTAATCACCAATATCTTAGGTAAGGTAGTTGCTGAGACTATTCTTACATCTGATAACGCTACAATCGCCGTACCTGCTGGTATCGTAGCCGTAGCTGTTGATGGTGAGGAAGCTGTTAAGGTGGTAGTTAAATAATAAAGATATATAATTCTAAAATTCCCGTGCGGAGATTCGTCTTCAAGTAAACCGAGAGGTTGAACATGCGGGGATATTAATACTAAAGTAAAAAATTAAAGCTCTCCGTCAGTATTTCCGTGAGGCAAGAAAGCGGAAAAAGAATAAGCCCCGGTCGGTTTCTCGATCGGGGCTTTTTGCCTATTCTTTGTCGTTTTTATCTTTAAGTCTCAATCCGGTTCTAGCGTTGAGGGGAGAGATTACCGAGTGGCCTAAATCGCTTTCAAGTTGTTTGCGGGCGGCCTCTGCTGCTTTTCCTCCTTGTTTGGCGATAACTTCGTGTTCTTCGAGATGTTGCGGATTCTTTTCTTTGGACAATTCAGTGGTAGCTGCTTCGGCAAGCATATTAAGAGCAAGTTCCGTATTGGTCATATTGTCTCGTAAGCTCTCTTTTTTCAGACCTTTGAATTGTTTATATTCTTTGGAAGTTTTACCGGCCCACGTTTGATAGATGATATCTGTAAGGGTAGCGAACTGAATACCCTCTTGTAGTCCGTGCCGTTTCCATTCATCGGTTAGGTCCTTGCGTATCTCGATGCTTTTAAGGCGTTGATTAATCCAATTATCCGAGTACCCCAACGCTTTATATTCCCTCATGGCTCGATCTATCGTTAACTCGGGGTCTTGCATTTCATCCAATCGCTCTTTTGCCACTTGGGCCATCCATAACTTGAAAGGTTCTGCTTTAGGAGACGGGATGGATTGGATAAGCCGGAACAGCTGTTCTGTCGTAGCTACGTCGGTTTTGTAGTATTTCCCGTCGGTAGAAGGTAATTTCAGTTGGTGACAATTTGTCACCAACTCACTACCTTCAGCTTTTAGCCTTTGTTTGAGTTTATTCCAATATTTCCTTCCATCCACACTTTCGGTGAGGATACTTACAACGTCTACTATAGAGAAAAACCATTCCTCTGTTTCATCGTCCCAGACTGTACGTACTTTTTTCTCTTCGAAAATCTTGATAGCTTCTTTCTTTGTCATAATTGAAGTTTTTGTGTGAACACTTTAGTTAAAAGTGGATGATACCTAAATCTGTGCTATGGTTTTGGATATCTCGAAACTTTTGCGTAAAAATACAAAAGATTCGAATGCCTCCCAGGTTTATACGGGAAAAAGGATCGTAGAGACAGTTTTTATTACCGACAACGCTAGGATCGTCATACTTGCCGGTATCGAAGCCGTGATTGTTGAATGTGAGACCACTGTTAAGGTGGTAGTTAAATACAGTTTCTCGATCGGGGCTTTTTTGGTGAATCTTTTTAATTTTGTACTTTTGTAGGCTTGCACGAATGTTATACATGAATAGGAGAATTAGACAATGGCCAGCGATGATATAAAACAGGCATGGAAAGTGCCGGAACCTACGTTAAGGAGGTTGCCGTGGTATCTTGCGTTTGTAAAGTTGATGAAAGGAAAAGGGGAAACGTTTATCTCATCCACCCAGATCGCTAAGGAGATAAATGTAGATCCTAGTCAGGTCGCTAAAGATCTCTCTTTTGTGAATATCTCCGGGAAGACGAGAGTGGGATACGATATTAACGCATTGGTTGACGTACTGGAGGATTTCCTCGGTTTTACATCCCAGCATAAGGCATTTCTGTTTGGGGTAGGGAGTCTGGGCGCTTCTTTGTTGCATGACACCGGACTAAGTCAATATGGATTGGAGATCGTGGCGGGCTTTGATGTTCGTGAGGATTTGGACGGGAACATGATTAATGGCATTCCCGTTTTTCATATGGATGATTTTCCTGCCAAGCAGAAAGAATATGGCGCGACGATCGGGGTGATCACCGTGCCGGTGGAGAAAGCGCAGGAGGTGACAGACCGGATTATCGAGGGAGGAATCAAGGCTCTTTGGAATTTTACCCCCTTCCGTATACGGGTGCCGGAACATATCGTAGTCCAGAATACTTCTATGTATGCGCATTTAGCTGTTATGTTTAATCGATTGAACTCAATGAATCACTAAAATATGAAGATTATCGCCGTTGGAATGAACTATGCCGCTCACAATAAAGAGCTGCATCATTCGTTAGAATTATCAGAGCCTACTATTTTTATGAAGTCGGACTCCTCTTTGTTGAAAGATGGGAAACCGTTTTTTATTCCGGATTTCTCATCGGAAGTTCATTATGAGACGGAGATCGTGGTACGGATAGACCGTTTGGGGAAAAATATAGCCGAGCGTTTCGCTCATCGTTATTACAATGAGGTTACGGTCGGTATTGATTTCACGGCACGGGATTTGCAGAATAAATTGCGTGCGCAAGGGCTACCGTGGGAGATTAGTAAGGCGTTTGATAATTCGGCTGTGATCGGGACCTTTATTCCGCTGGAGCAAGCGGGGGATGTAAACCGGCTTCCGTTCCATCTGGATATCAATGGCTCGAAGGTACAGGAAGGCAATACCTCGAATATGCTGTTTTCGGTAGATAAGATTATCGCGTACGTAAGTCGCTTCTTTACGCTGAAAATAGGCGATTTGATTTATACCGGAACACCTGCTGGCGTAGGTCCCGTGAAGATCGACGATCATCTGGAGGGATATCTTGGCGAGCGGAAGCTTCTGGATTTTTATGTGAGATGAGAAGATTAATATATATATTCATTATAGGTTTATTACTTTGCTCATATACATGGGCGGATGGTAGCCGTTATGCTTCTAAATCCCTGTTATCGGAGGGGAAATGGGTGAAGATCCGGGTGGATAAGACCGGAATCTACAAATTATCCTATGCGGATTTGAAGAATATGGGTTTCTCGGACCCATCGAAAGTCTCTGTCCATGGCTATGGAGGATGGCCCTTGGATGAGGATTTCAGTAAGGAATATATCGATGATGTCCCTTCTACACCGGTTTGGCGTGGGAGTGATTACCTGTTATTCTACGGGAAAGGGCCGGTTAAATGGGAGTATGACTCGTCGAGCCAGACATTCGTGCATACGAATAATCCTTATTCATTGTATGGCTATTATTTTGTGACCGATGCCACTCCGACGAATGATATGACTTCCGTGGCTCAAGCGAGTGGCGCGACTAATCGGATCACGACTTACGATGATTATTTGGTGCATGAGCAAGAATTAGTATCGTTGGCGAAATCGGGTAGGGAGCTGTATGGGGAAGATTTTAGCGGAGCTACCCCCCGAACCCTATCAACATTCTCTTCAATTCCGGGAATCACGAATGAAGACGCTAAGGTAACCATGAGCTTTGTATCCAAAGTCACTTCCGGTACGGGAGTCGCTTCTTTGAGTATTAATCAGTCTAATGTTCTGGACGTTTCGATCCGCTCGAATAGAGAGGAATATGTGAAGGCGCTAGGAGGGGTAAGCACGGCGGTATGGAAAGGCGAGAAGAGTGAGAAAAACAGTGTGGTCGTGTCTTATAATTCGGCTTCTCATAACAATGTACGGTTAAATTACGTTCGGTTACATTTTAAGAGGACTTTGCAGCCGTATGGGGCCTATACTTTTTTTCGTAGTATAGCTTCTATCGGAAATGTTTCCCGGTTCGTGGTACAGGGCGCAAACGCGAATACCTTGGTCTTTGATGTGACGGATGCTCAGCGGGTAAGACTGATGGAGACGGAATTGAATGGCTCCGAACTTACTTTCTCTATTCCTGCCGGTACCTTACGGGAGTTCGTTTTGGTACGGACGGATCAGAGCTTTATCTCTCCGGAGGTTGTCGGTGAGGTGGAGAATCAAAACCTACATGCCTTGGAGCAAAAAGACATGATCATCATAGCGGCTAAAGCTTTCCAAACGCAAGCGGAACGGTTGGCGGAGGAACACCGGGCAACAGACGGATTGACCGTGGAAGTCGTGGATCCTCAGTCGATTTATAATGAGTTCTCAAGCGGTGCGCCTGACGCTACCGCTTACCGCCGGTTCATGAAAATGTTCTACGATCGTAGCGTGTCTGCCGGTAACGCTCCAAAATACCTGTTATTGTTTGGCGATGGTATTTACGACAACCGGGGAATTTGCTCGGACGTGAAAAATATAGCAAGGGATAATATGTTGCTGACCTATCAGTCGAGAGCGTCCTTGTTTGAATATTCAGGATTGTTCTATAATTCTAATTTCTCGTATGTAACGGATGATTATTATGGGCTATTGGATAATGTATCCGAGGAGGCACTTGATAAGCCGAACAGTATTTGCATAGGTGTAGGACGTTTCCCCGTGCGGACGGTAACGGAGGCTACCCAAATGGTAGATAAGGTAATCGGTTATATGCGGAACGAGGACAGAGGCGGCTGGAAAAACCAAATCACCTTCGTGGCGGATGATGGTAACAATGCGGATCACTATACGAGTAGTCATGCGGAACAAGCTGATGAGCTGGCCCGGTTTATAGAGGAAAATCATGGGGCTTTCCTAACGAATAAAGTTTATTTCGATGCGTTTAAGCGAGATAATAGCGGAACGTATCCGGATGTACGTAAGCGGATCTCTGAATTATTGAAGAAAGGGCAACTGTTGATTAACTATACGGGGCATGGTAATACGACCGCTTGGTCTGACGAATACGTGTGGACACAGACGGATATCTTACAATCTACTTATACGAAACTACCCATTTGGGTGACGGCGACTTGCGATTTTACCCGTTTCGATGACGTGAATACCTCGGCGGGAGAATCTGTTTTCTTGAATGCGAAAAGTGGAGGGATCGCATTGTTTACGACAACCCGTGTGGTTGTATCTAGCGGTAACTCGGCACTGAATAAGGAACTTTACCGCAATCTCTTTGAGAGGGAGAGTGACGGACGGGCCCGTACCTTGGGCGAGGCCATGATGGAGACCAAGCGGAAACTGTCTGGTATCAATAAACTTAATTTTATTTTGATAGGTGACCCTGCTTTGAGAATCTCCTATCCGGAGTATAAGGCGCAAGTGACAGCCGTGAACGGCAAGGCCATATCAGATGAGCCTTTTACGTTTAAGGCTTTGGAGAAAATAACGGTGGAGGGAGAGATCTTAGATACGAAAGAGGGCTTGGCTAACGATTTTACCGGTATCCTAAATGCTACGGTGCTGGATAGTAAAGCTTCATTGACCACCTTGGGCAATAATACGAATGAAAAAGGAGATACGGTCCGCTTCTCTTACACAGATTACCCGAATACGATCTATATCGGGCAAGATTCGGTACGGCAAGGAAAATTTAGTTTTACATTTATGGTACCGAAAGATATCTCTTATTCGAATAAGCAGGGAAAACTGAATCTCTACGCCTCGGATGAGGTGAACAAGCATGAGGCACAAGGATCTTTCTTGAATTATATCGTTGGCGGTACCGCTGATAATGCGGAGGCAGATACGATCGGCCCTGAGATCCGGCAGATTTACTTGAATGATTCTAGTTTTGTAGAGGGTGATCAAGTGAATACGACTCCTTATTTTGTCGCTAGGCTGTGGGACAAGAGCGGTGTGAATATAACAGGTAGTAGTGTAGGGCATGATATCATGCTGACGGTCGACAGTATGCCTTCCATGAGTTATAACTTGAATAATTACTATGCACTATTACCCGATAAAGAAGGGGAAGGACTTGTCCAGTTCTCCATCCCCGAGCTGGAGCCGGGAATGCATACGGCCGAGTTTAAGGTGTGGGATATCTTAAATAACTCCACGACCTATACCTTTACTTTTGAGGTGGCGGAAGGGTTGAAACCTAATCTGATCGAGATGTATGCCACCCCGAATCCGGCACGGGATCAAGTGGAATTCTTTCTGCATCACAATCGTCCGGAGTCGAACTTAAAGGTGACGGTTATGGTTTATGATATGACCGGTAAGTTCCTATGGAGTACCGAGAAGAGCGGTTCCTCCGAGTTGTTTAAGGCTTATATCGTAACTTGGAACTTGACGGATAACGGTGGCAGGCGGTTGCGCCCGGGAGTTTATCTGTATCGGGCGGCGATTAGTACGAATAACTCGAAAGAGGCGACGAAAGCGAATAAATTAATCATTCTCGCACAATAAAGTATCGGGTAATTAGTTTATAATAAGCATGGGGGTATGTTTATTACCCTCTAGGAATGATAAATGTAAATGTATTTTTAGAATAGAATATATGGTAAGAGTTTCAAGATTCAGTCTGTTACTAGCGGTTTTCAGCTTTTTGACGGCATTTACGGCTTTATATGCCCAAGGAGGCGCAGACGATGTTAAACATAAATTCGCCCCGATTAATACGGCGATACCGTCTTTGTCTATCGCGCCCGACGCTCGCGGAGGTGCTATGGGTGATAACGGTGTGGCTACTACGCCGGATGTGAATTCCCAATACTGGAACCCGGCTAAGTATGCTTTTAGCTATAGTAAGGCCGGAGTCGCTTTATCCTATACGCCTTGGTTACGTAAATTGGTGAATGATGTGGCTTTAGCGTATCTGGCCGGTTATTATAAATTAGGCGATAGCGATATGCAGGCGATCGGAGCTTCTTTGCGTTATTTCTCTTTAGGAGAAGTACAGGAAAGCCGGGATGGAGGAATGGGTAATCAGCTCATATTGAATCCTTATGAGATGGCTTTTGATGTAAGTTATAGCCGTAAATTATCGGATGTGTTTTCTATGGCAGTCGCCTTGCGCTATATTCGTTCGGACATGGGTGCCTCGTCGGATGCGGATATGGTTCCGGATAACGCTTTTGCCGCTGATATCGCCGGTTATCTGGAGAAATACGTGATCTTAGGGAATAGCGAGTGCCTGTGGAGCTTTGGTTTTAATGTCTCCAATATCGGTACGAAGGTCTCTTACGACGGCGGAAATACCAACCAATTCTTGCCTACGATGTTAAAGGTTGGAACCGGTTTGCTGTATCCGATCGATGATTATAACCAAATCGGTATCTATGTGGATTTGAGTAAATATTTAGTTCCTACCGAACCTATTCAAGAAGGTACGACTCCCGAGGATGAGGCTGCTTATAAGGAAAAACATGATGAATATAACAATATGTCCCCGATCACGGGTATCTTCAAATCATTCGGTGACTCGCCGAATGGCTTCAAGGGCGAGTTAGAGGAGATTATGGCCTCTATCGGTCTGGAGTATAATTACAATCAGCAGTTCTTTGTTCGTGGCGGTTATTACTATGAGAATAAATATCAGGGAAACCGTCAGTATTTCTCGGTCGGTGCCGGTTTCCGCATGAGTGTTTTCCAGTTGGATGCCGCTTATCTGATCAGTACGGTACAGAGTAACCCGTTGGACCAGACATTGCGCTTCTCCTTGTCGTTCGATATGGATGGAATCAAGAACCTTTTCAGATAAATGGGTATGAAGATACGTGTAGGTTTTGGTTATGACGTCCACGCCTTGGTGCCGGACCGGGAATTATGGCTGGGCGGGATTAAGATCGAGCATACGTTGGGCCTATTGGGACATAGCGATGCGGACGTGCTGATCCATGCGGTCTGTGACGCTTTACTGGGAGCGGCCAATATGCGGGATATCGGTTATCATTTCCCGGATACGGCAGGTGAATATAAGAACATTGATAGCAAGATATTGCTTCGTGACACCATGAAGCTTTTGAGAGACGCGGGCTATGAGTTGGGTAATATCGATGCCACCGTAGCCGCCGAACGCCCTAAATTGAATCCCCATATCCCTCTGATGAAGAAAACGCTGGCCGAGGTCATGAACGTGGACGAGGAGGATATCTCTATCAAGGCTACGACCACGGAGAAGCTGGGCTTCACCGGACGGCAGGAAGGGATCTCGGCTTACGCTACGGTCTTGATACAGCGTATGGGATCGTAAACCAGAAAGTACTCCCTTTTCCTTCTTCCGACTCTACGCCGATCTTCCCGTGAAGATTCTCTAGGATCGTTTGGCAAATGGATAGCCCGAGTCCGGTTCCTTGGATAAAGGAATCGAATTTGGCGAAACGCTCGAATACGTGCGGGAGGTTCTTCCGCTCAATACCTTTTCCGGTATCTTTTACGTAAAAGTATAATCCATCTTCCCTCTCCTTGTATCCCATGCGGATAGACCCTTGGAACGTGAACTTACAGGCGTTCGTGAGGAAGTTGGTGATCACTTGGGTCAAGCGATTCTTCTCGGAATAGATAACACAATCCTGTTCGGGTATCTCGCAATAGAGAGTGACTCCGCCTTTCACCCGGCTTTGGAAGGTCTGGTATAAGCTCCGGAATAGCGTGGATACGTTGAACTCGGAATAGATGAAATCCATTTGCCCGGCCTCGATCTTCGATAGATCCAGAATATCGTTCACGAGTTGAAGGAGAAGTTCGTTGTTCGTCTCGATGATCTCGCAAAATTCTTTTGTCTCCTCGGAGGGGTTTGTTTGGGCGAGCAGGTTCGAGAACCCTACGATAGCGTTCAGCGGGGTACGTATCTCGTGGCTCATGTTCGCTAGGAAGGCTGATTTCAGCCGGTTGGATTCCTCTACCTTCGCTTTGTCCCTCAATTCCTGCTCCATCAGCTTGCGTTGGTGGATCAGGGCAGTTCCCCCGATCAGGTAGATAGGTTTACCGACGGGATCGGTCTTGCCGGTGATGGCGTAAATTTCTATCCATATATAGTTTTCCCCCGTATCGTCTAGGTAGCGGATTTCCTCATCTACTGGTTGGCCCTCGCCGGAGGCAAGTGCTTCCATCTTATCACGGAGCCGGTCTAGGTCATCCGGGTACACGCCGCTATAGAACTCATTGGGTGACATCTTGAATATCCCGTTTACGCCTTTGTCACGGGCGGATCTTTGGGTGAGGTAGACATTATTGCACTCTATGATCTCGGCTCTTACGTCCCACGTCCATGTCATCATGTTGCTGGCTTTCAAGACGAGTTGATATTTCTGGTTTAAGTCCTGCGCTTGGCGTGCGATTCGTAGTTCCTTGTCTTTGCCCTTTTGCTTTTGGATAAAGAGGTGTACCCGTAATATCCCTATCGTTATCAATAACACCAGAATGACGAGTAGGCTTATGATATGGACCTTGTATTTCTGAAAGAAACCGGGAGGCTCTTGGAAATAAGTGGCGTTTGGGGGATATAAGCCGGGATCGATTTGGTGAAGCAATAGGTGTTGGTAATTCAGGTAAGTCTTCGGGGTTCCCGAAGTCAGGGTAGAGATTTCTTTGCTATCTTTTCCCGAGAGGATCATTTCGATCGTGTTGGCCGTCACCTGCGCGTAATCCTCCGGAGAAACATAATATCCCCCGGCGAAATTCCCGTTTTTTGTTTGTACGTCTTGCAAGGTAAAGACGGGGGGAACTGAGAAGCTGTTAATCATTTTCTGGACGTTATCGACTAGGTAACGATTCTCGTTGTCCTTCTGGGTCCTGTACCATGAGTAATAAAGGACGCCGGTCTTATTGTCGAAAGAGGCCAACCTGTCCAATAAGTTCTCGGTGGAAATGGAAGTCGTAGACAGCGGCTCGAATTGGATGCCCGGGAAATCTTTCCGTAGCACGGCCTCCACATCCGCTTTCGTTTGCTGACTTATATAACGATGGTCGAAAATAAAGGCCAGCTTGGTTAATCCCGGTTGTAGCTTTTTGATTAGCTCGATCGTCTGCTTGATATAGACTGAGTATTTTATAAAAGTGGCGTTATAGCCTTTTACTACGTCCGTGATGGGGGTTAAGGTCTCGAGCGCGTTGGTATCCAGATCTATCAGATATTCTTCTTTCGGGTACATATTATCTCTGGCATAGCAGATGATAGAGGGAACATCTTTCCATTCCTTGTCAAACAACGGGCGGGTGATAAGCCAAGAGGGATCTCCTATGCATACGACTAAGGTGGGTGGCACAGGTACTCTCTCTAGGATCATTTGTCTCTTCTCTTGAAAACCTTCCATCGTGCGGATACCGGGGATCTGTAAGGGAATCGCCTTTACGGTAAACCCTTCCTTCCCGAATTTATTTTCTATATCAAGATAGGTCTGTTTCGTCCAGCTTTCCTCAAAGTTGATGGAGTGCAGTACGACTATAGACGGTTTCTCGCCGGAGCCTCGCGCACTCATGTTCAAGTGGACCGTTAGTATAATAAAAATAAAAAGAATGATATTTCTCATGGCCGTTAATTCTAAGCGATATATGTAGCGAACGTGATTCTGGCAGCAAATGTAGTGATTCCGCTTTATTAAGCAAGAGGTTTGCCTGAAAATAAAGCTCTTGGGAGGAGATAGGGGATATACCCCGGCGGGATTTATCCGCCGGGGCATATTGCCGGGGTGATTTATTGGGCAGGCATGTCCGTTTTGTTTTTCTTTGCGTTGATAGTAGACCGGGTACGTAGGATCGTCTTTCGCTCGTCTATCATCACGTTCACGTGATCAATGAAGGTAGTGTATTTCTCCTCGCCCTCAATCAAGCAAAGGGCGTTTACGGTGCTCACCAGCTGCCTGTAGGCGTTGTCTGCCTCGGAACGGCATTGCTTCACGACACCTACGATGACTCTCGACTTTTCGTCCGTTCTTTTTTGGGCCGCCTCCTTGAAGGCTTTTTCTTTGTTCTCTAGGTTGTTGATCCATGGGGTGAGCGCCAAGAGCCGCGCTTTCTCGGCGTCCAGCGCCTTGAGGTCTTGGATGAGATTGTGCAGCACTCCGCTTTCCTCAGTCTGGGCGAGGCTGGTGGGGTCGCCATAGGTATCAAATAACCTCTTGACCTCCATAGCGGCGGTGGCGGTGGCTACGTCCGGATGCTCCGTCATGGCCTTTACGTAAGCGTTGGCGCCCCGCCACGCGCTGTCTCGCTCCACGTCAGCGTCTGTCGCCAAGGCTGTGGAAGGCAGGCTGCTGGATGATTTCAGCGCCTCGTCGAATGCGTCTAACTTGGTCTCGAACGCGCTGATCTGGCCGTCCAGCACGGGGTTCACCTCGTCGGCTATCTCGTCGGGGCTCTCCGAGTCTCCACCCGATCCGCCTCGTAGCGTTACCGCCTCATCGTGGAATTGTTTCAGGAATCCGAAATCCTCCTCCACGTGAAGTGGGGACAAATTGAAAGCTTTAATTGTTCTCATGTCTATTAGATTTAAAAATGAATGATCAAGAAACTTGTGATCTCCCAAATGTAAGGAGTTAGCGCTTACGATACAAATTTAAGGCTGGAATAACGCGGGATAACGCACTAGAAACTTCTAGGACCCCGTACTCACCCCTCGACAGGGCCGCTGGAACTTCTACGGCCTTGTACTCACCCCTCGACAGAGCCGTAGGAATTTCTAGGACCCTGTACCTACCCCTCGACAGAGCCGTAGAAACTTCTGGGAGGCTAGATGTTAAAAAAACTTACTTGACAAAGTCCCGGGATCTTTCCAATGAGGTCATCTATCATCTACCACATTTTTCTTATTTCTTCCAAATAGATTAAGGTAAGTTGTGGCAGTGCTTTATTGTGGATATGTAGATATTTAACACATAAATCTTTGTTCATGATGAATAAAAAAGGAGCGAAAGAATCTTCTAGTTCTATGGGTAACCCTAAATATTTATTATGTAAGGTCAATAGCTTTTTTCCATAGCAATCATTTCTTAATCGAGCGGGATAATCGGGTGATATGAAAACTACTTTTGTCTTTATTTCCTCTTCTGTAAAAACCTCGTTTAACATATCGACAACTGCGTCAATACAAGGAGGACATGTTTTTTCTGAAAAACAAAAGAATAACTTTTTATCATTACATAGATTGCTTAAGGAGAAGGAACTTAGAGAGTCTGTTCCCCAATAGCACCTTTGGTCGAGGCATTCATAATGCCCATTTTTTAATTCTTCCTTTTTGTAGATATACAGACTTTCTTTCTCGTATTCGAAATTGTCTATATACATATCTTTTGGGGACTTTTTTAAGTGATTCACACATCGTACGCAAATTATACCAGCTAGTATCCCCAAAAGGAAAATGTAAATTAGATTCTCGTTAATCTTCATTTTTGAAAACATATTTAATTAAGATTGGATTCTCTTCTTCCGAATGCGATTGAATGATCCTTCGCTGCTCCTCATTCCGTAGTTTCTCGGGAAATATGTCATCTAAAGGAAGCCCTCCCTCGGGAGTGCAAAGGATAAAGTCCTCTCCGAAGTAGATCGGATACAGTTGCAAACCCTCTTTGGTTCGCTCGAATTGGAGCAAGCTTTGCTTTTTTCCGTCATAAAACAGCTGGATATACTTGTTTTTACGGACAACCATAGCGTATCGGTATCTGCTATTTTGCCCATGAAACTCTATCACATAATTTACACTCTTAGAGGAATAGGCATCCTTCGCGTATTGGATTTTTTCTTGTTGGTTCCAGCCGGAAGGAAACTCCAATTTCTCGATGTCGTTATTTAAATTACCAAAATCCCAGTGATAAAGCTCTGTCAAGGTAGTTTTTGAGAGTGAGTAAATCGTGTTAGTCAAAGATCTGCAAAGAGAGTGTGGGAATGGAAATACGTCTTTGCAAAATATATCTTTTTTCTCTTCATGGAAATATTCATCGATTATTTTATCCTTTGATAAGGAATAGAACTTCAGGCGATTGTCATAATCATAGGTAAAGAAAGCGATTGTATCCTTGTTTTGGAACTGTAGAGAACTATAAGCCCCTGCGATATCGGGAAGTCTCTTTTTCTCGATGAATTTACCCCCTAGGTCATAGAAAAAGAGAGCGTTGCTGACGGCGCAGAGTACTACAAGATTCCTGCGGGCTGTATCGATCGCGAAATCAGACAGATTTAGGTACTGCCCCGGGCCGTCTCCTTTTTCGTTAAGTGCGAATTGGAAACGTCCCTCCCGGTCGAAAACAAAGATTTGGGATCTTCGATAATCATGGATATAATATCGGCCCTCAAAAAACTTGATCTGGGTTATATCACGGATCAGCGATTCCGGCGTTGTCTCCAGTGGGATGACTTGGATATCGGAAAATAGTTCCTTGGTGGAGACATTATCTCTCCTTTCCAGATTTGCGGTTATGATATCAGATTCCATATTTCTCTTATCTTTCCATCCCGTACAAGAAAGAAAGAGAAATATGGATACTATCGAATAGTAGTAAATGCTATTTTTCATTCGGTTAATCTGGATAACAATGATCTTCTTGCCATCCTGAAAAATAGCAATGAATATAAATAATAGGGCTTATTCGGTCAAGAGCCCAACAAGCTCCCTCATATCTACCACAAGTTATACCCGGGCCTCCTCCGTCATCAGGACATGCGCTATCGTCACTGTTTTCAGCTAAAACATCAGTGTTTAGAGCGAAAAAAATTAAACCGATTAGTGCTGTAAACTTTAAAACTTTTTTCTTCATAACTTTATTGGATTTAAGTGATACAAATTATTAATTGCAAATATATATAATTGAGTTAGGATTGGATGATTTTTGATGAGATTTTTTAGAAAGAGAGAAAGAATAATTCCCGTTTGCCCATCCCAAGATAAATCCGTAGTTTTGGCTCTCAAAAAAGAGCGATATGAAGACGAACGACAGGAAAGATCGATTAGGCGTGATGTACTCCACGAATCCCGATTTTCAATATAATACGGGAGATACGGAGGAGGAAGATACGTTGCCGAAGGAGAAACAAGCTTTGCGTATTTCCTTGGACAAACGGAACCGGGGAGGGAAGATGGTTACCTTGATCACCGGGTTCCGGGGTACTTCCGAGGATCTGACCGCCTTGGGGAAACTCTTGAAAGTGAAATGCGGCGTAGGCGGCTCCGCGAAGGACGGGGAGATAATCATCCAAGGGGACCTGCGTGCCAAGGTGTTGGATATCCTCCGGAAAGAGGGCTATTCGAAAAGCCGTACGATCTAATCCCCGATCGCTATGCTAACAATCTATAGGGCTTCTGCCGGGGCGGGCAAGACGCATAAATTGACAGGGGAGTACCTGATGTTACTCTTCTCCCAGCCGGGCGCTTACCGCCGGATCTTGGCCGTGACGTTTACGAATAAGGCGACGGATGAGATGAAAACCCGTATCGTTCAAGAACTTTATCACCTCGCTTCCGGCCGCGCGTCCGATTATATCCAGCTACTCTCTTCCGCCTATTCCTTGACGGAGCGGCAGGTGAGGGAGCAGGCCCGGAAGATTCTGGTCGCTATCCTGCACGATTACTCCGCCTTTAATATCAGTACGATCGACCGCTTTTTCCAGCAAACGATGCGTGCCTTTACCCGCGAGATCGGTTTGCAAGGCGGCTATGGCATCGAGATGGACCAAGAACTGGTCTTGACCGAGGCGATCGATAACCTGCTGGCCGATCTGGAGAAGCCGGAGAGCAAGGATTTGCTAGGTTGGCTGCTGCGTTTCGCCGAGGACAAGATCGAGGATGGTGGCGGCTGGAGCTTGCGGAAGGATATCATGTCGCTCAGCCGGGAGGTCTTTAAGGAGAGTTATAAGGCATTTAGCGAGGAGGTCGGTAAAGATATTGCGGATAAGCAGGCCCTAGATGCCTATAAGAATGAGCTATACGCCATTATCCGCTCCGTAGAGGCGGAGGCGAAACGTTTAGGAGAGGAGGGAGTGGCGTTGCTGAAACAGTTCGCGTTACAACCCTCGGATTTTAAGGGGGGAAGCCGTTCCCCGTTTTTCTATTTCGAGAAGCTGGCGAGAGGTGAGATGAAAGAGCCGACTGCCACATTCCAAACTTTGCCGGATAATCCGGAGGCCTATACGACCAAGACGACTCCACCGGGCCTCCGGCAGATCATCGGGTGTGTATATGAGGAAGGGTTGAATGCCTGCGTAAAGAATATCGTATCCCTGTTCGCCAACCTGACGGCCTATAACACGGCCCGGGAGATCGTGCGTTATTATTATACGTTAGGGATCTTAACCGATATCTCCCGGCAAATCGCCTCTTACCGGGAAGAAAAGAATGTGATGCTGATCGCCGATACGACCGAGTTGCTGAATAAGGTCATCAGTGGCAGCGACGCCCCCTTTATCTACGAGAAGACGGGTACGCACGTAGATCATTATATGATCGATGAGTTCCAAGATACCAGCGGCATGCAGTGGAATAATTTCCGGCCCTTGGTGGAGGAGAGTCTGGCGAATGGTAGGGCGAACTTGATCGTTGGCGATGTGAAGCAAAGTATTTATCGTTTCCGTAACTCGGATTGGAAGCTATTGGACGAGCAAGTCCGCAGGGATTTCGAGGAGGAACAGGTCCGTGAGGAAACCCTGATGGATAATTGGCGAAGCTGCCGCCATATCGTGGAGTTTAATAACGGGTTCTTCACCACCGCTCCGGCAATCCTGCAAGATCTATATAATGAAGCGTTGAAAACCTCCTCATTAAACGAGGAAGAACGCACGGCCTTTTTCACGAAGATCATGACCGCTTATGATAAGAGCATTCAGCGTGTCCCTCCCCCTTTCCAGAAGAAGGACGGACATGTACGGATCGATTTCTTGTCCGGCGATGAGGAGAAGAAGTGGGAGCAAGAGGCGATGGAGCGCTTGCCGGCTACCTTGGAGCGCTTGCAGGATAACGGTTACGCGCTAAAAGACATCGCCATACTCGTGCGTACCAATCAAGAAGGCGCTTTAGTGGCTGATACGTTGCTAGCCTATAAGGAAGAGCATCCGTCCGACCGGTACAATTACGATATCATCTCCGATGATGCTCTGTTTGTGGGTAGTTCTCCGGCGGTCCGTTTCCTGATCGCCGTATTGCGCTATTTGCGAAATCCGGAGGACCAGACGAACAGGAAATTGGCGATGTATGCCTATCAAGTATTAACCGGAAAATTCGGGGAGAGCGAGGCGGACGAGTCTGTTTTTCAAAACCTTCAGTCTATCTCCCGGCAATCCTTGTACGAGGTAACCGAAGGGCTCTTCCGTAACTTCTCCATTTACTTCCCGGAAACGGAACAGGTATTCGTGCAAGCCTTTCTGGATATGGTTTCCGAGTACGCCCAAAAAGAAAGCGCGGATTTGAACCGTTTCTTGAGATGGTGGGACGAGACCGGTTATCGAAAGACGATCGCTACCCCGGATGGGCAAAACGCTATCCGCATCTTGACCGTACATAAATCCAAGGGCTTAGGTTTTAAGGTCGTTATCATTCCTTTCGGGGACTGGGAGATCGACCATAAGCCGACAAAGCCCGTTATCCTTTGGTGCCACCCGGAGAAGAAGCCGTTTGACCGCCTGCACTTAGTTCCTGTCCGTTACGGACAGATCCTGAGTAGCACGATTTTCGCCAAGGATTATTTCAAGGAGCGCTTGCATGCTTTCATCGATAACTTGAACACCTTATACGTCGCTTTTACCCGTTCGAAAGAAGAACTGATCGTATTCTCCCCCCGTCCGAGGAAGATCAACAAGGAAGGTAAGGTTGAGAAGATAACTTCCATCGCCGATCTATTGTGGGCGGGGGTGGAGACGGATATCGAGGATGATACCTTTGAAAGGGGCGAATGGTGGCATCCAGCTTCGGGTAGAACGGCAGAAGATACCCTGGAGGAAATCCCCATGAGCCGCCTGTATTCCGTTTCCCCGGATGATCGTTTACAATTACGCCTGCATGGGAAAGGATTCTTTTTCGATAATGCCAGGCGGAAGCACGGTACCTTGATGCATGAGGTATTGAGCCGGATACGTACGCCGAAAGATATTCCCGCTTCGGTCGAAAGTTATCGGTTAGCCGGGGTGATTAACCGGGAGGAAGCGGCGGAGTTGATCAGCCGTCTGGAAGAATTATTGCAAGCGGAGGAGGTAAAGGCTTGGTATGATGGTTCCGCCCGTGTCTTGAATGAAGTGGATATCCTGTTCGGTAAAGGCTTGTCTAAACGCCCGGACCGGGTGATGATAAAAGATAACAAGGTAATTGTCGTGGATTATAAATTTGGCGAACGGCAAGATAAGCGCCATCCTAATCAGGTAAGAAATTACCTGCAATTAATTCGTAAAATGGGTTTCGAGCGGGTCGATGGATACCTTTGGTACGTAGAGTTAGGCAAAATAGAGGCAGTGAATAAGTGATATATTTTTGATATTCGGTAAAAATGAATATTTTTGCAGATTCTTAGTATAAAACGATACAGTCAAAGAAGAATGAAAGTACATAAAGAAGGAACCGGTTTACTGCTTACGTTGTTTACAATATTATTTATTGTGAATATAACTTTGTACCATACGGTAGGTAAGGGTATGCTGTTTTATTCTGTCGCTTTTGTTTCTACCGTATTGTTCCTATTGGTATTAAACTTCTTCCGTAGTCCTTTCCGTCGGTTTCCTTATGATTCGGAAGGCTTGGTGATCGCTCCCGCCGACGGTACGATCGTTGCCATCGAGGAAGTGATGGAGAACGAGATCCTTCATAAGAAGTGCCTACAGATATCTATCTTTATGTCTATCTTCAACGTACATGCCAATTGGTTTCCCGTAAACGGTACCGTTAAGCATGTTTCCCACCAGAACGGGCGTTTTATGGCGGCTTATCTGCCGAAGAGTAGTACGGAGAACGAACGTTCGGCGGTCGTTATCACCACGAGGAACGGGGTGGATGTCTTGGCTCGTCAGATTGCCGGGGCGATGGCACGCCGCATCGTTACGTATGCCAAGCCGGGAGAGAAATGTCATGTGGACGAGCAAATGGGGTTTATTAAATTCGGTTCTCGCGTGGATGTCTACCTGCCGGTAGGAACAGAGGTGTTAATAGAGATGGATCAAAAAGTAACAGGCAATCAAACGCCTATAGCCCGTTTGTCAAAATGAGTATAAGAAAACATATTCCTAATACAATTACGTGTCTGAGCCTTCTGTCCGGGTGTGTCGCCAGTGTTATGGCCTTGCACGGAAATCTTTTATCTGCGTTGATTTGGATTATTATAGCCGCGGTCTTTGATTTCTGCGATGGCTTTGCCGCTCGTTTATTGAAGGCTTACTCGCCGATGGGAAAGGAATTGGATTCCTTGTCGGATATGGTAAGTTTCGGCTTCGCTCCGGGCATGGTGGTCTATTGGTTGTTGGGAGAGGCTTCTACGGCTTTGCCTTTTGGCTCTTTGAATACGTATATCCCTTATCTGGCGTTCGTGATCCCTACGTTTTCAGGTTTGCGTTTGGCTAAGTTCAATATTGATGAACGGCAAACTACCTCGTTTATCGGCTTGCCGGTTCCGGCGCATGCTTTATTTTGGGCTTCGGCGGGGTATTCTGTTTTACCGGTTGTTCATGCGAATGAAGGCTTGTTCGTGTTGGTGACTGTTATCTTGGCGTTTATTACCTCCTTGCTGTTGGTGTCTGAGATACCGATGTTCTCGCTGAAGGTGAAATCCTTAGCGTGGAAGGGTAATGAGCTTCGCTATATATTGATCGCTTGTGCCATTATTTTCGTGGCGTTATGGGGATTCTTGGGAATCTCTGGAACCATCCTGTTATATATAGTCTTGTCTATTTTTAACAAAAAGGGATAAACAAGAATTCTTATCTTTGTGTTTGTGATAGTAAAGAATCATTTAAGTATCGGATTATGTTTAAGTTTTTGTTTGTAATATTCTTTTTCTTTATCCTGTTGGTGTTTCTGATGGGTTTCTCCATCTTGCGTACCTTTAAGAACATCTTTTTTGGTAGCGGAAACAACACTCGTAAGGGAGAACAACGTCGTCAAACAAATAGCAATACTTCCGGACATCGTTCTACGACTACTACCGCCCGGGACGATGATGATGATCGTACACCTTATGTGCACCGTAAGAAGATATTCGCCAAGGATGAAGGGGAGTATGTGGATTACGAGGAAGTTAAATAGAGCTTAGCGTCTTTGCTTGAAGAAACGCTGCATTTCTTCCGCGCACTCTTTTTCAAGGATACCTTTTTTGATAATCGCTTTCGGATGGAAGGCTTGAGGGGCGAATTTGGAGAAACCTCTTTTATCATCGGATGCCCCGTATACGATCGTGCTTAATTGTGCCCATCCGATCGCGCCGGCACACATTATGCAGGGTTCCACGGTTACGTATAGACTACAATTTGTTAGGTATTTCGCTCCTAAGACTCCGGCGGCGGCCGTAATCGCCAACATCTCGGCATGTGCGGTCACGTCGTTCAAGCATTCGGTTTGATTATGCGCCCTCGCTATGATCTGGTTGTTGCAGACGATAACAGCTCCTACGGGAACCTCACCCTCGGACGCTGCCGCACGAGCTTCCACCAACGCTTGCTTCATGAAATATTCGTCATTGAAAGGATTCATCTTCTCATCTCATTTTCGTTGAAAAGAGTCGGATAATCCTCCTCCAAGGTCTTGAGGATGTGAGAAAGGATCGTCTCTCGGTACCAACGGGACTTGTTCTCGATCTTGTAGCGTGAAAGATAACGTTTTACCGCTTTATGCTCTTCGTCATTCAGCATAAAGGTCACTTTGTGTACCCTCGGATGATTGGGGTGAGCCGATGAATATTTACGTTCTTCTCTCATACATTTGCAAATGTACGAGTGAATAGCCGAATAACAAAGAAAATGGCTATATTTGTGCAAATTAATGCGATGGCAAGACAGAACGATATGGGTCGGGAAGGTGAGTCTGAGGCTCGTGCCTATCTGGTAAAACATGGATATAACGTGTTGCATACCAATTGGCATTGGCATCATTATGAACTGGATATTATCGCTGTCAAGGAAGATGAGTTAATCGTGGTGGAGGTAAAGACACGCTCTGAGGATTTTTTGCTTTCACCGGAAGATGCGGTAGACACCAAGAAGATTCGGAGGATTGTCGCCGCTGCGGATGCCTATGTCCGTTATTTTAATATAGACTTACCAGTCCGTTTTGATATCGTGACATTGATCAAGAAAGAGACGGGTTTCCTGATCGACCATATCGAAGATGCTTTCTATGCTCCTTGCCGTTAAAAGATAAAAGTTATGAATATAGAAGAAGTACGTGAATACTGCCTTTCCTTGAAGAATACCATCGAGTGTTTCCCGTTCGATGAGGTATCGCTGGTCTTTAAGGTAGAGAATAAGATGTTCCTGCTGCTTCCTTTGGATGCGGAGGAGCCTCATGTCTCCTTGAAATGCAGTACGGACTATGTGGAAGAGTTACGGGAGCATTATACGGCGGTTGAGCCGGCTTATCATTTTAATAAGAAATACTGGAATAGCATTTATCTGGATCGGGATATGGAGGACGAGGAGGTTAAACGTTGGATCTTCCACTCTTACCGGGAGGTGATCGCTAAACTACCAAAAAATATAAGGGAGATTTATAATGATGAGCACTGATAATGAATCTCCCCGCATCTTGCGTGTGGCGGAAACCACTTCTACGAATAGCCTGCTTCGTGAGTTGATCATCAAAGAGTCTCTTTCGGAAGGAAGTGTGGTAGTTGCCGATTTCCAGACTGCCGGACGTGGGCAGATAGGGAATGTCTGGGAGTCTGAGGCGGGAAAGAACTTGATGTTTAGTACAGTCCTGTATCCTACGTGCATCCCGGCAAATCGCCAATTCTTGATTTCTCAAATAGCAGCCTTGAGCGTGAAAGAGACGTTAGACTTATATACGGATCATGTCACAGTGAAATGGCCGAATGATATTTATTGGAAAGATAAGAAGATTTGCGGAATGTTGATCGAGAACGATCTATCAGGGCATAATCTATATTGCTCCATCATCGGGATCGGCATAAACTTGAATCAAGCGGTGTTTCGGGGAGATGCTCCGAATCCTGTTTCTTTGTTTCAAATAATCGGTAAGGAAGTAGATCGAGAAGAGGTTTTGGACCGTTTCCTCTCTGTATTCTATCGCTATTATTTATCTCTTCTCCAAGAGGAATACGAGAATATTCGTATCCGCTATCAATCCGCGTTGTATAGAAGGGAGGGCTATCATGCCTATAGGGATGAGGCGGGAGAATTCGAGGCCTGTATCCATGATATTGAATCAACCGGGCATCTTTTGCTAGCGTTACGGGATGGAAGCATCCGTCGTTATGCTTTTAAGGAGGTTTCTTATTGTAAGTGATGTTTTTGAGCAGCGAAGGTACGTGTTATTAATATATCTAGTTCCAGATAGCTCTATGTATTATTTGCGGAAAATAATATATTTATATATTAAGGTACGTGTACATTATATATAGATCTCTATTTATTAATGAAATTAATCGGAAAATATATATCTTTTGTACCGAACAATAGTGGGTTTGTCTTTGTAATCGGTGGTTTTGTAATGAATAGTCTATTTGATTGATAAGAAAGCCTATATGGCGAGAAAAAAATGATAAAGAAGGGTTGCGCGAATCAAAGAAACGCGTACCTTTGCAAATGATGAATAAAGTCGATCGCCGTTTGTTTTGATTTTTAAGAGAGCGATCGTTGTTAAAGAGCTTATTACACTTTAGTATTAATATTAAATTATTTAATTATGAACAAAAAGTTTTCTACTCTTTTGGCTGGTGTTGCGCTTTTAAGTGCGATGTCAGCAAATGCGCAGACAACACCGGCACAAAACGTTTTGCCTACGGCAAACGGTGCTTATTCAATCGGGAAATTAGTTGAGGGTGCTAACTCTGGCCTTTTCCAATTGAAAGATGAGGCATCCGGTAAGGTCTTGTCTATGGACGAAGATGGTGTTTTATCATTGGTTGCGTCTTCCTCTACTTCCACTGGCTTAGCAAACACGCTTTGGTGTGTTACTGTTTCTTCCGAGAATCAAGGTCAAGCTCCTAAGTTCGACTTCATGAACAAGGGTACAGGTCGTATGTTGGATATCACGATGGCTGAAATTTTGAAATCTCAAAGCCAAGTGGATTTGACTCCGACTACAGGTGGAGAAATCGCAGGTTGGGCTTTCTCTAGAACTATTACGAAATTGGAAGATAAGAGACCTTTGTTCTCTTACTTTACAACTGACTCTGTTGTTGGTTTCACTACTACCAATGGTGTGAAAGTTCAGAAATGGGCAGCTAAGGATGTTCAAAATAATACTTTTGCAGCATTTACATTGCAAGCTCCTGGACAGGTTTATTTGAGCGCTAACGAGTTGAACACTATCTTTGGTAACCAAAAAGCTGATGCTGGTGTTAAGTTAGGTTTCGATAAGGATATCTTAGGTACTACTTTGAAGAATCCGTTCAACGCTGAGAAGTTCGTTGCAGCTGAATCAGGTGAAGATAAATATTTGTATGTATCTGATGTTAAGAAAGAAGCTTATTTGAAAGTTGATACAGCTTATACAAATGAGACTGGTTACAAGTTCTTAGCTTATAACTGGACGAAAAAGGGTGAGACTGGTACAGCTCTAGATGCAGTAGAGAATAGTGCTATTAAAGATCAACACAAGTTCGCTTTCCTTTATTCTCCTGCTTATGATAGCTTGTATATCTATGTAAAACAAATTACATGGAAAGAAGATAACGTTAAGTATTGGGAAGATGCTGCTGCAAATACTGGTGCTAACTGGCGTGTTTCTTTGCAGGATTTGATCAAGAACGAGACTCGTATCTTGACTGTTGACAGCAAAGACCAAAATACTCATATCTCTTTGGGTTACAAGGATTGTACAGCTGTAGAGTCTACTAAGACTTCTTTGAAGGATGGTGTATATTACATCACAAATAAGGCTGGTAAGTATTTGGCTTCTCCGATCTACAGAAATGGTGAGATCGAGTGGACAACTGTTAATGCTAATGAGCAGAATGTAGCTCATATGCCGGCTTATCAATGGGTAATCTTAAAGAAGAACGTAACAGATAAGAATAATATCTCTACTTTAGAGGTTTATAACCGTGAGTTCTCTGATGGTGTTCTTGCTGATTATACTTTGAATTTGAATAAGAAGGCTGGTGCTACTTATTGGTACTTGACAGCTGATGTAAATTATGCAAATGGTGTTACTATCAATTCTACAGATTCATTGTTCTTTGAACTTGTTCCTGCTGCTTCTGTAGCAGATTCATTGTTAGGTTACAAGAACTTGGATAAAGAAGAGTTGATGATCAACAAGTATACATTCAACTACTGGCATCCGTATGCTACAGACAAATACATCGCTAAGTCTTCAAAAGACTCTACGTTGACTGTATTAGAAGGTAAGACTGCTTTCAATTTGGATACTTTGGTAAATGACGCAGCTGCTGTTAAGGCTCAATATGGTTTCCCTGTTACTGCTGCGGTTGCTAAACGTATCAATGGATTAAAGAACCTTTACAGAACTGTTTATGTAGCAAGTAATGACAATGCTAAAAAGAATATCTGGTCTGTAAATAAGGAAGAGAAATTCAACGTAAGTCAATATTCTACTGACAATAACACGAAATTGACATCTGGTTACTACTTCAAGGAAAATAACCAAATCGATGGTAAGTGCTATCATGCTGTTATTGCTGTAACGAAAGAAGCTGGTAAATATGTGATGAAACTTACTTCAACAAAGGCTGGTGTATCTGACTATGATGGTGCTGCTACATTGAAAGCTCAAATGTTGAACGAGACTAGAACTTCTGCATTCTACATCGCTCCGGATGAGACTCCGTTGTATCGTCAATTCAACAATGCACTTCTTGGTGAGAACGTTGATAATTCAGCAGATAGCTTGATGTTTAAGGAAACTATCCGTGGTGAATATTTGATGGATGAGCATAATGGAAACTTGTTGAACAAGGATGTTGATTACGCAGGTATCTGGGGTGAAGCTAAAGCTGATGGTAAGTTAGCTTTCCGTATTGACACTGCATGGTTAACTCGTGGCGCAGGTAAGGTTAAACCTCAATACTTGGTTTCTGCTTATCGTGAGTTGATCGAGGGTGAGAAGATCATTCCTTGTACTGAGACAGGTAAGCACATCACTGCTGATGGTCAAGTTACAGACGACCCATATCAATGTGTACACGCTATTCATGTGAAGACTCCGGCATTTATCTATGGTAAGTATTTGGTTAACTACTCAGACTCTGCTGCTGCTGTTGCAGATCGTAAGGAGGCTCTTAACCCATACTTGTTCAATACGAAGGCTGTTTCTAACAGTAGCTACACTCGTGTAGGTTTCGTTCCTGCTGTTCAATATGGTGATACTTTGTTTGTCTTGACTGGCAAATACAAAGGTATGACTGCTGATCAATTGAAGAATGAGGGTATCGAGGCAATCAGCGCTGACTACCATAAGAACTATGCTAAGTTCATCAATGTATTGACAGGTGACAAGCACAAGAACGTAACTTGGTCATTCCGTTATGTAAATCCGGATAAGGCTGCATTAGCTTATTTAGATGGTGAAGAGGGTGCGAACAACTCATTCTTGATTGAGTCTAATGTATATGGTGCAACTGATAATCAATATCAGACTGTAGCTGGTGATGTTGCTAGTGCGATTGCTCCGACTAAGAAAGCTGCTTGGTTGAAGATGCACAATGGTTGCTTAGTATTGACAGATGCTAGCTCTAGATTTGATGCCGCTAAGACTGGTGGTGATGGTGCATTAGTATTCAATGCTTATCCTAAGACTGATGCTGATGATATGGTAACATCTAACGATAACATCAACAATGTTGAAGGTGTATCTGTAGTAGCTGGTAACGGTACTGTAACTGTTCAAGGCGCTGCTGGTAAGTCAGTAGTTATCACTAACATCTTAGGTAAGGTTGTTGCTGAGACAGTTCTTACTTCAGACAACGCAACTATCGCTGTACCTGCTGGTATCGTAGCTGTAGCTGTTGATGGTGAAGAGGCTGTTAAGACAATCGTTAAATAAGTAGAAAACTGACCGGATTTCCGTAAGGAAAGACACAGTTCATAAGATAGAGCCCCGTCGATGTATTTCGGCGGGGCTTTTGTGGTTTTGCCTATTTGCCTGACTGTAAGCGAAACCGCAGTTATCCGAACTTTTTGATGGATAAATGGGGATATGCGTGATAAAGCCCTCTTGTAAAGACGCAGAAATAGAGGGAAAGCGGTGGCTTCAACGGGCGTTTTTGACAGGAAAAGTCCCCTTTTTGCACACGATAGGCGGTTAAAGCATATGCGATAGGTCGCGTTGGGCAACGCCAGTAGTGCCGTTGGGCATCGTAAGTAGTCAAGAATAGGGTTGTCAATACTCTAGAATGGGCATCGTAACCCTGTTACTTCCCGGTCGTAACCCTATGGAATCGCCCGAAGAACTCAATGGATATGAATTACGATGAATAAATCTCGCTAGAATGAAAGGTCGTTTTTCGATAAAGGATTGTTATGCAGATGATTGTCGAATTTTTTTCTCGTATTTGCGCACGAACTGTCCGTATGCCCGGAAAAATCGATTCTCCGGGAGTTGATATTACAAATTGTCAGAATGATAATTGCGAAAATCCTCAAAGGGGAAGGCTAAGAATAAATAAATAAACATTGCTGATGTATTTTGATGAGCCCTTTTGTTTTTCGATATGAAAATATATTCTAACTTTGCATTAGTCACTAGGCTTGCCTGTGATTAGAGAATTTTCTCGAAAGTCGGGTTATTCTTCGTAATTATCCGGTAGAGTATAAGAAGATCTCCTCTTTTTTATTTTCCAGTGTGATGATGGAGTGCATTCCACCTTTGAGACTTATCGCTTGATTTAATGTAAAAGACCTCTGCTTACGGAACTAGAGTATAACTATAGGTGGTCTGGAAGTATTTGGAAAATCAACGTATAGAGGAACTAGCCTGTAGGACGGACGATAATTACCATACCGCTATTATTAAGTTCAAGAAGCCTCTCACTTTTAAAGAAAGCGCTGTTCTCCATATAAAAACAAGCAATGATGACGCAAAAGGAGATGCTCTCTCGTCCGGACGCAGGGTATTATTATCGTATTGATTGGGAGAAATAAGATGTGAGAGGAGCCTCTGTTTGTTTAAAACTTCGTTATCATTTCCAAAAAAACACCTATATACCAGCCTTATAACCCTCTATTTGATTTATTCTGCTTATATTTGCGAGTTATCAACAGTTAGGGCGATTTATCAACAAAACAAGCATTGTTTTGATTGAACCCTGTTTGGTTCAGTTTTTAATGTTTAGTTTTGCCCTCGAATTAATTAGGTATAGTATGGGAAAGATTATCGCTTTAGCAAATCAGAAAGGTGGAGTCGGGAAGACAACCACCACGATTAATCTGGCTGCGTCATTGGCCGCTCTTGAGAAAAAGGTGCTGGTCGTAGACGCTGATCCGCAGGCGAATGCCTCATCCGGTCTGGGTGTGGACATACGTAATGTAGAACTTTCTATCTATGAATGTCTGGTAAACGGTGAGGATGCGAGCGGCGCTATCACACAGACTGAAGTGGAAGGACTGGATATCATCCCCTCTCATATCGATTTGGTGGGAGCGGAGATTGAGATGCTAAACTTGGAGAATCGTGAACGGATCTTGAAGCAGATATTGACACCGCTGAAAGAGAAGTACGATTTTATCCTGATCGACTGCTCTCCTTCTTTGGGATTGATAACCGTGAATGCCTTGACAGCCGCCGATTCGGTGATTATCCCGGTACAATGCGAGTATTTCGCCTTGGAAGGTATCAGTAAGCTGCTGAACACGATCAAGATTATCAAATCAAAGCTGAACCCGGCGCTGGAGATAGAGGGATTCCTCTTGACTATGTATGATTCCCGCCTGCGTTTGGCGAACCAGATTTATGAGGAAGTGAAACGTCCGTTCCGCGATTTGGTATTTACTACCGTGATCCAACGAAACGTGAAGTTGAGCGAGGCTTCCAGTTACGGTAAACCTGTCTTATTGTATGACGCGGATTCGAAAGGATCTATCAACCATATGCAGTTGGCACAGGAGATTGTTGAAAAAAATAAAGGATTATGGCAGCATTAAAAAGATCGGCGTTAGGCCGTGGATTAGACGCGTTAATTACGATGGATGACCTGAAGACAGGTGGTTCATCGTCTATTAGTGAGATCGAGTTAAGCAAGATCCAGCCTAATCCGGAACAACCTCGATCTGTCTTTGAGGAAGAGACCTTGGAGGAGTTGGCTACCTCTATCCGCTCGTTAGGCGTGATACAGCCGATTACGTTGAAGGAAATCGGCCCCGAGCAATATATGATCATCTCTGGCGAACGCCGTTATCGTGCGTCGCTTAAAGCAGGTTTGGAGCGTATTCCCGCTTATATTAAGACGGCGGCCGACGAGAACGTGGTGGAGATGGCTTTGATAGAGAATATCCAACGAGAGGACTTGAACTCTATCGAAATCGCGTTAGCTTATCAAAAATTAATCGATAATTACGGCTTGACCCAAGAGGGGTTGAGCGAAAGGGTTGGAAAGAAGCGTGCTACGATCGCCAATTACCTTCGTTTATTGAAACTTCCGGCCGAGATCCAAGTAGGATTGAAGGATAAGAAGATCGATATGGGACATGCCCGGGCATTGATCCCGGTGGATGATCCGGAGGTTCAATTAGCTTTATATGAGCAGATATTGGCTCAAGGACTCTCCGTTCGTAACGTGGAGGAGATGGTGCGTAATATAGCCGAGGGAATACAACCGGAATTGCCGGAAAAGAAAAAATCGGATCGTAAGCCGATACTTCCGGAAGAGTTTAAATTGCTGAAAGATCATTTGTCCCGTTACTTCAATACGAAAGTCCAGTTGACTTGCAATGAGAAGGGAAAAGGTAAAATTACGATTCCTTTCGCCACGGAAGAAGAGTTGGAGCAATTGATCGGGTTACTGGATAAATTGAAATGAGAAATCGAATCATACTCCTTTTGATCGGATTCATGTGCTATGCCGGGATGGGTAACGCACAGGAGGATAAGACGGAGAAAGCCGTTCCTGCTATAGTTTCCGATTCCGTGGAGGTAGCTGCCCCGGATTCTACCGTGCAAGCCGTCTTGATGGCGGCCGATTCGGTGGGCGTACCGGAAGTGAAGATGAAGCTGGCTTTTAAGCCGAATCCGACAAAAGCGGTCTTGTTCGCCTTGGTTCCGGGTCTGGGACAGATCTATAACCGGAAATATTGGAAATTACCGATCGTTTACGGTGGTTTGATGGGATGTATGTATGCCGTGACTTGGAACAACAAGAACTATAAGGATTATTCGACAGCTTATAAGGATATCATGTATGATGCCGCTAAGAATCTGGAAAATCCGGATGCTTGGAGTAAAAGTTGGCAAGACTTGACTTCCATGGCTCCTGAGGATGCGATTAATAATTCAAATTTCAAGGATCAATTGAAAAGACAGAAGGATTATTTTCGTCGATATAGAGACTTGAGTATAATTATTACGGTCGGGGTGTATGCGTTGAGTATCGTGGATGCTTACGTGGATGCCCAGTTATTCGATTTTGATATATCACCGGATTTATCCTTGCATTTGGAGCCGGTTGTTAGTCCGAAGACGAGTGTCACGCCTCGTACTTACGGATTGAATTGCAGTCTAAAATTCTGATATACATGAAAAGATACCTGCTAGCACTCATTTGTTTAAATTGTTTGGTCTCATTGGTCTATGCGCAGGAAGAGACCCGAATTGAGGAAAAAGATACCTTAAGCTCGCTGGAGTCTGAGGTCGGATTGATTCCGGAAAGCTTGGATGCGAACGTGGATAGTTTGCTCCGTACTTGGCATGTGCAATATTTCTCAAAAAGAGAGGACTTTTGCCATGATGACGACGAGAATGTCTATTTCCCGGATTCGGTCTATATCGACCGCCTGTCTAGGCTTCCCAGCGTGATCGCTTTGCCCTATAATAATATAGTGCGTGATTGTATTGACTTATATGCGGAGCGTAAACGAAATTTAGTGCGTTATATGCTGGGGATGGCGGACTTTTATTTTCCGATAATCGAGCAGGTGTTAGATGAGCATGGCCTGCCTATTGAATTGAAATATCTCGCCGTCGTGGAAAGTGCCTTGAATCCGGTAGCCCTCTCTCGTGTGGGCGCTTGTGGTTTATGGCAATTCATGCTTCCTACGGGTAAGAGCTATGGCTTGGAGATTAATAGCTTGGTGGACGAGCGCCGGGACCCCTTGAAAGCGACCGAGGCCGCTTGTAAGTATTTCAAGGATATGTACGCTATCTATGGGGATTGGAATTTAGTGTTGGCATCTTATAACTGCGGGCCGGGCAACGTGAATAAAGCGATCCGTCGTTCGGGGGGCAAGACGGACTTCTGGGATATCTTCCCTTATTTACCGAAAGAGACTCGTTCATACGTCCCCTTATTTATCGCCGCCAATTACGTCATGAATTATTATTGCGAGCATAACATCTGTCCGATGCAAACCAGCTTGCCGTTAGCCACGGATACGGTCATGGTGAATAATGCCCTACATTTGCAGCAAGTATCGGATCTATTGCAAGTAGATATTGAGACGTTGCGTGCGTTAAATCCACAATATAAAAGAGACATCGTTCCGGGTAATACCCGCCCTTCGGTTTTGAAACTACCTGCGGCAGAAACCTATGCTTTCATTGATAAAGAAGATACGGTCTATATGCATCGGATCGAGGAACTGTTGGCGAATTGCATTTCTGCGAATAACTCTAATGGCTCTTTACCAAGTGGTGCGACCCGGGAAAAAATCACCCACGTGGTATTGAGTGGTGAGAATCTTTATACGATCGCTAATCGCTATGGAGTGACAGCGAAAGATATCCGTAAATGGAACGGGCTAGGCTCCAACCGGGTAGCGAAAGGAAAACGGTTAAGATTATATGTAGATAATGGGGGTGTCGCTTTTGCCTCGGCTTCGACTAAAACGACAGCGAAACCTGCGGAGAGGTCTTCTACCGCTTCAGCCTCGGCTAAAAAGATAACCCAGCCCTCATCTGCCACGGACCAGAAAGGCTTTGTGTCTTACAAGGTACGATCCGGAGATTCCTTGTATTCTATCTCGAAAAAGTATCCGGGGGTTAGTACGGCGGCTTTACAGAAAGCGAATGGTTTGTCCAGTCCTGATATACGTCCGGGTCAGGTATTAAAGATTCCTGTTGGATAGCAGGTTGCTTTTTCGTTTTCAATCTTCTTTTTTTCGTTTTGCTTCAAACAATGAGAGAAGTCGTGAAAAATTGATGTTACTTTGTATTTTGAAAAACTATAGGATATTTATGAGTTCATTTGAGACATCTATTTCACGTAAGCTCCCGCTGGTCAGCTTGATTAGCGCAATCTTTATTATCTATACGAATATTGCGTGGATACCTTGGGAGTTGAGTTTTCTGAGCAAGTCCGAGTACTTTGGGTTCTTTGCGTTTTTCACGTATCGTTTTCTATTTTTCTTGACGTTCATCTATCTGTTGCTTCGCTATAATCTGGGTAAGCTCCAGACATCATTGTTTACGAAACGGTTATGGAAGAATTTCTTGTTTTCCTTTATCGCTTATCTGTTTTATGCGACGATATCTTTCGGGATCTCATTTTGTACTCGTAAGACGGATTGCATGGGAAGTATCTTGATCTTCCAGTTCTTTGTTACTTGTCTGTTGTGTACCTTTATCGGATATATATCGATGCTTTTCACCAAGCAACGGGAAAAAGAGCAAGAGATAGAGAAGTTGCGCATCGAGAGTTTGCAGAGTCGGTGCGATGCTTTGGCTAACCAAATAAATCCTCATTTCTTTTTCAATGCCTTGAATGGGATCTCCTCCTTGATCCGGAAAAAGAACGATGAGCATACGTTATCTTATGTGACAAAGTTATCTGATATTTTCCGTTATATCTTACAGAGTGATAAAAGAGGGTTGGTTGCCTTGAAAGAGGAATTGATGTTCATTGAGGCTTTCCGCCATGTGATGGAGGTGCGTTTTGCCAATAAGCTGACTTTTACGATCGACATTCCCGAAGATAAGTGGAATTTGCGGATACCGGTTCTTTCTTTGCTTCCTTTGGTGGAGAATGCTACCGTACATAATATTATTGATAGTGATCATCGAATGGATATACGGATAGAGTTGAATGAGCGAATGGAATTAGTCGTTACGAACCCTATTTATCCAAAGTTGACACCTCCCGATACAAATGGGACTGGACTAAAGAATTTGGAAAACCGTTTTTTACTGTTAATGGATAAACAAATAAGGGTAGAATCAGATGAACAAATGTTCAAGGTCTATCTTCCTTTAAAATAATGCTATATGAAAATATTGATCGTAGAAGACGAGACTGCCGCCTATGAGAATTTGGCAGATATGATACTGAGCTTGGATTCTTCCATAGAGATAATGGGGAATACGGAGAGTGTCCGGCAAACGGTTCGTTGGCTGCAAGCCAATCCGAAACCGGATTTGCTATTTATGGATATTCATTTGTCGGATGGTTCCGCTTTCGCGATCTTTGATCAGATAGAGGTGGAGACTCCGATTATTTTTACGACAGCGTACGACCAGTATGCGATTGATGCGTTTAAGGTGAATAGTATAGACTATCTATTAAAACCCGTAAAACCAGAGGAACTAAACCGCTCATTAGAGAAATTCAGTAGATGGAACCAACAGGATGTCTTACACTATTTATCTCAATTAACGCAATTGTCTTTAAGCCCGAAATATAAGGATAAATTGTTGATACCTGTCAAGGATAAACTATTGCCTATTGGTTTGAATGAGGTATCTTGTTTCTATACGGCGGATAAGAATACTTATATTTATTTAAGGAATGGAGGTTCGTATCCGTATGCTAAAACATTGGAACAAATTATATCTTCGTTGAATCCGGCGGAGTTTATTCGTGCGAATAAACAGTTTATAATTTCCCGTGACAGTGTAAAGGATATTACGATTTGGTTTGATAGCCGTTTATTAGTCACTCTCGATATAGAAGTCCCTGAGCGAATTTATATTAGTAAAAATAAAGCATCCGAGTTTAAGTCTTGGATAGTCAGTCAAGAATAGTACTTAATATCAATGCCGGTTCATTAAGAATCGGCATTTTTTTGCTGTTTTCGTGTTGAATCCCGTTTTTTTCCCTTTCGTCATAAACTAGAAACAATTCACCATCTTTGTAACAGAAACAAAGAGATGTATTGATGATATGTAAGTTGATATTTCTCAAAGTTATCATACTATAGAATAGGTTAATGGTTTGGTAAAAGGATTGGTCTGAAGTCGAAAGAATGTTTAGGCTATCTTGATTAGGATTGGTTGGTTGTTTTGTTATGTTATTGATTTTTTAATAGGTAAATTTTAGGTATTATGAGAAAGTTATTTATGGCAGTAGCGATTTTAGGTATTAGTGCTACAGTAAGTTTTGCGAAAGCGCAATGTGTGAATGAAAATGGTAATAAAGAACCGTTTGCGGTAGAGTTCGGCAAATTAAGTTCTTACTTGGATTTGACCCCATCTCAGATGGATGAGGTATATGACATTAATGAATATTTTAAAGGACAACAAAAGGAAAGCTTGAGTAGAGACACGAAACGTCAGGAGGAGCGATTGCAGAAAGCTGTTTATGGAAATCTGAAATTGATGAAAAGTGCTTTGAGCGATAATCAGTATCGTAAGTATGTCACATTGTTGAATGTTACTAATAATAATAACCGATTAACTGGCGCTGTGACATTTACGGATATTTACTTGGCTGATAATAAATGAGTGTAACCTTAGCTTGATGTGATGTTGACAAGAAGGCGGTTTCTGTATGGTACGGAAATCGCCTTTTTTCGTGATAAGTACTCAATTTTTCGCCTTGCGCCGGATGCTGTACTAGTGTTTGGATATTGTTTGTAATATTGCGAAAGACGAATAATAATACTTGATGGAAATGCTATATAATAATAGAGTTACGATTTGTACTTGTGCCTCCCGCTCTTTTATAGATAAGGAGAAAGTGGTAAAGGTGGCGGCCTTTTTAAGGCAAGAAGGATATGATGTGGTAGTAGAGCCTGATCTATGTGAGAAAGTGAGGGAGAGAACATCGGATTTGCCGGATGTCGCCTCATCCACGATTATCGCTTGCTATCCGAGGGCGATCCGTTCCCTTTTCACTTCCGTGGGAATGGAAACTTCTCGTGTATTGGATATCCGGAATGAGGGTATGGAAGCGATTTTGGATTCTTTCGGATTCGCATATGAGGTTAGTCCCGTAGAAATGGAGGAAGAGGAGGTTATTCGCCAGTCGGTATCTTCTTTTCCGGTCAAGATTGGTGTCGATGCTTGGTATCCTACATTGGATAAAGAACGTTGTACGGACTGCGGTAAATGCCATGACTTCTGCCTGTTCGGTGTTTATACGATAGAAGACGGTGTCGTAACTGTAAAACAGCCCCAGAATTGTAAGAATAATTGTCCGGCTTGTGCCCGGATGTGCCCGAATAAAGCGATTATATTTCCCAAATATGAGAAATCTCCGATCAATGGGGGTTTGAAGGATGAGGAATTGGCGGTTTCCATCGATGCGAAAACGGTTTATGCGGATACACTTCGGGCACGTTTGGCACAACGAAGAGCCGGTGTCTCTTTCTTGAAAAAAGATAATCAATGAGATTTAACGAATACATAGCGACTGCAAGGACCTCTTCACGGATATTCAAGGAATGTTCGCCTCGTCTGATATGGAAGTTCATGTACAATTTCGGTTGGCGTAATTTTCGGAACATGGCCGCATTTGAGAAGCGACAAGCATTAGGCGCTCCGTTTTTCCCCGCATTCGTGATGATATCCATCACGGAGAGTTGTAATTTGAGTTGTAGCGGTTGTTGGGTCTCTGCCGGTGGCAGGAAAGCCCTCTCTATAGCCCAATTGAATGGTATTATAACCGAAAGTAAAAGACAAGGTTCTTATTTTTTCGGGATACTGGGAGGAGAGCCTTTGATGTATAAAGGTCTGTTGGAAACCATGGAGAAACATTCGGACTGCTACTTCCAATTGTTTACCAACGCTACTTTGCTGACAGAAGAGGTGGCCTTTCGCTTAAAAAAGATGGGAAATGTTACTCCTCTGATCAGTATCGAAGGATTGAAAGACGAGAGCGATATCCGCCGTGGGAAAGATGGCGTATTGGATCGTACGATCCGTGGAGTGCGTGCCTGTCGGAAAGCCCGTTTGATTTTCGGTGTAGCTGCCAGTATATGCCGGAGTAATTATGAGGATTTGGTGAGTCGGGCCCATATCGAACGGATGGCTAGGGAGGGTGCGCTCTATTTGTGGTATTATATCTATCGTCCGGTGGGAGCGGTTCCTAATGTGGAGAATGCGTTGACTAAGGAGCAAATTAGGGATTTCCGTCGGTTTATTGTCGAGCAACGGAGGGATGCGCCCTTGTTTATTATCGATACTTATTGGGATGATAAGGGAAAAGCCCTATGTCCGGCGGCGACGGGTATGAGCCATCATATATCTCCGTCGGGGGCGGTCGAGTTTTGCCCGCCTTTACAGATGGCTAGGGACTTTATTAATGGGGATGCCTCAAACTTGGTGGAGCTATTCCGTGATTCAAGGTTTTTGGCGGATCTGCGGAAAATGACAGCCGAGACATCCAGGGGCTGTATCCTTTTGGAAGATCCCGGAAAAATGTGGAGATTCTTGGAACAACAGGGTGCGATAGATACTACGACTCGGGGTACGGTAAGGGAGGAATATCAGAAAATGAACCCGGTTCCCGGTCATGATATGGAAGGGGAGGAGATTCCCGAGCAGAATGTTTTTTACAGACTCTTGAAGAAGAAATACTTTTTTGGATTTGGAGCTTACGGTTAATCTTTGAGTACGCATGGAAAACAAACTGATACATAACATACCGGCATCTTATGCTGAACGGGATGAATTGCGTAATCGAATTCAAGCATTTGTGGACGATTTAACGATCCAGCCCCCACTGTCCTTGGACGATTTGTCGAACTTCGCGGATCAATTGATTCGTGAGTATGCACTAGACGTAGAGGTAAGAGGGTGGCTGATGGTAGAGATCCATAATCAAGTATGGAAGGAAACGGTCGCTTCCATTCCCTATGAGAGACGTGTATTACTACTACCTAAGTGTTTGAGTAATTCTGCTAAATGCCAGGCGGAAATTGATGAATTAGGTCTTTTATGCCATCGATGTAGTCATTGTTCGATTCCCGATCTTCAAGATAAAGCGGAAAGTCTGGGCATAATGAGTATTGTCGCGGAAGGTTTTACTTCCGTGGTAGGCTTGATACAGAATCGGGTAGTTGATTCAGTGATCGGGGTAAGTTGCTTGGATTCTTTAGAAAAAGCTTTTCCCTTGCTTATCAGTAATGCTGTTCCGGGCTTGGCTATACCCCTAAATACGTCCGGATGTAAGGATACCCATGTTGATTATGAATATGTGGTTCGTATGATGGGGATGCGCTCGGATAATGAGGCTAGGCTGTTGGATTATGATGGATTACGAGCGGATTTGAAAAGATGGTTCTCGAAAGAGAATTTAGCAGGCCATTTCTCTCCGGCTAAAGACCAAACCTCTTCGGTCGCCTTAGAATGGATGGGCGGTGAAGGCAAGCGATGGCGTCCTTATTTATTGGCGGCTACTTATCTGGCTTTGACCGGGGGGGCTGAGGTTCCGGACGATGTACAGCGGGCCGCTATTGCGGTGGAATGTTTCCATAAAGCCTCTTTAGTGCATGATGACATACAAGATAATGATAAGGAGCGGTACGGTAAACCAACGATAAATGCTTTGTATGGTGTGCCTATAGCGATTAATGTCGGTGATATCTTATTGGGTGAAGGCTATCGGCTTTTATCTCAGTGTGATGCGAGAGCACTAACAGCGGTGGCTGCTGATGCGCATATAGCGCTTTGTAAAGGACAAGGAATGGAACTGGAATGGAGCGTTTCCCCTCGCCCTTTGACATTGGATTGGGTATTGGAAATATTCTGTAATAAGACAGTCCCTGCCTTCGAGGTATCCTTGGTATTAGGATTGATCTGCGCAGGTGATGACGAGCTGCTTCGTCGGATCTTTCATCAGTATTCCCGGGCATTGGGTATTGCGTATCAGTTATTGGATGATATAGAGGATTTTAAGGATGACCGGCCGGTAGCGTTAAGGCCCTCTGCCGTATTAGCCGTGCTTTGTGAGCAAAATCCGGAACCTGTATTTACGCGTTCCCTTTTGGAATGTGAGAATTTGAAGGCTTTCTTAGGCTGTTCGGAGAATAAGCCGCTTTTGCGAACGGCTCTTGAACGGGTCGGGCAGATGGCAGATACATATCATCAAGCTGCGTTGACAGCTTTGCATGAGATCAAGAATGTGGAGTTAAAACGACTTCTTTTCCGGGTAACCGAACGAATCTTGAAATAAATGACTGTTTGAGATGAAAACTACGATATCAACAAGATTGATGCATACCCTTTACGGAGGGAAAAAGCGGTTGGGAAGTGAGGCCCTTCTGCGTTTATCGCGCTTTGTCGAATCCCAGAAGACCGAGGGGGATACTTTCGTAAACAAAAGTGGAGAGGTTGATTTGTACTATACTTCGTTCGGCTGGCTTCTGTCATACGTATTGGGCATTGATTTGAGTATGGAGAAAAGGAGATCTTATTTGGAAAAGCAGCCTGTAATGTCGTTGGATTTGGTTCATTATGCGGCCTATATGCGTTGTGTATTGCTACATTGGTTGATGAAAGAGGGAAAGTTCCGTTTTCTATTGGGGGCAATGCGTCCGATGCCGATTAGGAGTCTTACTTCTTTTATGGATCTGCCTCATGATGACATATGGTCTCCTTATACCCGGTTTATTTGGATGTCTTTATTGGAAGATACACAAAATAAGGAAAACGAAAAAAAGGCCGTCTTGGAAAAGCTAAGGTCTTATCGTGTAAAAGGAGGCGGCTACTCGAATTTGCGGGATCGGGAGGTCGCTATGACAAACGCTACGGTCGCGGCCCTTGCGATTATCGGGCAATTGGAGGGCTATAAGCCGATCGACGATCTTTTTTATTTACGGGATACGCAGGATGAGACCGGTGGTTTCAAAGCTGGACGAGGAGCTCCTGTTCCGGATCTTCTTTCTACGGCTACGACCCTTTTTCTTATGGGATGCTATGATATACGACCCGTTAGGCCAGTTCATGATTTTATTGAGGCTCATTGGTTGGATTCGGGTGGTTTCTCGGCGACACTGCTGGAAGATAGTAGTGATGTGGAGTATGTGTTTTATGGATTATTGGCATTAGGAGCGTTATGAGAACAGAACAGGTAAATGAAATGATAGCGGACATTACCCGGCAACTTTTACAGAAACGGTCGTCCGATGGAGTCTGGAGGGGGGGGTTATCTTCAAGCGCAATCTCGACATCTGTCGCTATTTTTGCTTTGTATCAAATTGACTCGGATACGTATGAGCCATATATAAGGAAGGGAGCCGGATGGTTGAAGAAAACGATGCGTGCGGATGGTTCTTGTGGGGATAGCGTGGAAAGCCCTTCTAATATGACAGCTACCCTGCTTTCGTATGCTTCTTTATATGCGGTGGATATACCGCCTCATGAGACAGAAACCTATTTGAAGGAACGTTTAGGAGGGAATACGGATGAGGATATCGTACAGGGGGTTCTCTCTTATTATGGAAAAGACTTGACTTTCTCCGTTCCTATTTTAGTTATGTGTGCGTTGACGGGAGTTATTACACATTGGGATCGTATCCCGCAATTGCCTTTCGAGCTTTCCGTGTTACCTCAACGGCTGTTTCGCTTTCTGCGATTACCGGTCGTTAGTTATGCGATACCTGCCTTAATAGCGGTGGGAATCCTTCGTTATAAAAAGGGAAAACGGGATTTTTTATCATCTGTTCGGGAGTCGTTTATAGGGAAATCCTTACGTGTATTAGAGAAGTTGCAACCCAGTCATGGTGGTTTTCTGGAAGCTGCCCCATTGACCGCTTTTGTTAGTATGTGTATGAGTGGGGCCGGTTTCCGGGAACATGCGGTAACACAAAAGGCCGCTCAGTTCTTGATAAAAACGGTTCGTCCGGATGGCGCTTGGCCGATTGATACGGATTTGTCTTGCTGGGTTACCTCTTTAAGTATAAAAGCATTAGGGGAAGACTTGGAGGATAAAACTTTTTTTATTGAACGGATAAAGCGGAATGCTTTTGCCTTTAGGCATCCTTTTACGGGTGCCAAGGAAGGTGGTTGGGGATGGAGTGATCTTCCCGGGTCTGTGCCTGACGCGGATGATACTTCCGGTGCGCTGGTCGCTTTGCATGTCTTAACTGGCGGGACTTATAGCGAGGAAGTAGGTAAAGGTGTGGAGTGGCTTTTAGCTTTGCAAAATGAGGATGGGGGAATGCCTACTTTTTGTAAAGGTTGGGGGAAACTCCCTTTCGACCGGAGTAGTCCCGATATCTCCGCGCATTCACTTTTGGCTTTCGAGCTTTGGCAGGATGCGCTCCCTAAGGAATTGAGGGTTAAATGCCGGAGGAGTATCCGTGGGTTATTGGGTTGGATGTGGAAGATTCAGTCATCGGATGGTTCATGGACTCCTTTATGGTTTGGAGACCAAGATGCGAAGGATGAGCGTTCTCCTGTTTATGGTACGGCGATGGCGGTGGAATATTTGTCGACTTCCCGGAATCCATTGGCTCGGAAGTTGGCGGAGAATGGTCTCCGGTATCTTTTAGATTCTCAGAATGAGGATGGGGGATGGGGAGGTGCTCCCAAGGTTGCCTCAAAAATCACTTTGACAGCCCGTGCGTTAAGTGCCTTGGCTTCTTATCCTGAAAGTGATCTTAAATCGATGGAACGAGGCTTTGATTATTTATATGGTATGTATCAAAGCGGGCTATTGTTCCGTCCCGAACCTATAGGGCTTTATTTTGCCCGTCTTTGGTATTCGGAGGAATTGTATAATCACACATTTGTGCTGAATGCGCTGAAGAAGTTGAAACAACGAATAAAATAAGATAGATCGTGAAAGAGAGAAAGACCTTATTAATAACGGTTGCTACGGTATGTATTTATACCGCTATCCTCGTAGGGTGGCATTTGTATGTCCCTCGTGAGAATCTTACGATTCAGGTTCCCGGAGCGGATAATCGCCCGGAGGGATTGGCTCGTAAAGCGAATGATGTCGTGATCGGTGAATATTTCATGAAATATGAGGAGGAGCCTCCTTCCGGACTTACGGGGGAATGGACTGGATTTAGAGGGGAGCGTTTTGATAATGTAGTTGAGACTCCGGACAAGATCAATACCGAGGCGGGAGATTACCCCGTAGTATGGAGCTTTGAGACAGGTGAAGGACATGCGGCCCCTGTGATCTATAAGGGCAGGGTATATGTATTGGATTATAATGAGTCCTTGAACTCTGATGCTTTGCGTTGTTTTTCCTTGGAAAGTGGTAAAGAGCTATGGCGGAGATGGTATAGGGTTCCTATGAAACGTAATCATGGCTTTTCGCGTACGGTTCCGGTTATACGTGACGAGTATGTGATAACGATCGGTCCTCAAGGGCATGTAATGTGTTGCGATCCGGTGACTGGTGACTTGAAATGGGGTATTGATATGCAAAAGCAGTTTAAGACGGAAGTCCCTTTCTGGTATACCGGGCAGTGTCCTTGCGTAGATGATGATGTTTTGGTCTTGGCTCCGGCCGGTGAAGAGACTCTATTGGCGGGTGTGGATTGTCTTACGGGTGAGATCGTGTGGAGTACTCCGAATACATTGGGTTATAAAATGTCGCATTCTTCTGTAATGCCGATGAGTTTGAGTAATAAGAGAACATATGTTTATGCCGGAGTGGGAGGTGTTTGCGGCGTATCGGCGGAAAAAGCGGATCGGGGTACTCTCTTATGGGATACAAAAAAATGGCAGCCTTCCGTGATCGCTCCGTCTCCATTACGTTTGTCATCAAGCCGGATATTCCTTGTGGCGGGCTATGGGACGGGAGGGGCTCTCTTACAAGTGGATAAGGCAGGATCGAAGTGGACCGCTACGGTTTTGGACCAGTATAAAGCGGATAAGGGCTTATCTAGCGAGCAGCAGACACCTATCCTATATAATGATATGATCATTAGCGTGATGCCGAAAGACGGCGGGGGATTACGTAGTAAACTGGTCTGTTTCTCGCCTACGGATTTGCATAATCCAATTTGGAGTTCCGCTGCGGATGAACGTTTTGGACTTGGTCCTTATTTAGTTATCAATAAGCATCTGTTTGTTTTCAAGGATGATGGTGAATTATATGTATATGAGATACAGTCTAAAGCGATGAAACTTTTGAAAAAGCAACGAGTCATGGACGGTGTAGACGCTTGGGGGCCGATGGCCTATGCGGATGGGATGCTTGTACTGCGGGATGCTCATACGGTTAAATGTCTAAAAATCGTATGATCAAGTAAATAAGATAATCAATTCTAAAAGATAAAAGGTATGGAACCGAATCAAGATAATGGAAATAGAATATCGCGCAAGAGTTTTTTGCGTATTTGTGGTTCTGTCATAGCGGGTGGAAGTATATTGGGGGTTACCGGTAACCTGTTATGGAAGATGTTTACGAGGCCGGATGATATTTTTTATGGGGTGGATAAAAAGAGTACTACCATAAATCGTAGTCATGTGAATAATATTGTATCCCCTTATAGGAAGGTTTCCGCATTTAAGATATCAGACCAGATCGACGCTTTTGATTTGTATGAAGGCCGGTTGATTGTTGCTGCGCCAAACAATATTTATGTGTATGAACCCTCCGGGGCATTGGTGAGTAACTTTCCGGTCGGGAGTTCTGTACGGGATGTTACGGTGGATGATGATCGTGTTTATCTTTTGTATCCTACGAGGGTGGAAGTCTATGATCTGGAAGGCGGATGGATACGGGATTGGGAGGCTTGCAGCGAGGAGTCTGATTATTGTTCGTTGACGGTTTTATCAGGGAATGTCTTTGTTACGGATGCGGCTAATAAAAATATTTGTATGTATACGATTGAAGGAGGTTTTGTGAAGTTTATTCAAAGTCCGTCCGGTTTTATCGTGCCCAGCTATTCTTTTGGTATTACGAATATAGATGGAGTGGTTTACTGTTCGAATCCGGGAAGACACCTTGTGGAAAGTTATTCACCGGAAGGCGAGTATATCTCCTCATTTGGCAAACCGGGCGGTGCTGCCGGCCTATTTAGCGGATGCTGTAACCCAGTCTATTTAGCGGGTACACCCACAGGAGAGATTATCACATCTGAAAAGGGGATTCCTCGAATCAGTTGTTACGGAAAGAATGGCGAGTTCCATAGTGTATTATTGGATGAAAAAACATTGGGAGGTGGCCATGCCGCTTATGAGGTGAGAGTTTGGGATGACAAGTTGGTGGTTGCCGGTAAAGATGCGTTATCGATATTTCAATATGATAAAAAGCTGGCGGTACAGACCGCATGTTCAACTTGTGGTATTGATTGTCCTTTGAAGATAGGTGTTACGATTTAAGGAAGAATATGGAACAGAAGAAAGATCATCCGAAAAATAGTCCGATTAAACGGCGAGAGTTTTTCAAGCTTTGCGGTTCGGTGGTTGCCGGAGGAACGATCCTAGCGGTTGCCGGCGGTATGGCCCGGAGGGTGGAAGGAACGGAGGCTAGTTTATTCTGGCAAATCGATCCGAATGTATGTACGCAATGCGGACGTTGCGAGACACATTGCGTGTTACCTGTCTCGGCCGTAAAATGTATTCATGCGAATAAGGTATGCGGTTATTGTGATTTGTGCGGAGGCTATTACCGAACGAACGTGAAAGAGCTGAATACTGCCGCTGAGAATATGATGTGCCCGACGGGTGCCATCCTGCGTAAATTCGTGGAAGACCCCTATTTTGAATATACGATCGATGAGGATCTTTGCAATGGCTGCGGCAAATGTGTGAAAGGATGTAGCTCTTTTGGAAATGGCTCGCTCTATTTACAGATTAAACAGGATTTGTGCCTGAATTGTAATGAATGTCAAATATCTACCGTATGCGCATCGGGTGCTATAACGAGAGTTCCGTATGCGACGGCTTATAAATTAAAAGGTTAATCGGATGAAAAAGCTTTTATCAATAGGGACCCTACTCTTTTCGTGGGTGATGCTTCAGGCACAAAACCGGTTTCCGAAACCGGATTTTGAGTCTGGTTACCAATATCCGGAATTACATTATGCCATACCCAATGAGACCTTGTGGGTGGTATTGGATCTATTTATGTTGGTACTTTTGATGAGTATCGTGGTATGGGCGGTATATAAGAAACATACCCGTAAGCCTATTTTCTGGGTTTCGGTTATCTCGGTAGCTTATTTTGGTTTTTTCCGGAGTGGCTGTGTCTGTAGCATCGGCTCGATACAGAATATAGCGTTGGCCATGGTGGATTCTACTTATCATTTACCGTTGACGGTATTGTTATTTTTTATCTTGCCAATATTATTTGCTTTTTTGTTCGGGCGGGTATTCTGTGCGGGTGTATGTCCGTTTGGGGCCCTACAAGAATTGGTGAACGTCAAGAACTACCGAATCTCGAAGGCAGTTACGGCTACGTTGGGAATAATCCCTTGGTTATATCTTATATTCGCCGTTTTATACGCTGTGACGAGAAGCCGTTTTATCATCTGTCAGTTCGACCCGTTTATTGGTATCTTCCGTTTAGGAGGAGATGTGGGACTTCTTTTGTTCGGGGCCTTGTTGCTGATTTTATCTGTTTTCACAGGGAGGCCGTTTTGTCGTTTCTTATGTCCTTACGGAGCGTTATTAAGTCTTTTCTCTTCGGTGTCTATCTGGAAAATTCGTCTTTCCCGAAAAGAATGTATCAATTGCGAACTTTGCCATAATTCGTGTCCTGTGGATGCGATCCGCTCTCCTTATGCGAACAAGGTAAAAGAGAGCCGGAAAGAAGGTGTACGGAGACTTTTAGGTTATTTGGTCGTATTGCCGTTGATGATCGCGGCGGGGGCTTTCTTGATGCGTTCGGCAAGCTCGGATTTGAGTCGGGCAAATAAGGATGTGCGTTTGTATGATATGGTGGAACGGCATGAGGCGAATCCGGAAGAGGAGCTTTCTTTAGAATTGGAGGCTTTTTACGGACAAGGGCGTACCTTGGAAGAGCTGACGAGTGCGTATGAGGCGAAATTGGACGAATTTCGTTTTTATTCCACGATAGCGGGAGGTTTGATCGGTTTGGTAATTGGTTTGGCCTTGATCCGCTTGTCCGTAAAGCGTACCCGTAAGCAATATGAGATCAATCATGCGGCTTGCGTGGCTTGTGCCCTGTGTTTCAGTTATTGCCCTCAGAATAAGAATAGTGTTGAACTGCGTAAATCATCAGAATCATGAATAAGGATATTTACAGAAATATAGCTGCGGTTACGGCTATCTTTATTATTTCGTTGTCGGTCATGTTGATCACGAATTATTTTCAAGTGAGGGGCGTTACGCCGCTTCAGACCGAGGTGGTGGAGACCTTGAAGCTACTGAACGATACGAATCCGGATAATCCGGAATTGCAAGAACAGATACGCCAATTGGATTTATTAGCTCGCAGGGCTTATTTTATACAAGCGGATCATTTGAAGTTGGGTGTTTATATCTTATTGGGCATGGTAGCCGTGTTCGTTGTCTGCTTGCGTTTTTATTTTAAGGGGGAGATGCATATCCCGGATAAGGAAATCGATCCGATCGACGAATGGATGCTGAAGTCTAAATCCCGTAAATATATAACATGGAGTATGTTCGGGTTGGTCGGAGTCTCTTTATTTTTCGTGTTCTTATCATCTCCTTTCTTAGCAACGGAGAAGACCGAGAGTGTGGCGGAGGAAACACTAATAGCCGAGAGTACGCAAGTTGAGCCTGATAGTGAGGTGATAGAACCGGCTATAGATATCGAAGAGCCGATGAATGAAGTAATTATAGATACCACTAATGATGTGACTCCGGTAGAAGAGGCTTTTCCCGCAACCAGTGAAGAGCCTCAGCCGGTAGTCCCTAAAATTACGCATAATGCGTTTAGGGGGAATTATTCAAACGGAGTGTCTGCGGCTAAGGGGATACCGGTGAAATGGGATTTGAGTAGTGGTACCAATATCGCTTGGAAAAAGGAAATACCCAGACCCGGCCATAACTCGCCAGTCATTAACGGTAATCATGTGTTTTTTACAGGAGCGGACGAGCAAGCTCGTGAGCTGTATTGCTATGATCTGACAACCGGTGAGCAGCGATGGAGTTTGGCGGCTACGAATATTCCGGGTTCGCCCTCCGTGATGCCGAAGGTGACGGAAGACACGGGCTTGGCTTCCTCTTCCGTAGCGACCGATGGGAATCGGGTATGCGCTATCTTCGCTACCGGTGATGTGGTTTGTGCGGATATGGATGGTAAACAGCTATGGGCTAAGAATCTGGGGGTTCCGGATAATCATTATGGTTTCGTATCCTCTCTCCTTATTTTCGGCAATACGCTTTTCATACAATACGATAATAATAAAGATCCGAAACTGATCGCGTTGGATGTAGCTAACGGTAACCAGCGTTGGGTGAAGAACCGGCCGGGAAAAATCTGTTGGAGCTCTCCCTCTATCGCTTACGTGAATCGGAAGCCCCAGTTGATTCTAATGGGTAACCCAGCGATAACCGCATACGACCCGAATTCCGGTGAGCAATTGTGGCAGGTGGATTGTATGGGAGGCGAGGTATGTTCCTGTCCGTGTAGTATCGACGGGGTGATATTCGGAGCTAACGAATACGCCAAGCTAGTGGCGATTAATGGCGCGGACGGAAAGGTTCTGTGGGAAAGCTCGGATTATCTGCCAGAGGTATCCAGCCCGGTAGCGACAAAAGATCATTTGTATGTGGCGACGAGTTATGGCGTCCTTGCGGCTTATGATACAAAGACCGGTGCGTTGGCTAAAGAACATGAGTTGAATGTAGAGTTTTACTCTTCCCCGATGATCGTGGAAGGCAAGCTTTATCTTTTCAGTAATGACGGGAAGATGCATATTTTCTCCACGGATAATGAATTTAACCTGTTGAGTTCTTTTGAGACCGGAGAACGTACGATGGCTACTCCTGCTTTTACGGATGGAAAGATCGTGGTGCGTACGGAAAAGAGTATTTATTGTGTAGCGATGAATTAATATGGCATGTGATAATTGTAAAAATAACGGGATCCGGACAAAAGAGGCGATGACAGCCCGGGTAGATGCGATCATCGACCGGATCGGTACGTCACGACGGGATATTATACCACTATTGCAGGCTTTGCAGGATGAGTTTAGTTACCTGCCTTCAGATGCATTATTGCGTGTATATGAACGGACGGAGATCGATCGTGCCCAGTTGATAAGCGTCTCTACCTTCTATTCCCAGTTTCGCCATGTCCCTTATGGGAAACATATCATTAAGGTTTGTACCGGTACGGCTTGCCATGTAAAGGGTGCGAATAATGTATATGACGCTTTCCGTCGGGAATTGAAGATGGAAGAGGATCGTATAACGACAGCCGATCAGGAATATTCGATAGAAAAGATCGCGTGTTTAGGATGTTGCGCCTTGGCTCCGGTCGTGCAGATCGACGAGAAGATTTACGGGCATGTACAACCGGGTAGGGTCAATGAGGTGCTCGATGAGTTCCGGATATATAACCAAGAACATGAGCGGGAAGAGGAAGGAAATGCTACTCGTCAGATCGTGGGGGAGATCCGTTTAGGGATGGAGAACTGCTGTCAGGCAAGTGGGACATCAGAGATTTATCAGGCGGTTATCAAGGCCTCCGATGAGTTGGGGATCGAGGTCAATATCAAGCCGGTATCTTGTGTTGGAGCCTGCAACCAAGTGCCTTTGATCGATGTAGCTCATCCGGATGGTTCTATCGAACGTTATCCGAACGTAAGGCCGGAGGAGATCAAAGAAATCTTATTACACCATTTCCAACCGGCAAGCCGTTTGAGGCGTTTAAAGAATTCGATCTTGAATCATATAGACATGTTTCATACGGATACGACTTGGGATAATATTCTCTGGAAATCAGAACAGGAACGGACTGGTGCGATCAACACGTTCTTGTCTGGACAAAAACGGGTCTCTACGGAAGGATATGGACTGATGTCGCCGTTGGATATTGATGAGTATATCGCACGAGGAGGTTTTGAGGCATTGAAAAAGGCGATTACGTCGAAAAGTCGTCAAGAGATTATCGATACGATTTTACGGAGTGGTCTTCGTGGACGGGGCGGCGGCGGTTTCTTGACCGGTCGTAAATGGGAACTCGTGGCGGCTTCGGATCAGCCTAAAAAATACGTGATCTGTAATGGAGACGAAGGTGATCCGGGTGCGTTTATGGATCGTATACTTCTGGAATCTTATCCATTAAGGGTTATAGAGGGTATGATTATAGCCGGATATGCCGTAGGTGCGAAGGAAGGAATATTCTATATCCGTGCGGAATATCCGCAAGCTGTTATCCGTACCCGGAAAGCGATAGAGTTGTGTCGGGAGAGAAATTGGGTGGGAGATCATATCTTTGGAAGTGACTTTTCTTTTGAGATTTCGATATTTGAGGGAGCGGGCGCTTTTGTCTGTGGAGAGGAAACCGCTTTGATCGCCTCCATTGAAGGGGAGCGAGGTTTTCCGCGGCAACGGCCGCCCTATCCGGCCGTGGAGGGATTGAACAAGCGTCCTACCTTGATCAATAATGTAGAAACCTTGAGCCAAGTTTCGTATATAGTCAATCATGGGGCTGATGAATATCGGAAGATCGGTACTGAGAATAGCAAGGGTACGAAAGTATTCGCCTTGGCGGGTAAGGTTCGTCATGGTGGTTTGATAGAGGTGCCGATGGGGACGACCTTGAACCAAATCATCGAGGATATAGGCGGTGGTGTGGAAGGCGGCGAGAAATTGAGGGCCGTACAGATCGGTGGCCCTTCGGGTGGTTGTATCCCCGCTCATCTATGTGACGCGAAGGTGGATTTTGACGCACTTACCCAAATGGGAGCGATTATGGGTTCCGGGGGAATGGTCGTATTGAGCGAGAGCAATTGTATGGTGGATGTGGCTCGTTATTTCTTGGCGTTTACTTGTAATGAGTCTTGCGGGAAATGTACATTCTGCCGTGTCGGCATTCGTAGGATGTTGGATATACTGGATAAATTATGTACCGGGAAAGCGGAGATGGCGGATATTGATAAGCTGGAGGAGTTGGCCTTGAGCGTGAAGAAAGCGGCTCTTTGCGGATTGGGGAAGACGGCGCCGAATCCCGTGTTGGCTACCTTGAAATATTTTAGGGAAGAATATGAGGAACATGTAAGGGGCATTTGCCGCACCGGTACTTGCAAGGATATGGTGCGACTGATGATCACGGATGACTGCGTGGGATGTACGAAGTGCTCCAAAGCTTGTCCTTCGGATGCGATCCCTTATACCCCGTATGAGAAACATTCGATAGATATAGAGAAATGTGTTTTGTGTGGTTTATGTATAGATGAATGTAGTTTTGACGCTATACGGAAGGTCTCTTTAAAATCTTAAGGCTATGGTGATAACAATCAATAATAAAGAAATAGAGGTATTGGAGGGAGAAACCTTGATTGAGGTAGCTCGCCGGGCAGGTTTTCGGGTCCCTTCCATGTGCTATGCGAAAGAAGCAAAGCATAAATCGTCTTGTATGGTATGTGTCGTGAGGAATAGTGTCTCCGGGCAAATGATCCCTTCCTGCTCCACGTATCCGGTGGAAGGGATGCGTATAGAGACGGATAGCGAGGAGGTATCTCGGCTTCGTGCGTTATCATTGGAACTTTTGTTAAGTGATCATCGGGCTGATTGCGAGGCTCCGTGTACCTTGGTTTGTACTCAAGGCTTGGATGTGGAACGTATGTTGTATTTATATGATGCGGGACGTTATGGGGAAGCCCGTTCGTTGTTGGCGGCTGTATTCCCCTTGCCTGCGGTAGGTTGTGATACCTGTAAGGCTCCTTGCGAGAAAGCTTGCCGTAGGGGTACGGTCGATAAGGCCGTTGAGATCCGCGCCATAATCAAAGAATTGGCCGGGAGGGTAGACTTACCTGTCGGGGATGATTATCATGTGGTGGATAAACGTGATAAGAATGTGTTTATTTCCCGCTTGGGGCGTTTTACCATGAAGGAAAAAGAGTGGTTAAAAGAGACTACGTCCGCTCCTTCCGGTTGCTTGCATTGCGCCTGTGGAGGGAAAGCGGATTGCAAGTTACGCCTATACGCTACAGAGGCTGGTATCAAACGTCCCCGGTATGAGGTTTCTTCCATGTTACCGGTAAAGGAGAAGATACATGTGAAAGGCCGGATGTGGTTTGAACCGGCTAAGTGTATCCGTTGCGGCTTATGTGTTTACAATAGTGAGAATGGTTTTACCTTTAAGAACAGGGGATTTGGCATGCAGGTCGTAATTCCCGAGGAGAGTAAGACGAATGTAAAGGAGGAACTGGCCGGACTTTGTCCTACAGGAGCTTTGTATTTAGTAGACTAAGAAAAATCTGGAATTATGAAATGGGTGAGCTTATTTATGTGCATGGTCGGTCTATTGGTTGGCTGTGAGGGAAATGAGGATACGGTGGACGATGGGAATAGCCTGAACTGGTCGTTGTTCCGGGGAGATGCCTCTTTGAGTGGATATACGGACCGGTCTTTACCGAAGAAACCTTCCTTATTGTGGAGCTATAAAAGTGGCGTACGTACGGTTTCTTCTCCAATCGTCCATCAAGGAACTACTTACTGGTGTGACAAGAAAGGTCATATATGGGGGATTGACCTAAAAGGGGAGCCTGTTTTCGGATATGACTTGGACACGCCCGTAGAGGCTATCCCGATGGTTTATGATTCAGTATTATATATAGGTAGGTTAGATGGTTGGATGAGCGCTATTTCCTTGGAATCCAGAGATACGCTTTGGAATTTCGAGACGATGGGACAAATCTCCGCCTCGCCGAACCGGGTTGGTTTTGAGGGGCGGAAGGCGATCGTGTTCGGTAGTTATGATAATTATCTTTATTGCGTGGACGAGCGCACCGGGCAGGAGATTAACCGGTTTGAGTCCGGCTATTATCTGAATGGGGCTGTGGCCTTGTGGAAAAAGCACGTTTTGTTTGGCGGGTGCGACTCTTGGATACGGGTCATTAATTGTAAGACGGGTTTGCAGACGGATTCATTGTTGATGGATTCCTATGTACCTGCTTCGCCTGCTATTATGGGGGATTATGTATATGTGGGGGATTATGCCGGAAATATTTATGAGTTATATCTGGAAGGAGGAAAGATCGTCCGGCAACGGAAGATTTTGGCGGCCACGGATGAGGGAGGTTCATTCGTATCCGTTCCCGCCATCACGGATAACAGGCTGTTTGTCTTGTCTAATGACCGTTATTTGTATTCGATCGATCGTATTGACGGGACGATAAAATGGAAGTATATGTTGAAAGGAAAGGTTGGAGAGAGTTCTCCGGTTGTTTGTTTCGATAAGGTGATTGTTTGTACGAAGACGGGTATTGTCTCGATTCTGGATACGGAGAGTGGGGATTTGAAATGGGAGTACGATACGGGAGAGCAGATCGTCGGTTCGCCGGCTGTTATAAAAGATCATTTCTTTATTCTTACTGCGAAAGGTACGCTTTTTTGTTTTGGGAAAGGACGGTAGACAAATCATAGAGGAATATGGCATTAATTAGATTATCAAATATAGAGAAGAGTTTTCAAGATGGGGAAGACCGTGAGAACAACGTGCTCCGCGGAATAAATATGGAGGTGGAGAAGGGAGAGTTTATCGCGATCGAAGGACCTTCCGGTTCCGGAAAAACCACTTTATTGTCGATCTTAGGAACGATACTCCGGCCGGATAGCGGAATTTATTTGCTGGATGGTATGGAGATGACGACTGATGGCATCGATCTTGCTACGATACGTAATAGTCGAATAGGCTTTGTCTTCCAAGATCATCGTCTGATGCCGCAATATACAGTCCTTGAGAATATCCTTTTACCGGCTTTGGCGACAGCTTCCCGATGTACACGAGAGGAAATAGAATATGCTCATCAACTGATGGAGTTGACGCATATATCTAAATTGGCGGGGCAATATCCGCATACGTTATCCGGAGGTGAGGCGAGCCGGGTAGCAGTTTGCCGTGCCTTGATCCGGAAGCCTTTGTTAGTATTGGCTGATGAACCTACGGGACAATTGGATAAGGAGAACGCCCGGAATATAGCCTCGCTGTTTTCCGAGATCAACCTGCGTATGCGAACGACGATCGTGATGGTGACACATTCGGATGAGACCTCGTCTTTCGCTCACCGGATACTTAAGCTTAATGGAGGGATCTTAGAGTGAATATAAGGTGGCTTTTGCATAGGAATATACGGTATTTCGCCCGTTACTACCGGTTGGTGGCGATGGCGGTGGTAATCACTGTTGCCGTAATTGTGGGCAGTTTGGTCGTAGGCGATTCGGTTCGCATGACATTGGTGAGACGGGTTACGGAGCGTTTGGGAAATACTGAGACCATTATCTTTTCCCGGAGTTCTTTTATTTCCGATTCGATTTTGTCTGTTTCTTTATTGGGAGAGTCCGCTAGGGGTGTTTTGTTGACCAATGGCTTTATATCCCGGAATGGTAAGCTGGTTCCTGTATTTGTGTGGGGTGTCGATGATCTTTCGTTATCGGAAGGTTCGGCCAAAATCAACCCGGCTTTGTCGGAGGAACTCGGATTGGAGGCTTCGGAAGATATAGTGCTACGTTTACCGGCGACAGGCCTGGTGCCTTCCGGCTCTCTTTTCGTGACCAAGAATTATACGGTTGGTTTGCGCCTGTCCTATGAGGGGCTTGTCCCGGTGGATAGTGGGGGTAACATAAACCTAAAGAATGAGCAGGTGCTTCCCTTTAATGTTTTCGTGCGCCGGAGTGATTTAGCGGAGGCATTGAATGTAGAGGGAAAGATTAACTTGGTATTGACAGATAGACAGATTTCTTCTACGGATTTAGGCGATATATGGAATCAAGAGTTGTCCGGCTTGGTGGTACGGCGGAAAGCGGATTTCACGGAGATAACCTCCGGGCGGGTATTCTTGCAGGAGAAGGTCGTGGAGACGATCTGTCAGGATAACTTAGCGTCTGATCGGCTATTTTCCTATTTAGTCAATTCCATTGAGCGAGAAGGAAATTCAATTCCTTATTCGTTCATAACCGCTATGGATAGATATAAAGGGCATATCCTTCGGAAAGATGAGATACTGCTTTCCGATTATGCCGCTAATCGCTTGGGGGCACGGGTGGGTGATACTATTCGGGTAAGCTATTATAAATCGGAAGGATTGAAGAGACTGGATACGGATGCCCGTCAATTTAAGGTAGGACGGGTCGTTCCTTTGTCTGAATGGGTGTCTGATGGCTCCTTAAGCGCTGATTTCCCGGGACTTTCCAACGTGGAGAGATGTACGGATTGGGATAGTGACCTGCCGATTCAAATGGACTTGATTACCGATGAGGATGAGCGGTATTGGGATTTGTTTCGTAGTACCCCGAAAGCGATCATAGCCTATGATGCCGTAGTCGGGGATTGGGGGAACGCCTATGGAAGCGCGACGGCGATCCGGATTCCAAATGCGAGGCCTGATTTGACGGGACTTAGACCGGAGATGTTTGGTATCCAACTGATTCATCCCCGGGAAGCTGGAATCTATGCCGCCCGGAACGGGGTGGATTTTGCGGGATTATTTCTTGCCTTGGGATTCTTTATTATTGTCTCCGCCGTGTTGCTGATGTTGAATCCCTTATCGGAGATGTTTTACCGACGGCGTCATGAGATCGCTTTACTGAGATCGATGGGCTATACCCGGAAACGTATCAAAGGTATGTTATGGATGGAATCTGTCCCGGTCGTAGGGAGAGCTTCCGTGGTAGGAGTCGTTATGGGGCTATTATATACGAGGCTTATCATGTGGCTTTTAGGGGGAGTGTGGCAAGGGGCTACGCAAACGGATGGCTTTGGGGTTTATCCGGGTACATGGACGCTTATCGCCGGTACATTGGTTAGTGTCGGACTCTCCTTGGGGCTTCTTCGATGGGCGATTATACGGGCATTACGAGAAGAAAGCCATAAGGTTTATTCGTCTGGATCTTCTTTGCGGAAGAAAAGGCTCGGAATGATCGTGTCGGGTATGATGACGGTAGCTATGATCGGCGTGAATGTATGGGTTTTACATTCAGTGCCTCTTTTCATGGTTATCGGTGCCGCATGGATCGTGACGGCGGCATTATGGGGTGACTATCGGGTTGCGAAGAACGGTTCGGTGCATCCTTCTTTGTTCAATCGAAGCCAATTGATTTGGGCTACTATATATGCGAACAGGAAACAATCCTTATTATCTTTTTTCGCTCTCTCTATCGGGGTCTTTATCGTGTTTTCGGTCGGTTTGAACCGGAAAGGATTTGCGGATAGCTCACAGATACGCATTGGGACGGGAGGATACAGTCTTTGGTGTGAAAGCAGTGTTCCTGTTTATTACGATTTGTCTACGTCCTCAGGCAAAGCGAAGTTATCTCTTTCCGATTTGCCGGAGGATACGGAAGTTCTGCAATGCTTGCGCTATAACGCGGATGATGCCAGTTGCCTAAACTTGAATAAGGTAACGACCCCTACGGTATTAGGGATAAATATGAAAGCGTTGTCAAATAGCGATTTCCAGATCGAGCAAACGATTTATGGGGAAGACCGGGAAGTCGTTTTCGAACGAGTGCGAGAACGTACAAATTCCGTATATCCGGCTTTGGTGGATGCTACGGTATTGACTTGGGGTATCGGCATGAACTTGGGAGATACGCTTTATTATAAGAATGATCAAGGACTACCGATCGCGATACGGTTGGTAGGTACCCTATCCAACTCCGTGTTCCAAGGAAATATATTGGTGGATCAAGCGCTGTTCTCTGAGATCTGGACGGAAACGACCGGTAGCGAGGTGTTCTTGCTAAAAACAGGAGAATCCGAGAGGGAGGAGGTGAAAAACCTTATTTCCCAAGCTTTGAGTGAATATGGCGTACGGGTGATGACCACGAATGATCGTCTGAGACAGTTCAATACGGTAACGGATACGTATCTCACAATCTTCATGACCTTAGGAGGTCTGGGATTGTTATTGGGAATCTTGAGCTTTATCATCGTGATCCGTAAGAACCTAGCGATGCGAAGGGATGAGATTCGCCTGTATCGTGTGCTAGGTTTCACGGACGGGCAGATCGGACGGATTTTCTATAAGGAGAATATCCTCGTCCCGTTATATGCGATCTTGACCGGAGTGATCGGGGCTTTGATAAGCGTGAGTGCTAATTTCTCGAATGCGGGAACCGGAGCTTGGTCGCTGGCCTTGGGTTTCATGTTATTCTTTACCGGATGTGTGATGATTTTTGTCCGCAGGTTGGTAAAGCGGGAAATCGGGAGTTCCAAACTTTAAATAGATAGAGGCTTATGAAGATATTGTTTATAGTTCCGGGTTCGGGAGATTCTTTTTATTGCGGGAACTGCTTCCGGGATAACCTTCAGGCGTCGGCTCTTCGGAAAGCCGGTCACGAGGTGATCGTGATGCCTCTTTATCTACCTTTGAGACACCGCTCGTTCCAAGCGGATACTCCTTTGTTTTTCCCTGCCACGACATTCTATACGGCACAAAAATTCTTTGGTAAACGGAAAATGCCGGATTGGTTAAAAAGGATTACTGGTTCGGATACCTTATTAAATGTAGCTTCTTCCTTGTCCGGTTCCACTTCGGCGGAAGGATTGGAAGAAATGACGTTAGCGATGATTACCGGCAAGGATGCCGCTTTCTTGGATATGGTGGATCAGTTGATCTGCTGGGTGAAAGATCGGGAGAAGCCGGATATCATTCATTTATCGAGCACCTTGTTGATTGGTATCGCCAAAGAGATCAAGCGGTATTTGGATACGCCTATCGTATGTTCCGTACAAGATGAGGAGGTATGGATTGATAATTTGGACGAGCGTTGTATTCCGGAGGCTTGGCGGGGAATAGAGGAGAATTCCCGCTATATAGATCGTTTCGTGACAACCAGCCATTTCTATAAGGAGATTCTTATTCGGCGGCTTCCCGGATTGCGGGATATCGAGGTGATTTATCCGGGAGTAGACTGGGATAAATATAGATCGTTCGATTATCCGGAAGATCCGGTTATCGGCTTTTTTTACCGGATGAATGAGGAGAACGGTTTGGATCTGCTGGCGGAAGCTTTCGTTAAGCTGAAGAAAAAGGATACGGTACCGAATCTCCGTTTGAGGATCGGAGGAGGCTATACGGGAAAGGATAAGCCTTTTCTCCGAAAAATAAGGAAGATTCTCGATCCTTATCAAGATTATGTGGTGATAGATGAAGGGTACAGAATGGAAGAACACGCCCGGTTCTATCGGGAGATTAGTGTCCTGTCGGTCCCATTGAGGTTTGAGGAAGGAGTCGGACTTTATCTGTGTGAGGCTTTTGCCGCCGGGCGGCCTGTGGTGGAGCCCGCTACCGGGTCTTTCCCGGAGATTGTGGATAAAGCCGGCATTCTTTACGAATGGAATGATAGCGATTGCCTTGCTACCGCTTTGGAGACTTTACTGACGGATAAGGTCTTGCTGAGGCAGTGCCGTGAGAATGCGCTTCTACTGTCTTCTTCCCGGTATAATGACTGGGTTTTGGGGGAGAGATTATCAAATATGTATCAATGTCTAATTTAATTCGATAAAAAATGAAAACATTAAAGCTAATAAAACTTCTTTGCGCCTCTGTCTGTATGGCCTTTGTCGCCACCGGGGTTTTGTATGCCCAATCTCCTTATGGATGGCGAGGTGCGCATCGGGATGGCATTTATGAAGAGACGGGTTTGCTGAAGGTATGGCCGGCCGATGGCCCCGAGTTGCTATGGTCTGCCTTGGATGCGGGAAAAGGGCATACCAGTCCGGTAATAGTGGGCGATCGTTTATATATAACGGGAATGAATGAAGATGAGACCCGGGAGATCTTCTCGGCATATACCTTGACCGGTAAAAAGGTCTATGAGGTGGCGTATAGCCCGGTTTGGGGCGGCTCGTATCCGGAGACCCGGACAACACCGATGATCGTAGGGAAGAAAGCTTTTATGATTAGTGGTTCGGGGGAGGTCGTATGCTTGGACATCACCGACGGGAAAATTGTATGGAAGGTAAGCGGGAAAAGTTTTCGGCATCAGCCGGGAATGTGGGGAACTTCCGAATGTCCCTTGGTTATTGATGGCAAGAAGGTGATTTATACGCCCTCGGGAAACGAAACGACGATCGTAGCCTTGGATGCCGAGACTGGTAAGACTATCTGGAAAAGCCGTTCGCTACAGGATGAGGGCGGTTATGCCTCGCCTATATTGATTACGTATAATGGACATCGTAAGATCGTGGCGCTGACCGGTAATCGTATCGTCGGGGTGAATCCGGAAAATGGGCAGATCGATTGGACTTTCGACGATCTGGGTAAGGAGGGCAGCCAGTATATCGTACCTACCAACACGCCGCTTTATAAGGACGGACGGATTTTTACGGCGAACGGATATGGTGCGGGGGCCTTTATGTTGCAACTGAATGAGGACGCGTCTGGCGTGAGGCTGTTATGGCGCAATAAGGGCTTTGATCCTCATCATGGCTGCTTTGTCTTGGTGGATGGGATTATTTACGGTTCCAGCCACGGACGGAATGGCTTGGGGAAATGGATGGCTGTCGATTGGAATACCGGACGGACAAGGTTTGAGATGAATTGGGGCAAGGGAGTGGGCGAAGGTTCTGTCATCGCCGCTGATGGCATGTTGTATTGCTCTGATGAACGCCGGGGGATGGTCGGTTTGGTGCGTGTGAATCCCGCTAAGTTCGATCTGGTGAGCTTTTTTCGTATCACGAGAGGCGAAGGAGCTTTCTGGGCACATCCGGTTATTCATCGGGGAATATTGTATGTGCGTCACGGGAATGCGTTGATGGCTTATAAGATAAAAGGATAGGAAAACTTAATTATAACCTAAATCGAATAAAAATGAGACTGGTAAGAATGCGGAAAATGAGATTGGGAGGTCTGAGTGTCGCCATGGCTTGTCTTGCTTCTGTGAGCATGACGGCGCAATCCCCGTATGGTTGGAGAGGACCGGAGCGGGATGGCGTTTATTTTGAGAATGGCTTGTTGAAAGAGTGGCCTTCGGAAGGACCTGAGTTATTATGGGAAACCATGGAGTTGGGTAAGGGATATTCCAGCCCCGTGATCGTGGATGGCCGTTTGTACATAACGGGTATGGATGAGGAAGGGACGCAGGAGATTTTCTTCGCCTATTCCTTGGACGGGAAGAAATTGTACCAAACCGCTTATGGTGTACCTTGGACGGATACCTACCCGGAGACCCGTACCACGCCTACGATCGAGAACGGGAAGGCTTATGTCATCAGCGGATCGGGCGAGATCGTCTGCTTGGATACGGCAGACGGCAAGATCGTCTGGAAAGTGGACGGAGGCAAGAAGTTCGAGCGTATGACCGGAAAATGGGGCACGTCCGAGTGTCCGCTGGTCTTCGATAACAAGGTTATTTATACGCCGGGTGGAAATCAGACGACAATGGTGGCCTTGGACGCGGAGACGGGAGAGACCGTATGGAAAAGCGAGCCTTTGGGTGAGCACAGTTCGTATACTTCTCCGCTCTTGGTAATGAATAACGGTAAAATAAAGATCGTGGGCGTGACCGGAAAGAGCGTGTTTGGGGTGAATCCGGAAACAGGCAAGATCGAGTGGACTTTCCGTGACTGGGGACGGTCTCCGGAAGATCTGGCGAAAGGATTTGAATCGATCGCCCCCAATACCCCGCTTTATGATAACGGGCGCCTTTTCGTCTGTAACGGTTATAACATGGGTTCTTTTATGCTCCGCTTGAACGTAGATGCTACGAAAGCGGATCTGGTATGGAGGAACGACGATCTCGATACGCATCACGGCGGTTTTGTGTTGGTGGATGGCGTGATTTATGGCTCTAATTGGATCAATAACGGTTCCGGGAACTGGGTGGCCGTGGATTGGAACACGGGCGAGACTAAATTTGACACGCCTTGGCCGGGGGGTAAGGGAAAAGGCTCTATCATCGCTGCGGACGATATGCTTTATTGTTATGACGAGCGCCGTGGAACGGTAGGCTTGATTCGCCCTAACCCCGAAAAGTTCGACGTAGTGAGTGAGTTCCGGATCACGAAGGGAGTAGGCCCGCATTGGGCGCATCCTGTTATCCATGAGGGAGTGCTTTATATACGTCATGGGAACGCGTTGATGGCTTTCAAAATTAAATGACAAAATATCACCTAAAAAAAGAATGAGTATGATTACAGTACAAAAGATGAGATTGTATGGTCTGGGGATCGCTTTCGCATGTTTCGCGTGGGTAGGAGCGACCGCCCAGACGCCGTACGGATGGAGGGGACCGGAGCGAAGCGGTACTTATCCGGAAACGGGTTTGCTGAAAGAATGGCCCGCCGGAGGCCCTAAGTTGTTATGGGAAACGATGGATGCCGGCAAGGGATACTCCAGTCCGGTGATCGTAGGCGATCGCCTGTATCTCACGGGAATGAACGAGGATGAGACCCAAGAGATCTTTTCCGCTTATACCTTGGACGGGAAGAAAGTGTATGAGGTGGCCTATAGCGCGCCTTGGGGCGATACCTATCCGGAGACACGCACCACGCCGGCTATCGATGGAGACAAGGCTTATGTGATCAGCGGTTCCGGTGAGATCGTTTGCTTGGATATCAAGGATGGCAAGATCGTCTGGAAAGTGGACGGTGGCAATATCTATGGACGGAAGACTGGCAACTGGGGAACCTCCGAGTGTCCTTTGGTATATGATGATAAGGTGATTTATACGCCTGCGGGCGACCAGACGACGATGGTCGCTCTTAACAAGGACACGGGGGAATTGATCTGGAAGACCGAATCGTTTGGCGATACGGGCGCTTATGTCTCTCCGATATTGATATCCTATAAAGGGAAACGCCAGATTATCGGCTCTACGGCGAAGCATGTGATTGGCGTGAACCCGGATAACGGGACGGTGGAATGGTCGTTCGCTGATTGGGGGCCTAAAGAGGGCAAATGGGCCAACATCGCCCCGAACACCCCGTTGTATAAGGATGGGAAGATCTTTTTCTGCCATGGATATAACATCAATGGCGTTATGCTTCAATTGAGCGATGACTTGAAGAGTGTCTCCGTTGTTTGGCGCACCGATGTGCTGGATACGCACCATGGCGGCTATGTAGAGGTGAACGGCACGATCTATGGCTCCAACTGGATCAATAACAACCAAGGAAATTGGTGCGCAATCGATTGGAATACGGGTGTTAAAGGCTATGAGACCACATGGACGGGCGGCAAAGGTAAAGGCTCTATCATCGCCGCTGATGGCATGCTGTATTGCTATGACGAGCGTAGGGGGGCTGTAGCTTTGGTGAATCCCGATCCCGCGAAGTTCGATATTGTCAGCGAGTTCCGTATCACGAAGGGCGTGGGGCCGCATTGGGCGCACCCGGTTATCGTGAATGGCGTGCTATATATCCGTCATGGGTTCGCCTTGATGGCGTATAAGGTAAAATGAAAGAATGTATTAGGGCTTTCTTCTTGATGTATTGATCTTCTAACGGCTGGTGCATGATCGTCCACCAGCTGTTGGATGATCATGCACCAACTGTTGGACGATCTTCTAACAGCCGTTGGATGATCGATGAGACAAGACAAAAACGTTAAACTCCCTAGAGGAAACGACTAAGGTTTCTCTATATTTTAGCGAGCGCTTGCTCCAGATCCGCGATCAGGTCGTCTATATGTTCTGTCCCGACGGAAAGGCGAATCGTGCCCGGATAGATTTCTTGTTCCGTCAGTTCCTCGGCGTTGAGTTGCGAATGGGTGGTGCTAGCCGGATGGATAACCAGCGATTTCACGTCCGCTACGTTCGCCAGCAGGGAGAATATCTCCAGATTATCGATAAAGCGGTGCGCTTCCTCTTGCCCGCCCCGTATCTCGAACGTGAAGATCGATCCTGCTCCGTTCGGGAAATATCGCTGGTAAAGATCGTAGTTCGGATGATCGGCTAGCGCCGGATGGTTTACCTTCTTTACTTTCGGGTGGTTCTTCAGGAATCCCACAACCTTAAGAGCATTGGCCACGTGGCGTTCCACACGCAAGGAAAGTGTCTCTAGGCCTTGCAGTAATATAAACGTGTTGAACGGACTGATTGCCGCTCCTGTATCGCGTAACAATACGGCACGGATGCGGATGGCGTAAGCGGCGGGGCCGGCGGCATCTACGAAGCGTATGCCGTGATAGCTAGGGTCTGGCTCGGTCAGTTGAGGGAACTTGCCGGAAGCTGCCCAGTCGAACTTGCCGGAATCTACGATAACTCCCCCTAATGAGGTTCCATGCCCACCGATAAACTTCGTGGCCGAATGGACCACTATATCCGCTCCATGCTCGATCGGGCGGATCAGGTAAGGCGTTCCGAAGGTATTATCTATGATCAATGGGATGTGATGCTTATGCGCTATGGCTGCAACCGCTTCTATATCGATGATATTCGAGTTCGGATTGCCTAAGGTCTCTATAAAGACCGCTTTGGTATTTCCTTGGATCGCATTCTCGAAGTTCGAGAGATCGTGCGGGTCTACGAACGTGGTCGTCACGCCATACGCCGGCAGTGTATGCGCCAGCAGATTATAGCTACCTCCGTAAATCGTCTTGGCGGCTACGATATGATCACCCGCACGTGTGATGTTCTCGAAAGCGTATGTGATGGCCGCTGCCCCGGATGCTACCGCTAACGCGGCTACGCCTCCTTCGAGGGCGGCAATGCGTTGCTCGAAGACGCTTTGCGTGGGATTCGTCAGCCGTCCGTAGATATTTCCCGGATCTTGCAGGCCGAAACGAGCGGCGGCATGGGCCGAGTTATGGAATACGTAGGAGGTCGTTTGGTAGATGGGTACCGCACGGGCATCTGTTGTTGGATCGGCTTGCTCTTGTCCGACATGAAGTTGTAAAGTCTCGAAATGCAAATTCTTTGTTTCCATTGTGATCTTATGCTTTAATTGTTTGTTTGTCCTTGAATTATTTTCCAGCAAAAGTATATGATGGGGATATATCGAACAATATCTTTTGAAAATATGGAAAATAAATCTATTTTTGTGATCTTGATAAGAATGTAACGATTGTAAGGAAGATAAAAAGAACCTTGTAACAGAATATTTATCTATGGACTCTTTGGATAAGACAGATTTACAGATCCTCCGTATCTTGCAGGATAATTCCCGGCTGACAACCAAAGAACTTGCCGCCCGGGTAAGCCTATCGTCGACTCCCGTGTTTGAGCGGCTTAAACGATTGGAGAGCAATGGTTATATAAAAAAATACATAGCCGTACTGGATGCGGAGAAGCTGAATCAAGGTTTCGTCGTGTTTTGTAGCGTGAGACTGACCCGGCTGAACAAGGATATCGCGTCGGAATTTACCCGGATCATCCAAGATATCCCGGAGGTCACGGAGTGCTATAACATATCCGGCGACTATGACTATCTGCTCAAGATACACGCTCCCAATATGAAGCACTATCAAGAATTTATCTTGAACGTGCTGGGAACGATCGATAGCTTGGGCTCGCTGAGAAGCACTTTCGTGATGGATGAGGTCAAACACGAGTATGGCATCCATATCTGATGGGATGATCCGGCAGATAAGTCTTCGTATGTTGTTAAAGATTCCTTGCGAAGATTGTTTTTCCGGTAATATGTCCGTACTTTGTACAACAAATGAATATTAAGAGATAAATGGAAGATAAAAAGAATGATTATACCCTTAAAGAGGAGCAGATCGCTCGTTTCGCTAAGGCGTTAGGACATCCGGCTAGGGTCGCTATCCTGCATTTTCTGGCAAAGCGGGAGGCCTGTTATTTTGGGGCGATACATGAGGAATTGCCGATAGCGAAGGCTACCGTTTCCCAGCATCTGAAGGAGTTGAAAGATGCCGGCTTGATACAAGGAGAGATAGAGACTCCCAAGGTGAAGTATTGTATCAACCGGGTAAACTGGGAGATCGCCCGGCAGTTGTTCGCGAATTTCTTTGCGGATTGCGTGAAAAAGAAGGAGACGTGCTGCGATGATTGAATGAGGTATGTCTTATGTGTTATTGTTCGTGTTATTGCGAATTAATGACCGTTTAACAATACTGGGAAGACCGTTATTTGTCTAGAATTATATAATAAAATCAAGTACTATATCTATTGACTATGAATTAGTTGTTCGTTGTTTTACGATCATAAAACCTCTCTTGTGTATTTCGTGATTATACCCGTTATTTTCGTTTTAAGGAGCATTAAGGTTTCTTGCTTCTACAGGTCTTTTATATTTGCGTTACTTATTTTTTAAACCACGATTATCTAACGAAAAAATAAGATACCAGATGAAAGCATTTGTAGGAGAACTGATTGGAACTTTTGTTTTGACGCTATTTGGCTGCGGATCTGTAGCCGTAGCGGTATTGTTCGGAGAGTATGGAAGCATATTCCAGATCGCGTTGGTTTGGGGGATTGGCGTTACGCTCGCTATTTACTTAACCCGGCATTTATCATGCGCGCATTTGAATCCGGCCGTTACAGTGGCCATGGTGCTGAGTAAACGGATGAAAGCCGATAAACTGCTTTCTTACCTATTGGCCCAGTTTGCGGGGGCGTTTCTCGCCGGAGCCGTATTGTATGGATTATTAGCGCCTACAATTTCCGCTTATGAGCTGGCGCATGGCATCGTGCGCGGTACGGAGGCCTCGATCGATACAGCTCGTATGTTCGGTGAGTTCTATCCGAATCCCGGCGATAGTATGGCGGTTGTCTCGATGCCTTTGGCGATGGTTGCCGAGGGGTTCGGCACGTTCTTGCTGGTGATGTTTATCTTCGCCTTGACGGAAGGTTGTAACGTGGGACGGCCGAGCGATACGATGGCTCCGGTGTTTATCGGGCTGTCGGTCTCTTCCATCATTTGCTTGATCGCTCCATTGACACAGGCGGGGCTGAATCCTGCCCGCGACTTTGGTCCTCGTTTGGTCTCTTGGCTGGCGGGCTGGGGTGAGGTGGCTTTCCCGGATGCTTGTTGCGGAGGTTTCTTCTTTGTCTATATTCTGGCCCCTATCTTGGGAGGGGCGGTAGCGGCTTATGCGCTAACCTATGTGATAGAGCCGCTGATCAAGCAGGGAGACGGTTCGTGTGAGTGCGAGAAATAGTAATCATTATAATAAACGAAACGGATATGAAACAAACGAGATTGATCTTAGTGGGAGGTTTTTTGGGAGCGGGAAAAACAACACTGTTATGGGAAACTGCCGTGCGATTGATGAATAAAGGGCTGCGTGTAGGTTTGATTACGAACGACCAAGCTCCGGAACTTGTGGACAGCGAGTTGCTGAAGTTGTCGGATCTGCGGGTTGCCGAGGTAAGTGGCAGTTGTTTCTGCTGTAATTTTAACGGATTCACGGATGCGATCAAGGAGATTCGTGCCGAAGCCTCGGCCGACGTGATTATCGCTGAGCCGGTGGGTAGTTGCACGGATTTGTCGGCTACGATCATGCAACCTTTGAAGCAATATTGGAATACGGAGTTGAAGATTTCCCCGCTGACGGTCTTGGCGGACCCGAATCGCTTGGTCTCTATCTTGAATGGGGGGAATGGGGGGTTGCATCCGGATGCCGCTTATATTTATAAGAAACAATTGGAGGAAAGCGATATCATCTTGCTGAGTAAGTCGGATGTGTTGAAACGGGAAGAGACCGCGGTCTTGAGACAACGTTTATCGGACGCGTTTCCGGGTGCGACGGTTTTATCGACGAGTGCCCAGACCGGTGAGGGCATGGACAAATGGATCGAGGCCGTGATGAGCCGCCAAGATGCGGGCAAGCGCTTATTGGAGATAGATTATGATACCTACGCCCACGGCGAGGCTGTGTTGGGCTGGTTGAACGGGACGCTTCAGTTGCATGGCGTGAGTGATGATTGGGATGATTTCCTGAAAACGCTGATGAAGGGTTTTGCCGTTAAGTTCGATGAGGCGGGTTGCGCCGTAGGACATGTGAAAGTGATCGCGGAGAATGGTAAGCGTTTCGCCGTGGGCAACCTGACCGGGAAACAGGATACCTTATCGTTGAGAGGCTCTGCCGGAGCGGGGGAAGATCTGAAGTTGATCATTAATGCCCGGGTTGAGACTACACCTGAGTTATTGGATCAGATGGTCCGGGAGGTGTTGATCGGTATGATAGACGGTAAGTATGAGGAAGAGGTCGTGGCTTGGCGTTTCTTGCAGCCCGGTCGTCCCAACCCGACCCATCGTTATGAGCGAGTTCCGTCGTATCCGCGATCAGATCAATGATGATTTCTTCAAGTTGTATACATCTATGGAGGAACGAAAATAGAATGGAAGGTTTATTCTGACAAGTGTTTATTGGAAATAGGGGTGAGTGTTAATTGTCTGTTTAATATATATTATAAATGAAAGCGATAGAAAAGATTAAGGCTGGAAATATTGATTTATCGGAAGATGAGATCATAGAGTTGTTACGTATAAATAATTTTAGTAGCGAATATTATGATTTGCTAGCGGCCTCGAACGCCTTATCTCGGCGGAAGTTCGGGAACCGGGGATATGTGTTTACGCAAATAGGGATTAATGCGGAGCCTTGTCCGATTAATTGTAACTTTTGCTCTATGGCCGCTACCCATTATTCATTGAACGATAAATGGAAGAAATCGGTGGAGGATATATGTCAGGAAGTGCAATTTCTGCAAAAGTCTTATTTTGATGACTTTTTCATGATGACAACAGCCAACTATCCGATAGAGGAATTTATCTCTGTGGGGCGGTCTGTGAGGGGACTATTAAGAAAGGATCAAAAAATGGTGGCTAATATCGGTGATTTTGGTTTGGATACTGCCTTGAAATTGAAAGAGGTCGGTTTCACTGGTGTCTATCATATCAACCGTTTGCGAGAGGGTGAGGATACGATGGCGAAAACGGAAGACCGGGAGGCGACTATGCGAGCGATTAAAGAGGCTGGCCTGGAGCTTTATTATTGTATAGAACCCATAGGCCCGGAACATTCTTATGAGGAGCTGGCAGTAGAGATCCTAAGAGCCAAGGATTTGAAAATAGATGTAATGGCCGCTATGCGTCGGATTCCGGTGAAAGGAACTCCTCTTTATGAGAAAGGGCAAATTTCAGACTTGGAGCTGACGAAAATTGTCGCTGTATCCAATCTGGCAGTCAACCCATCTCGATCGATGAATGTACATGAACCCATCAAATTAGCTATGCTGGCAGGCGTGAACCAATTGTATGCTGAAGTCGGGGCAAATCCTCGTGACACAGAAAGCCATACGGAACAAAATCGGGGATTTAATCCGGAGGGAGCATGGAGTTTATTGAGGGAGTTTGGATACGTCTCATCTGCTTATTGACTCCCGGAGAAGCGTAAATAAGTTGCAGGCATCCTATTTTTGTCTTTTGTTAGGGTTTCCTTCCAAATATTTGTATATATTTGTGGCTATACAGTATAAAAATGGGAGGTGTAAAACCATGGACGATACAAAGGACACAAAAGATATAAAAGAAACGGGCGAGGCTGCGTCCGTTCTCTCTGCGGACGAACAGATGATACAAGATGGGTTCAATGCGTTGTTGAACGATTATTTGAAGTCAAACCACCGCCGTAAGGTCGAACGAATCACGAAAGCTTTTAATTTCGCTAATCAAGCGCACGCCGGAGTGAAACGGCGTTCCGGCGAACCTTATATAATGCATCCTATCGCCGTGGCTCGTATCGTATGCCGGGAGATGGGTTTGGGCTCTACCTCTATTTGCTCTGCGTTATTGCATGATGTCGTGGAAGATACCGAGTATATGGTGGAGGATATCCGGGATATGTTCGGAGACAAGATCGCCCAGATCGTGGATGGCTTGACAAAGATATCCGGTGGCATTTTTGGGGAACAGGCCTCGGCTCAAGCCGAGAACTTCCGTAAGTTGCTGCTGACTATGAGTGACGATATACGGGTAATTCTAATCAAGATCGCAGACCGTCTTCATAATATGAGGACTTTGGGTTCCATGCTTCCCGCCAAGCAATTTAAGATCGCGGGTGAGACTCTTTATTTGTATGCTCCTCTGGCGCATCGTCTGGGTCTCTTCTCGATCAAGACGGAACTGGAGGATTTGAGTTTTAAATATGAGCATCCGCAAGAATACGATTTCATCAGCGCTAAGTTGAAAGCGACAGAAGAGAGCCGTAATAAATTATTCGAGCATTTCGCCGCCCCTGTGGACGAGAAGCTGAAGTCTATGGGACTTCAGTATGAGATGCGTGCCCGTGTGAAATCGGTCTATTCCATTTGGAATAAGATGGAAAGCAAGGGTGTCGCTTTCGAGGATATTTATGATATTTATGCGGTCCGCATTATTTTTGACCCGCTTCCCGGTGTGGACGAGAAAAACCAATGTTGGGATATCTACTCGGCTATTACGGATATTTACCGGATTCGTCCCGACCGTATCCGTGATTGGGTGAGCCGTCCGAAAGCGAACGGTTATCAAGCGCTTCATCTGACCGTTATGGGACCGGATGGACAATGGGTAGAGATCCAGATACGTAGCCGCCGTATGGATGATATCGCAGAGAAAGGCTTCGCTGCCCATTGGAAATACAAGGAATCCAACGTGGAGGAGGATACGGAATTGGATAAATGGATACAAACCATTACCGAGATATTGGAGAGTCCGGACCCGAATGCGCTGGATTTCTTGGATACGATCAAACTGAACTTATTTACTTCCGAGATATTTGTTTTCACTCCGAAAGGAGATATAAAGACATTGCCCCAAGGGGCTACCGCCTTGGATTTCGCTTATGCGCTTCACTCCGATATCGGTAATAAATGTATTGGCGCTAAGGTAAACCATCGTTTGGTGCCATTGAGTCATCCGCTGTCCAGTGGAGATCAGGTGGAGGTCTTGACTTCCCGTTCTCAGGAGCCGCAACCGGAGTGGTTGAACTTCGTGACTACCGCTAAGGCTCGTGCGAAGATCGATGCCGTATTAAAGCGTGTCCGTAAAGAGGTCGCTAAGTATGGGGAGATAAAAGTTCTTGATGCCTTCAAGCGTTCGGAGCTTGAGGCGAGTACATCCAATCTGGATAAATTAGGCATGTACTTTGGATTCTCGAAACGCGAGGAATTCTTTTATGCGGTAGAGAAGGGGGATGTGGTTTTGCCCGAGAATTTAAAGAAGCTGTTGAAGGAGAAGACGGATAATGTCTTGTTTAAGTATGTGAAACAGGCGTTGGGTGTCGCTTCCAAGAAGGTGAAACAACCCGAAGAGGAGGAAGCCAAGAAAGAGAAGCCTAAATATGATAAGAAAAAGCCTTATTTATTGAAAGAGGAGGCTTTTGAGCGTAATTATGTAATTGCGGAATGTTGTAAGCCGATTCCGGGAGATGACTCTTTAGGTTTTATCAATGATGATGGAAATGTAGTAGTTCATAAACGCTCCTGCCCGATCGCCATGCGCTTGAAAAGTAGCTTTGGCGAACGTATCTTGAATACGGTTTGGAGCAGCCATATGAACGCTTCTTTTGAGGCCACGCTAGAGGTGAAAGGTATAGACTCGATAGGCGTACTGAATACGATCACGAAAACGATTTCCGAGGATTTCAACGTGAACATCATGCGCTTGCTGATCGAGGCGAAAGACGGCGTGTTCGAAGGTAAGATAAAGATGAAAGTTCATGACGTAGAAGATATCCAGAAAATGTGCGTGACTTTGTCGAAGATACAGAATATTAAATCTGTCGGACGTGTAGCGGATTAAGTGTAGCGAAGTGCTTCGCTACACTTTTGTTTTATAAAAGCTTTATCAGCCGACAATCAAATAAGTTATATAAGCTATATAACAAGCGATCAATAGGATTCCCTCCGGCCTAGTGATGGTCCGTTTCTTGAAGAAAAGGCCAAAAATATAAAGCAATACGCATGAACCGATCATGACGCCCAAATCCAGATTGGTAATGCCTTGTATGTTCATCGGCGTGATTGTCGCGCTACAACCTAATACGAAGAATATATTGAAGAGGTTGGAACCGATAACGTTTCCGATCGCCATCTCCGGGTTCTTCTTTAAGGCGGCCACGACGGAAGTCGCTAACTCAGGAAGAGAGGTTCCTCCGGCCACTAAAGTCAAACCGATAATAGATTCGCTGACACCCAGTCCACGGGCGATACCAGAAGCTCCATCCACGAAAAATTGTCCTCCGTAAATCAAACCGGCCAATCCTCCAATGATGAATAAACTCGCTTTCCAAATGGGCATTATTTTAATCGTGCTCTCTCCATTTTCCTCTCCATTATGTGCGATCGCGAATGTATAGCCAAGGAAAATGGCGAAGAAGCATAATAGTAACATTCCATCGCTACTACTGATACTATTTTGCGATGCGCCGTTGATCAAAACGTCATTCGCGCAAATAAATAATACGATTGAGGCAAGCACGCAAAGAGGGATCTCTTTGCTCAACGTACCTTTCGTGACGCTGATCGGTACGATAGCGGCCGTACAGCCGACAATCATCAAGGCGTTAAATATATTGCTTCCTACTACATTACCAATAGCGATATCTGAGCTTCCTTTCAAGGCAGATACGACACTGACCGTTAATTCCGGTGCGGAAGTCCCAAACGCCACAATAGTTAGCCCGATTACTAAGCTGGAAATATTGAAGCGTTTGGCTACCGAGGCGGCACCATCCGTCAAGGCGTTAGCCCCAACTAAAATTAGTAGTAAACCGCCAATTAGTAATACGATATCCATTAGTCTTTAGAATGGCAAATCATCGATAGGATTGGCCGGTCCGAAATCAGGAGCGGATGAGGCTGGAGCCGTAGGAGCGGAAGCCGGAGCGAAATTATCCGGAGTTACTCCCATCGGAGCGGCTTGAGAAGCTGCCGCCATCGGACGGTCTACTTTCCATGCGTTGATACTGGTGAACCAGCGGCCTTGGTACTCACGGCTGTCAATGTCGAAAGAGACTGTCAATTCCTCGCCCGGCTGAATGGCCGCTTGAGCGATCTTATCCGCTCCGAATATCTGGAAGCATACTTTCTTGGGATATTGATCGTGTGTCTCTAATACGTACTCTTGTTTTTTCCATTCGTTTCCGGCTTTGCTGACACCGCCTACTTCCGGTAGGACTTGAATAATTTTTCCTGTAATTTCCATGTCTTGTATTTTATTTGCTTATGTTTTATTTAATTGGGGACGAAGGTACGGTTTTGTTCTGGTTTTATCAACAGAATAATCACACTTTCGGGGCAAAAGCATCGAATGCGTCTTTCATAGCTAACAGCTCTTCTTTGATCTGTTTCAGGCGGTTTACGATCTCTTCTTGCCGGATCGTTGTCTCTTTATTGTCCTTCAGTTTTTGCCGTGCGCCGGCCAAGGTCATCCCTCTCTCTTTAACCAGATGGTAGATGAGACGTACTGCGTCGATATCCTCCTGCTTATAAAAACGGGTACCTTTGCTCGTCTTCCTTGGATTGATGATATCGAACTCCTTCTCCCAAAAGCGAAGGGTGGACTCGTTCACGTCGAACATCTGCGCCACCTCGCTGATGGAAAAATAGAGTTTGAGATCTTTATTCTTTTTTAGACTCATACTGCTAATGAAGTTTAATCCATAACCTGACCATGATTCTCGGCAATCTGGATCATACGGTCGTATTCCTCAGGTGAGAGATCCATGTAATAGTATTTAGATGGGTTATCATACTTCCCTCGTACGATTACCTCATAATGCAAGTGAGGGCCGGTAGATTTCCCGGTATTTCCAACCTCGCCAATCACCTCTCCACGAGTAACCTTTTGTCCGACACGTTTCTTGAACTTACTCATATGACCGTATAAAGTCTGATAGCCGTAGCCATGATCGATAATCAAACAATTTCCGTATCCCTGTTTCCATGCGGCGAAAGTGACAACGCCATTACCTGTCGCGTAGATCTCCGTTCCCACTTTAGCCGAGAAATCCATTCCGGAATGGAAACGAGGTGTACGGTAAATCGGGTCGATACGTACGCCATAGCCGGAAGCGGTACGACGCAGATCCTTATTGGAAATCGGCTGGATCGCCGGGATACATTTACTTCTCTCTTCTTGGTTCTTTCCTAGGGAGATCAGTTCTTCCAAGGAATTGGATTGGATATATAATTGCTTACGTAGCATATCCATCTTTTGGGTCGTGGAGACAACAAGCTCCGGATTGGACAGGCTCATCAGATGCTCGTAACGGTTTGTCCCTCCAAACCCGGCTTTCCGAACGGACTCGGGGATGGACTCGGCTTGGAAGATCGCCCGGTACAGATTCTCATCACGCTGTTGGATATCATCCAATACGTCCAACGCGTTATTTAAGCGAAGGGAAAGTACCTCGTATTGAGTTTGCAATAGGCGGTTCTCCTTACGTAACTGAGATTCCATCGGAGAGTCCACCAAATGCATCATGACGAAAAAAGTGGCTACGCCGAACGCTATTCCGGTGCTTAAATGGCGGAGAACGGTGAACAGCCGGTCTTTGCTAGATGGGTATACACGCTCATAATTGAGTGTGTTCGGATTGTATAAATAGTATGTTTTGCGACTTTTAAAGAGTTTCATCTACATTTTTTGTTATCTGAATGCACGCAAAAATAATAATTTGCAGTACTTTTGCAAATTGTTTTTCAGAATATTAACGAGAACTATATAAATAGATTATGTTGACAGCAAAAGAAATCCGTGAATCCTTCAAGCAATTCTTCGCTTCTAAGGAACACCAGATCGTGCCTTCCGCTCCAATGGTGGTAAAGGGTGACCCCACGTTGATGTTTACGAACGCGGGAATGAATCAGTTTAAAGATATTATCTTGGGCAACGTGCCCCGTAAGTATCCTCGTGTCGCGGACTCTCAGAAATGTCTTCGTGTTAGCGGTAAGCATAACGATTTAGAGGAGGTAGGGCATGATACCTATCACCATACGATGTTTGAGATGCTCGGAAACTGGTCGTTCGGAGATTATTTTAAGAAAGAGGCGATCAACTGGGCTTGGGAATACTTGGTAGAGGTATTGAAGCTGAATCCGGAGCGTTTATATGCCACCGTATTCGAGGGAAGCCCTGCCGAAGGCTTAGATCGTGATAACGAAGCTGCTGGTTATTGGGAGCAATATTTACCGAAAGATCATATTCTGAACGGTAACAAACATGATAACTTCTGGGAAATGGGGGACACGGGTCCTTGCGGTCCCTGTTCCGAGATCCATATCGACCTTCGTTCGGACGAGGAGCGTGCGGCGGTCAGCGGTGCCGATATGGTAAATAAGGATCATCCGCAGGTAATCGAGATCTGGAACCTTGTGTTCATGCAATTCAACCGCAAGGCCGACGGCTCTTTGGAACCGCTGCCGGCTAAGGTAATCGATACCGGTATGGGATTCGAGCGTCTGTGTATGGCATTGCAGGGTAAGACCTCAAATTATGATACGGACGTATTCCAACCGATTATCAAAGTAATCGCAGAAATGGCGGGTACGACTTACGGTACGGATAAACAGCAAGATATCGCCATGCGTGTGATCGCCGATCACATCCGTACGATCGCTTTCGCTATCACGGACGGACAGTTGCCTTCCAACGCTAAGGCCGGTTATGTAATCCGTCGTATCTTGCGGCGTGCCGTTCGTTACGGTTATACGTTCTTGGATCGCAAGGAAGCGTTTATGTATAAGCTTTTGCCTGTATTGATCGAGACGATGGGCGATGCTTATCCGGAATTGATCGCCCAGAAGAGCTTGATCGAGAAGGTTATCAAGGAAGAGGAGGAATCTTTCCTTCGTACCTTGGAGACCGGTATCCGTTTGCTGGATAAGAAAATGGAGGAGACGAAGGTTGCGGGCAAGACGGTCTTGAATGGCGTAGATGCCTTTACATTATATGATACCTACGGATTCCCGTTGGACTTGACGGAATTGATTCTTCGCGAGAACGGCATGGAAGCCGATATCGAGGAGTTCAATAAGGCTATGCAGAAGCAGAAAGAGCGTGCCCGTAACGCCGCCGCTATCGAGACAGGCGACTGGATCACGTTGAAAGAGGGTGAATGTAAGTTCGTGGGTTATGATTTGTTCGAATGCGAGGCAGAGATCTTGCGTTATCGTCAGATCAAACAAAAGAATAAAGTATTATATCAGATCGTTCTGGATCAAACCCCGTTCTATGCGGAAATGGGTGGACAGGTCGGTGATACGGGTTGGTTGATCGCCGACGACGAGAAGATCGACGTGATCGATACGAAACGTGAGAATAATTTGCCGGTTCATTTAGTAGCGAAACTACCAAAAGATGTGACAGCTACTTTTACTGCGAAGATCAACGAAAAAAAGCGTATCCAGTGTGAGTGCAACCACTCCGCTACGCACCTTTTGCATGAGGCGTTGCGTGAGGTGTTAGGTACGCATGTAGAGCAGAAAGGTTCTTATGTCTCTCCGGGTTCTCTTCGTTTCGACTTCTCTCATTTCCAGAAAGTAACGGAGGAGGAGATTCGTAAAGTGGAAATCTTGGTCGGCCAGAAGATCCGTGCGAACTTTCCGTTGGAAGAGCATCGTAATATGCCGATAGCGGAAGCTAAGGCGTTAGGTGCTATGGCTCTGTTTGGCGAGAAGTATGGAGACGAGGTTCGCGTCGTGAAATATGGAAGTTCCGTGGAGTTATGTGGTGGTACACATATCCCGGCTACTGGAATGATCGGTTCTTTACATATCGTGGGCGAGAGTTCTATCGCTGCCGGTGTTCGTCGTATAGAGGCGGTTACGGCCGAGGGAGCGGAGAATTTCGTTTATGCTCAGCAAGATTTGATCCGTGAATTGCGTTCATTGATGAACAATATGCCGAACTTGGCGCAAGCGATGAAAAAGTCTATCGAAGAGAACGCCGAAATGAAGAAGCAGATTGAGGATTATATCCGTGAGAAGTCTATGCGTTTGAAAGAAGAGATCGTGGCGAAAGTTTCGGAGAGCAACGGTATCAAGGTTATGCAATTCGTAGGTAAGGCGAATGCGGACGCTATGAAGAACGTGGCTTTCCAGATCAAGGCGGAGACAACCGATAGCTTTGTCTTTGTTGCCGGTATCATTGATGATAACAAATGCACGCTCATGCTTATGTTAAGCGATGATTTGGTGAAAGAGGGCTTGCATGCCGGTAAGATCGTAAAAGAGGCCGCTAAGCATATCCAAGGCGGTGGTGGTGGACAACCCCATTTCGCTACGGCCGGCGGTAAGAACATGGAGGGCCTTTCCATTGCGGTTGGCGCTGTGAAAGAGGCTGTTGGAGTACAGTAAAATCGGTTCGGAAGAAATTGACTTTTCTTTCGGACGCAATGATAGATTCCTTCGGATCGAATAAGAATTCCATCCGAAGGAATTTTTTTATGTCGTTTTGATAATCGGAATACATGTTTTACCTTTGTGGTCTAAGGTTTTAAATAAAAAAGATATGTCAGAGCAAAAAGTGGTTATTTGCAAGGACCTGAAATCGGAACTGCAAGATTTTCTCTTCTCTCTAAAATACGATAAGTTGTTCATCCTTATGGATACGAATACCAAAGAGAAATGTTTTCCCTTGGTAGAGGATATACCGGCCTTTCAAAAGGCGCCGATTCTCGTGATGGAAGCGGGTGATATGAATAAGGGTTTTGTCTCTTTAGCCCAGATATGGACAGCTTTGTCGAATGAGGGGGCTTCCCGTAACTCCTTGCTGGTGAATTTGGGTGGCGGTATGATTACGGATATGGGTGGTTTTGCCGGCGCTACTTTCAAGCGGGGCATCCGTACGATCAATATCCCTACGACCTTGATGGCGTCCGTCGATGCTGCGGTTGGCGGTAAGACGGGTATCAACTTCAATGGGTTGAAGAACGAGGTCGGTTCTTTTTATCCCCCCTTGTGTGTATTCATTGATTGCGATTTCTTGCGCACGTTGGATCGCGATAATATCCTTTCCGGTTATGCGGAGATGATCAAGCACGGGTTGATTAGTTCGATGGAGAATTATGCGTCTGTCATGCTTTTTGATATCGACACCATGAATTATTCGTATTTGAATAGTTTGGTAGGCCAGTCGGTCGCCGTGAAAGAGCGGATCGTAGAGGAAGATCCCAAGGAACAAGGTATTCGTAAGGCATTGAATTTCGGTCATACGATCGGCCACGCTTTCGAGAGCTTGTCTTTCCTGAAAATGCGTCCGATCTTGCATGGTCATGCGGTAGCGGCGGGTATCGTGAGCGAGCTTTACCTCTCGCATAAGCTGTGTGGCTTCCCGATGGAGAAATTGAGTCAAGTCGTTTATTATATAAAAGAGTATTATCCGGCGCTCTTCTTTGACTGCACGGACTACGATACCTTATATGAGTTAATGACACATGATAAAAAGAATGAGGGCGGTATCATCAACTTCACTTTACTGAAAAATGTAGGAGATGTCCGTATCAACCAATCGGTCACCAAGGAAAAAATCTTAGAGTCTCTTGATTTTTATCGTGAAAGTTTTGGCATTTAACGGAAAAAAACTACCTTTGCACCCGTAAAATAAAAGCGGGATGTAGCTCAGCCCGGTTAGAGTACGCGTCTGGGGGGCGTGTGGTCGCTGGTTCGAATCCAGTCATCCCGACTAAAGCTGAGATAAAAGGAGTTAAGTCTATGGCTTAACTCCTTTTTTTGCTCTCTACCACTTTCCTAAAACAATGAGGCAGTAGAAATTCCGACTCATCCGATATTCATGGGGGATAGCCTTAAATCATGACAACAGATTAAAATTGATATATTTCCCTTTGAATTTAGTGCGGTCATTCCAGCCTATTTTAGCCATTATTTCTGTTAATGGTTGCTTAGTGCCGACTTATCGGTGCATGCTCTGTGAGTTCAAAGTCTTTTGGGTCACGATTGTTTATCGGAGTAGGGAGGCCTAGCTGTTTGATAGAGTGCCATTGGCTGCTGAAGTGAATAACTAACGGTTTGTCGAATGAATAACTAGCGGCTATATATAGCCGCTAACTAACGGCTCGGGAAGTGAATAACTGATCACTTGGAAAGCCTTCTACGGCCTGCGAAATCAAGTATGCGCTAACCTAGAGGAGGATTTTTGGAAATTATATTATATATGTACACGTACATTAAAGAATATGATATATGTGAATAGGTTTTAGTAATACATACCAATAATATCAAGGACTGATTTATCTAATAAAACGGCTAGTATAAACGATCGTTTTAATTCGTCATTTGCAAAGGTACGCGTTTCTTTGATACCTGCAACCCTTCCGGGCTATTTTTTTCATCCCTTATTCTCTTTCTTATCAATAGGATAGCCTATCCTTTACGAAACAACCGATTCCGTAAACGAACTTCTCTTTTTACTCCTCGAAAAACGCAAGATTTAGACGATCGTTTAGACTAGTCGTTTTTGAATAGAGGGCGATTGATTAAGGTCTTGATAGATATTTAATTAACACTATTATTAATATTTAAATTAGAGATTATGAACAAAGGGATTTTTACTTTGATGACGGCGGCTTTATTGGCCTCTGGATCAGTTGTAACACCTGCTTTCGCTGATGCGACGTTTGCGACTTATCAAGCCGTGAACACGAACAAGGTTTTGGCGAACGGTGTGAAGTTCTATTTGCAGGTAGGCAGCGATGAGGCTACCTCCACTCAAACTGATACGAAGTATTACAAAGCTAAAAAGTTAACAATTAAGGACAAGGCTACGGTTTGGTCTTTAGAAGAGACTTTAAACGCTGACGAGGCTTCTGTTTTCGAGGTTGGCAATTACACTAAGGTTGGTGGACAGTACACCTTCTCCTTGTCTGTTGACGGCAATAAGATTTCTTTGACGAAAGACGGTGTAATTAAATCAGACGCTGCTACTACTACAGAGGCTTCTAAAACTGTGACTACTTTAATCACAGACAAGAACAAATTAAGTGAATTGAATACATTCTCCGCTTCTTTGATGAACGCTACGGCTGTCAACGTGGTTTTGGCTACACAAGAAGAGGTGATGACGGCTGCTATGTTGAACGAGTACAACACGGAAGGTTTCACTTTCGGCTTCAACGCTAAGACAGACTTGGAAGGTAACGCTTTCGCTAAACCGATGTATGCGGTAGAGATCGGGGACGATGCTGCTACTTTAGATGCCGGTACTTATTTCGTTGTAGGCGGTAAGGATGATGCTGTTAAGGCATTGGAAAAAGCAGTGAAAGATGAAGAAGGAGTAGAGGAGGCCTTGGCTACGGAGGATATCCAACTTCTTGCTTTGAATATAGATAAAAAATATGACGTAAGAGGCGCTAAATCTCCGGCTTACATTCTACAGGTTATCAACGGTGATAAGATCACTAGGAATAAGGCTGCTTTCTCTGTTAAGGAGTTCGATAAGTTGGCGAATGAAGGTGAGTATGAGCTGAAAATAGAAGATCCTAATCAGGATGATACTGCAGAGGAAACTGAATATGTGTACGTAGGTGCTATGCGCTTTACTGATACAGATACGAAGACTTATGTGACGACGGTTAAGGAAAATGAGAAATCTTTATTGATCTCCGCTACTTTAGGCGCTAGCACTTATTTGGATGCTTCCGTTTTATTGAAGGAAGGTGTGGCTAACTACGTGAATGTTTACTTCACTAGCAACAATGAAAGCGAAAAAGATAAATTCCAGACTGAGTATCATAAATATTTGGTTCCGGTATCTGTAAAGGCAGATGCTAGAGCTGAAGAAACTTATACTTTCGCTTTCGACGCTAAGGCTGCTAAAGACGTAAACTTCAACTCTGCTTTATCTCAATGGGCCGTGAAGGGCTTCGACGGTAAATATACATTTACGTTGGTGAACCGTGAAACTGCTCAAGAGATTACTTTAGGCTTGCAAGAGTCTGACGTGAAGGGCGAGTATAAGGTGGTTAACGCAGTAGATGAAAATAAAGATGCGGTTTCTTTCGCTTCCTTGAAGAAAGCTGCTACGGGTGAAGAGGCAGAAGTGGCTAAATCTGTTGCTTCTACTACTGTTAAGTTCATCCCGGTTGAGAAGGTCGCTGGTTTCTTGGATTTATCCAAGGATGAGATGGCTGCCGGTATCCAATTGGAATTTACGGGTAAGACCCCGTTAATTGGTGAGAAGACTTTCTTTGCTAAGAAAGACAAGAAAACAGAAGGCGAAACAACAACTGAAACGTTGGCTCCTAGCATGAAGGCTTCCGATGCATTCACGTTGGCTATCAATAAGGCTAAAGGTAAGATCAAAGAGGATGATAAAGATGCTGTCGTAAATTACACGATCCAACCTCTTGTATTATCTTGTCTGAAAGATGGTAAGATTGTGGAATTGAAAGATACATTGTTTGTTCCGACTTACAATATCTATTATACGACTCCGGTAGAGGGTAAAGATGATATCGTTACTTACTTAGGTAAGGATTTGAAATTCGCAAAGGTAAACGAATCTGAAAAACCTGCTGAATTCGTATTCCGTGTGAACGCTGACGGTTCTTACGCTATGATGGGAACTGATGCGGCTGTTTCATTTGATGAGGATATCACTGCCAACACAAAAGTTGTAAGCGTAAATTCTACTACAGGTACAGACTTCTCAACAAACGAGGCATTATTATATAACCTGTCAGAAGGTAGCTTCGCTAGCGTAGCTGTTAAGGTACAAGATAATTCAGACAAGACTACATTGCCTGCTGAGCCTCGTCACGCTTCATTCGACAATGCGCTGGGTTCTATCAACTATCAGTTGAATAAGAATGGTATCACTGAGGGTATCCTTTCCGCTGAGAGCATGATCTTCTGGTTGGATACAGCGGATAGCAAGGCTACAACTCCGTACTTCTATATCTCTAAGGGTATTGAGGTTGCTGAAGGCGAAGAGAAACCGGCCGAGAGAATGTTCATGTATAACGCTACAGACTCTATGTCTATCTTCGATGAGAACTCTGCTCAGGCTTCTTTCAACGAGAAGTATATGCTGGAAGGTACAACTAAAGAGGATAAGATCGCTAAGGTAATCTTCCGTCCGGCTACTATCGCAGGTGTTGACACGATCAATACGGTTGTAGAGGGTAAGGCTGCTGTTGTTGCTGCTAAGGAAAACAAGGCAGAAGAAGTATTGGCTGGCTTGGATAACTTCAAGTTCGGTATCTGCTTGGCTGACGATGCTGTGGATGGCGAGTATGTTATCTACTCAAAGGCAGATAACAAGTATGTATACGCTAAGAACGGTAAGTTAGGTTTGGGTGGAAAGGAAGAGGCTATGGTCTTCACGTTAGGTACTGAGGTTCCGACTTCTAACGAGTCTATCGACAACGCCGCTTCTTCTGTCGTAGTGATCGGCAACGCCGGTTCCGTAACGATCCAAGGCGCTCAAGGCGAGACTGCTTATGTTCGTAACTTGTTGGGTATGCCGTTGGCAGAGACAGTTGTCACTTCTGATAACGCTACGATCGCTGTTCCCGCTGGAATCGTTCTTGTAACGGTTGGCGACGAGACTGTAAAGGTGGTCGTTAAATAAGACATGTAAAGGAATAATGAAAAGATAAATCGAAAATCATTCCCGTGCGGATTATCCAAGTACCCCGAGAGGGCGAACAGGCGGGAATGGATTAATATTAATACTAAAGTAATAAATTAAAGTTCATCCGTAAGTACTTCCGTGAGGATGGAAACGGATAAAAGACAAGGGGAGACGGTATTACACTGTTTCCCCTTATTTGTTGATAAGGATGGGTAAGGGCTTTGTTAGCGAAATGGACGGTATTCGATCTTTTTAATCGATATAAGGTAGATATCGTGACACACTATTTTTGAGAGAGGTATAAAGTAGGGGAGATCGGAGGGGTATAAATAGCCTTTTTTATACAAAAGGACCGCTTTTTACACACGACAGGCGGTAAAAGGCAACATGACTAGTGGTGTTTGGCAACGACAGTAGTGCCGTTGGGCATCGTAAACAGTCATGAATAGGGTTGTTAGTACTCATGAATGGGCATCGTAACCCTGTTATATCCCTGTCGTAACTCAATGAGATAGCCCGGATAAGCTATAGGATATGAATTAGGATGAATTAAATTCGCTAGGATAAAAGGCTGTTTTTAACTAATGCGGTATAAGACAAATGATTGCTAATATTTTTTCTCGTATTTGGGGATAAGCTGTACGTTTGCCCGAAAAAAGTGATTCTCCGGCAGTTGAGTTTACAAATTGACAAAATGCCAAGGTGCTTTTTTTGTGAGCTTATAGGAAGGGCTAGATCCGAAAACAAACCTTGATTTTAGAGAATGGCATGGGATAAATTCCATGCTTGTACGTGCTTTATTCCTTCTTTGGAAGGAAGCGGCAAATCATCGAGCGAGACAACGATCTTCTCGTAATTATCCTCAATGGCCTCTAACGAGGCATATTCCCGTTCGATGGTTTCTTTGTCGATTAGTAAATAAGTGGATTGGAGATAGATAACCCTCTCTCCTTTGATAGCGACGAAATCCACCTCTTTGTTCTTTATGCTGCCTACGTATATTTGATAGCCGGTCCTTAATAAATCTAGATAAATGAGGTTTTCTAGTTTATACCCAATGCCGTAGCCAAAGCCTTGATATAAATAATTGTTGAAACCTAGGTCATTGATGTAATACTTACAATTCCCGGCGATGGTCTCCTTTCCCTTGATTTGGTATTTCTCGACTTTATGTACCAAAAAAGTGTCCTCTATGTAACTAATGTAGGAGGCGATCGTATCATAGCTGGTCTTCCTTCCCGAGCTCTTGAAATAATTGGTGATATTCCGAATTGATATTAAATTAGATGCGTTATTTACCAGATAGACAAAAATGTCCTCAAGCAACTTAGCGTCTTTTATGTTTTGTCTTTGTATGATATCACGTAGTAATACGGTGTCTTTTAATGCGGATATATAATTTCTTTGTACTTCTGGTTGAGATAGATGGTATAATTCAGGCATACCACTACTTTGCATATATTCTAGGTAGTGTACCTTGTTGTTTTCTTTTTGGGTGATTCCAAGAAACTCTGTGTATGAAAAAGGATAGATGGCAAATTCCACATAACGTCCGGCTAATAACGTGGCGAGTTCTCCAGATAGCATTTTAGAGTTGGAGCCACTAATGAATAACTCATATTCGGCGGTATAGTCTTGTGAGTATGAGTTGGCGAAGCGTTCCCATCCCTCTACATTTTGGATTTCGTCAATGAACAGATAGATACGACCTTGAGGATTTATTTGTTTTAAGTAGAGATTAAACAGGGAATCAAGATCTTCATTGGTTTTCAAAAAATAGAAGGCGGATAGCTCACAGTTAATGAAGAATATATTTCGGGGATTTACTCCACTATTGGCGAGATGGCTAGCTAACTGACGAAGGAGATAGCTTTTCCCTACACGTCGCTGTCCTACCAAGACTTTGATTAATCTGTTTCCGGTGTAGGATAATATCCTATCTAAATAATCTTGCCGTTTATAGCCTGTTGGAAAATCGTTTCCACCCCATAGGTTATACTTCTCTAATGTCTTAAATCTATCGTCCATACTCGAAACTTTTGCGTAAAAGTACAAAAGTTTCGAATGAACTCGAAACTTTTCCCGTTAAGAATAGGATATACCCTCAAAAAAATAACGGCAACCGCCTTCCGCCGAAAGCCAAGTTGCCGTTCAAAGTTAGGAATAAGGTTTGGTTTGTTCCTTTGTAATGATTCTAACATTAATATGTAATGAGAGTTTTCTACATTTTATTGATACAAAAGTAAATGCCACTTGTTACGATTTGATTACGGGAGTGTTACATTTTTAGTAAAGGTCTCGCCAAATCGGTTGATAACCTTGATCTGTACGTCTTTGACTCCGACAGAAGGGTGGCAACGGAATAAGTGCGATGTATGATATCCGGAAGGTTTTCCGTGCATGTCGATATAGTCTTGGTCTTCATCATCGAATTGCTCCATGCGACCTTTCTCTATGCCGTTTTCGCTCCATGTAACTTGGTAGGTCGGGTCCCAATCCCATACGTTCACCACTAGGTAATCCGCTTGCGATTTGAACTCATTCGGCCTATAAACTCTGAATTGATAATCCGAATCATGGCCGGTTGCCTTATAATACCAAGTAGCGGCATTCCCTTTCACCTCAACGACCAGATAACCGTTCGGGGCGCCGCACCGATTTACATGGCCGGCCCACCAAGCTCCGCAAGCGGCTCCGATATTATGCTCGTACAGATTCGGTGTGACTTGGTTGTTCTCGAAGAAATGCGTATGCCCGGCGAAGATATGGACATTATAAGGGCTGACGATCTCTTTCAGGCTCTCAGCGTCCTCGGCGTTTCCTCCCCCTTTATCCGTCTGGTTGAATACCGGGGCATGTACGTTGATAAATACAAGTGTTCCGGGTTTAACGTAACTCAGGTCGTTTTTCAGCCATTCCAGTTGTTCCTTTCCGAAGCGTTCGTCATATTTCTTGTCTTTATAATAATCAATATCTTTTAAGGTGATGATATGTGCATCCCCGACATTGAACGAATAATTGTAAGGGCCGAAATGATCCTCGTAGATACGCTCCGCATAGCTCTCCTCGGTTACCTTTTGATTGGATAAGGCCGGGTAACGTAAGTCGTGGTCGTGATTGCCGATCACGGAGAACATCGGGATGCCTAAGACCGAGACCGCTTCCTTATAAGGAGTGAATAAATCCATGCGATCCCAAGTAATGTCTCCCAGCGCCATACCGTAGACCTCTTTTCCTTGGTAGCGCTCTATAGTCTGCTTCAAGTCGGGGATGGTCTCTTCACGGAAACGTTTCATCTGCCGTTCGTCGATGGTCTGAGGATCGGAGATTGCCAAGTAGACAAACCCGTCGATTGGCTGTTTCCTAGGGGTGAGCGTAAAATCATATTCATTGATCTCCTTACTTTTATCAAGTTGCTGATAGAAAAGATCCGGTATACCTTTTGTTTGCTCGATCTCGTAGTCACCCGGTACGGAGAGGTAGACAAAGCGGCTTTTGTCCAGATTCGAATCTAGGCTATATTCTCCCCGCTCATTTGTTTGCGTGAAATTATAACCATCCGTAACGACTACGCCTTGTAGCGGTTTACCTGCCGTATCGGATACGGTGCCTCTTACGGTAGCGGCTTGCGCTATCCAAGTGGATAACGCAAGTAAAAGCGTGAATGATAAGAATTGTCTCTTCATCGTAATTTTTTTTATGATTTGAATATAGAATATGTTAGTTAGAATTTATAACGTACGCCGATTTGAATCTGCCAAGGGTTTCCGTTCATATTGGATACACCTGTGTTTTTGTTTACGTTATATACGTATTGCTTCTTCTCCGCGTCAAAACTCTTGATGGAGTAGATATTCTGCTTGCCTAGATTATGTCCGGCACCCCAGTCCTTGTTCAGCATATTCAGGAAATTGAAAAAGTCTATCGAGGCCTCGATGGAATGAGTCTTATAGATCTTGAAGTTCTTGTTCAAGCGCAAATCGAAAGTACCGTAGAAGCCATTTACGCCACCGTTACGCTCGGCAACCTTCCCATAGTTTTTACGGATATAATCTTTTACGCTCTTCTCCGCTTCCGGATTGTCCAAGATCGCTTGGATACCCTCACGAAGATATTGAGGCGTATTACTATCGTTCGGGTCATAAATATAAGCCAAGTCATTAGATGATACGAAATCACCGTTCATATTACCACTAACCGCTAAAGAGTAGCGGGTCCCACCGATCCCGGAGAAACGCAAGCCTACGCTGATCCCCCAGAAAGAAGGAGCCGTACCGTAGAATACGACCTTATGGCGGAATTGGTTGTCCGAGTAAGTCATGGTGCTCAAATCACGAGGATCATCTTTTACCATCAAGGCTAGGGTCGCTGTATTTGCTACGTTTCCGTTGTAAGAGGTGTTATCCTTGGAATCGTTCCACGTATAGCTGAAAGAAAGCTCGCCATCCTTGAAATAACGCCAAGTTCCATCTACGACGAACGCGTATTGGTTGATTTTTCCATCGCTGATTAATTCCAGCACACGGCCTACCTTATCACTTTTACGTCCTTGCATCCAGTCGGTCGCTCCGTTCTCGGTATTGATACTCTCGGCGGGGACGAACACGCCACGATTCCCCTCTGCGGCGATACGGAAGTAAGGCTCGTCCACCATATTACGGTCTACGTACATATAATTATGGCGTGCCCAGTTGGCGTAAGCACTGATACCTACCCGCAAGCGATCGGAGAAGAAATGCGTGTAGCTGGCGTTCAACTTATATACTACCGGTACACGGGCATCCTTACTATTCATATTGATCGTGCTGATCTTTTGGATATTCGGGTTGTTGAATAAATCAACGCCCGGAGCGGTAGAAGGATCTTTGCGGTATGCCGGGAAATTTGGTGTCGGAACCAAATTGCCTTGTATATCCACGGACGCTACCTTCGTACCATCGAACAGCATATTGTTGATCATGGAATAGTTGTTTAAATCCGAACCGAAGATACCGGCGCCAAGGCGAATAATATCTTGATGTTTATCATTCACGTCCCACGTGAATTGAACGCGGGGTTGCAACTGGAAGGTGGAGATTACGTTGTCCGTACGTAAGCCTAGTTCGTCATAAACGGTCTGGTTAAAGTTCGCGTGGTTGAAATAGCGGGTATAATCCGCACGGATACCGGCCATGACCTCGAATCCGGTGAAAAGCTTCGTTTGTAATTGTCCGTAGATAGCGGAGTTCAAGGTATTCATCTTTACGGTAGGATCATCTACCAAGGCGATTTCCCGGGCATAGCGGTAAGGAGTCATATTCTCGAAATTATCCAGTCCCGTGAAATAAAACCGTCCGTTCATCTCACTGCCGTAGAGTGATTTCATATTGGTGTACATGAAGTCCGCTCCGAATGTATAGTTGATGCGGTCCGTATTATAATACATATTGTCTACCAATTGAAGTACATTATCCTTGAAATGTTCGGGAGCGTAGCGTTGACCTCCAAGCTGGATGGAAGTGTACATGCTTTTGTCACCAGATATAGATTCCACGTTCTCTACGATTGCTCTTGGGATATTAGAGCTTGGCAATTGCTTGTTCGGGGTCGTGGCCTCGTAAACCAAGAAATGTTGAAGCTTCAACTCGTTGGTCAGCTTTGGGCTTAATACCGAGCGTAAGGTAGCGAGTAAGCTGTTGTTATGCGATTTGCGATCGATCCAAACCTCGTAGAGATTGATACTGGAGTTATCGCTCTCGCTCTGTTTATTATCCTCGTTGATGAAATTATTGCGAATGGTTAACAAGTTGGTTGCGTTCAACTGCCAGTCGATACGTGCGAAGACTGCGTTCGTCTGCTTCTTTTTACCGAACTCCCCGAATTGAGGCTCATTCGAGACTCCGTATTTAGTACGGGCGATATCCAGATAACGGTCTAGCGTAGATTGAGTGACATTATAGCGAGACTCGTCCGCCGCCGTCTTGATATCCGCTATATAAATCGGACGGGAATCCTGTTGGTGATCCCATACGACATAGAAGTGCGCACGGTCTTTCACGATCGGGCCTCCCAAAGAGAAACCATATTGATAGGTAGAGAAGTCGGAAGTCGATTTATTTCCCCGTATATCATAGGAGCTGGATAACCAATCGGCACGACCGAACCCGAATACACTTCCGGTGAAAGTATTGGTTCCTGATTTCGTTACAGCGCTCACGGTGCCGCCCCCGGAACGTCCGTTGGTCACGTCATATTGATTGGTTACCACCTCAAACTCGCGGACGGCTTCCATGGATATCGTATAAGCGCCGGAAGTCGTTCCGCTCGCTACGGTTCCTTTAGCCGTCATACCGTCGATGGTGTAATTCGTTGAGGATGATAATTGCCCGGCGATATTTCCTCCGCTACTCAATGGCGAGAGATCGATCAGGGATGTGAAGTTACGGCCGTTTACCGGAAGTTTCGTGATATTTTGAGCGGAGATAGATGTTGCCGCTCCGATCTTCGGAACCATGTTCTTCAAGGAATTAGCGACCACCTCGACAGCTTGGATCTCCACCGATTCCTCCGCTAGCTTGAAATCCACTCGAAGCATATCCCCTTGGTTCAATGCGTATCCTGTCTTTTTCTGTTCCCCATAACCGATATAAGAAGCTGTAACGGTATAAGGAGAACCTAGCGGAAGCTGCTTGATGGTGTATTCTCCTTTATCGTTTGTGATAGAGCCCGTGAAGAATCCGGTAGATTCATTCTTGACTTGGATCGTGGCCCCGATCACTGATTCCCCTTTATTATCCACGACCGTACCGGTGATAATGGCTTGCGTTCCTTGCGCGAATAGGAGAGCCGGTAAGCAATTAAAAAATAACAAACAGGCAAGTAACCTGCAAGTAATTCGTTTGTCAAACATCCTCATGATAATCTTTTTAAAATTAAACCTAAATATCTTTTACGGCGCAAAAGTAAGCGTCCGGTTTTGCAAAGAGATTACATCCGTGTGTAGGTTTAAATAAAGAAAAAAGCCTAATGAAGGATATCCATTAGGCTCAACGAGAAAATTATAAATGTGTCTATAAAGAAGAAGGTTAGTCCTCATCCAACGTTTTGATAATGCTAGATGCTATCTTGGATGAACTCTTGCGGCTGCTCTTTCTGAGTTTATCCGGATTCTCAAGATTCATACAGGTAAAGAAGTTATTCCCCCGATATACCTCGTTTTTATCTTTATCGAATAGGGTATAGCTGACGATATGGAAAAGTGTGCGCAACGGTTGGTCTTGCCATTTAAGATAATGCTGGTTTAATACCAGCAGATAATCAGCGCCGGCATTATCCAATACCTTTTGTAACTCTTCGGTCGGTACGGCTGAAAGATCGGAATAGCAATCCTCGCTCTCCCCGTTCACCTTGATCTCATTCAGTACCTGTCCGGTCACTTGTGTAGCGTTTGCCGGGATAAACTTACAATCTCCGTTCTTTACGGATGCGGCGATATTCTCGGCGATGATCGTATTATACGTTTGGTCGATACTATCCGCTTTCATACCGGTCTCTTCAGCGATCATCCCATTGTAGAAATAGTTTGATTTCACGTTATCGTGCAAACCTACGATGAGAATTTGCTTCGCATGATAATTGTCACCTTCCTTCTTACTTTCTTTAGCGTTCGCTGCTATAGAAGTTACGGCTAAAAAGAACATAACCGTAAAGATTCTGATTTTAAATAACCTTTCCATGATTCTTCTATTAAATTCTGTGTCTATTAATTTCGAAGGCAAAGATATTAGCGAGGTGTTGCAGGGATATTACGGTTGTATAAAGTAATGGTTACCGATAATCCCCCTGTACCGGCTTGGATATTAAAATCGTGGATTCGTTGTAAAGTCTATTCTGCCGTGTGGATGAGTTCAATCAAAAGGCGGTTACCAAGAAACTTTAAGGAGATATAGAAACAGGGGTTGTTTTTAAGGTTCAAAGAACGCTAAAAACAACCCCCGTTATTTTTACTTATTATTCTCGATCCACTTGCGAGCGTTCACGAACGCCTCGATCCATGGAGTGACCTCGTCGTTCTCCTTACGGTCGGCGGGGTAATAACCGCACTGCCAAGGGAAGATCGCACGTTCGGGGTGAGGCATCATAGCTAAATGGCGGCCGTCCTTTGAGCAAACACCGGCAACGGACCAAGGAGAACCGTTCGGGTTGGCGGGATAGCCATCGTAGTTGTATTTAGCGATGATGTTGTACTCCTTCTCCTCGTAGGGGAACTCGAACTTACCTTCACCATGAGCTACCCATACACCCAACTTCGTGCCGCTCAAGGAGCCGAACATTACGGAGTTGTTTTTCGGTATCTCCAAGCTAACGAAGTTAGACTCGAACTTATGGGAATCATTGTGAACCATCTTATGCTTTTTCTCGTGCTCCGGATAAACCAAGCCTAACTCGGCCATCAACTGGCAACCGTTACAGATACCCATGCTCAACGTATCTTTACGTGCGTAATAGTTGTCGATCGCTTTCTTGGCTTTCTCGTTATACAAGAAACCGCCGGCCCAGCCCTTGGCGGAACCTAATACGTCGGAGTTGGAGAAACCACCGCAGAATACGATGAAGTTTACATCCTCCAAAGCCTCACGTCCGCTAGCCAAGTCCGTCATATGGACATCCTTCACGTCGAAACCAGCCAGATACAAGGCGTAAGCTGTCTCACGCTCGCATTGCGTACCCTTCTCACGGATTACTGCGGCCTTGATGCCGTTCGGAGTGCGGCGTTCCGCAGAGAGTCCGTAAGAAGAAAGTTTTCCGGTAAAGTCCTTGTGGAGCTTGTACTGTACGGGCTGCATCTTATAGTTCTCGAAACGGTTTCCGGCACAAACGCTTCCGCTCTGCTTTACATCCAGCTTATAAGAAGATTCGTACCATACGTCACGCATATAGTCGATGCCGAAGTGATATTGGATGCCGTCTTTCGATACCAATACATGGCGCTCGTCGGTCGGTTTGGCGATGATGGCGAAACCTACGCCAGCTTCTTCCATCAACTTTTCGAATGCCTTCTTGTCCTTTACCTGAACCAAGATACCCGGATTCTCGGCAAACAGGATCTTCACGATATCGCTCTCGGAGATCTTATCCAAGTTGACATCCAAACCACCCTCTACGTTAGCGAAGCACATCTCTAACAGGGCGGTGATCATACCTCCCGCTGAGATATCGTGTCCGGCAAGGATGAGTCTCTTCTCGATCGCGTCTTGTACGGCGTTGAAAGCGTCACGGAAGTATTCCGGATCTTTCACGGTAGGAACCTCGTTACCCAGCTTGTTCAAAGCTTGGGCGAAGGCGGAACCACCCAGCTTCAAGGTATCGAAAGAGAAATCTATATAATAAATGGATGTATTCTTGTCTTGTGCCAATACGGGAGAGACGATCTTCTTGATATCGCTAACCTCTGCACCTGCGGAGATAATCACCGTACCCGGGGCGATCACCTTATCGTCGCCATATTTCTGCGTCATGGATAAGGAGTCCTTACCAGTCGGGATATTGATGCCCAAGCTGCAAGCGAAATCGGAAGCGGCTTGTACGGCTGTGTATAGACGGGCGTCCTCACCTTCGTTGCGGCACGGCCACATCCAGTTGGCACTTAAGGATACGCTCTCCAACTTATCTGTCAGCGGAGCGAATACGATATTGGTCAATGACTCGGCGATTGCCATAACGGAACCGGCGGCCGGATCAACCATGGCTACCTGGGGAGCGTGACCAATAGAAGTTGCGATACCAGCTTTCCCGCGGTAATCCAACGCTACGGCACCTAAGTCGCTCAACGGCAATTGTAATTCACCTTGACATTGCTGGCGAGCGATCTTACCGGTTACGGAACGGTCTACTTTGTTTGTTAACCAATCCTTACAGGCTACGGCCTCTAATTGAAGTACGTTCTCCAAATAATGGTGAAGTTCGGATTCTTTGTAAACAACCGGTTGATAAGATTCAGTGACCGTATGGTCTGTCATAACCGTTCTAGGCGGTTTACCGAACATATATTCCAGCTTGATATCGATAGGTTTTACGCCGTCCGCTTGTTCGAAGACAAACTTCATGTCGTTAGTAGTCTCGCCTACCACATACATCGGGGCACGTTCACGATCCGCGATACGTTTTACGCGGGCTACATCTTCTTCTTTCATCAATAAGCCCATGCGCTCTTGGCTCTCGTTTCCTACGATCTCCTTCGCTGAAAGAGTCGGGTCGCCAATCGGCAATTTGCTCATATCAATGTGTCCGCCGGTAGCCTCAACCAACTCAGACAAACAGTTGAGGTGTCCACCCGCACCATGGTCATGGATAGAGACGATCGGATTCTCGTCAGATTCGGCGATCGCACGGATCACGTTAGCCGCACGTTTCTGCATTTCCGGGTTGGCACGCTGTACGGCGTTCAACTCGATACCGCTTGTATATTGTCCCGTGTTTACGGAAGATACGGCTCCACCACCCATGCCGATACGGTAGTTATCGCCACCGATCACAACCACTTTTTCGCCCGGTTCCGGATTGCCCTTCAAGGCATCGCGCATATTCGCGAAACCTACACCGCCGGCAAGCATGATTACTTTGTCGTAAGCGTATTTCTTATCGTTCTCCGTGTGCTCGAAAGTCAATAAAGAACCACAGATAAGCGGCTGGCCGAAATGGTTACCGAATGTAGAGGCTCCATTGGAAGCCTTGATCAAGATCTGCTCCGGAGTCTGGTATAACCAAGGGCGGGGGTCTAGGATCTTCTCCCATTCGCGAGCACCTTCCGTACGCGGGTAAGAAGTCATGTAGACAGCTGTTCCCGCTATCGGCAAGGATGCCTTACCACCGCCCAGACGGTCACGGATCTCACCACCTGTTCCGGTAGCGGCACCGTTGAACGGCTCAACGGTTGTCGGGAAGTTATGCGTCTCAGCTTTCAAGGAGATAACCGTCTTGATATCTTTTACGGCGAAGAAATCAGGTTTGTCACCGGATAGGGGAGCGAATTGCTCTACCGTCGGGCCTTCATTGAACGCTACGTTATCTTTATAAGCGGAAACCAATTTATTAGGGTTCTCGGCGGAAGTCTTCTTGATCAAGTTGAACAAGGAACTTTCTTTTTCCTCGCCGTCGATGATGAATACACCTCCGAATATTTTATGGCGGCAGTGTTCCGAGTTTACTTGAGAGAAACCGAACACCTCGCTATCGGTCAACTTACGTCCCAACTTCTGGCTTACCTCGTTCAAGTAAGCGATCTCCTCTTGGCTTAGAGCCAAGCCCTCTTGTTGGTTGTACACTTCCAAATCCTCAATATAGACAATAGAATCCGGTTTTTTACTGATCGTGAAGATCTCCTGATTCAAGCCATTGTAGATACGTTGTAACATCGGATCGTGATCTGCGTCGCCAGAAGAAACAGGAAAATATTCCTCAATACGGGAAATACCGGTCAGGCCCATGTTTTGGGTAATTTCAACGGCGTTCGTACTCCACGGGGTAATCATTTCCCGGCGTGGCCCTACGTACCAGCCTTCCAATGTTTCTGATTGAACAGGAGTTGCCTCGCTAAACAACCAAACCAGTTTTTGAGTGTCTTCAGGAGAGAAAGCGTGCGCGGCCTCTACAGCCAGCACCGTCTTTGTTGAAGATTGAAAGAATAGAATCATATCGTTGATTTATTAGTATTTATCACGAAATAACGAATAAGCCTCTTTTTGAGAGTGCAAAGATAATGATTTCCCGTGAATTATTATGTCAATACGTTTTAAAAGAAAAGAGGACGAAACCTCCCGGTCTCGCCCTCTCATGTCCCCTGCATAGTGAAAAAATAAGAGTGTGTCTATGTTTACCAGCCTGCGTTTTGTTGTGCGGCTAGTGTGGGGTTACGTAATAAGTCGTTTTGCGGGATCGGCCAAATGAAACGTTTGTCCGTGTATGGAATGAACGCCTTGCTACTGCCGAACCACTCGGATTTCACCTCACCACCTACCACGAAGGCACCTTGCCCTTTCGTGTTGTTGTACTCTATCTTAGCGGGGATACCTCCGGAAGGACAGAGGTCATCCGCTGCTAAACGGTGAATGTCTTCCCAACGACGTCCCTCTCCGTGGAACTCGATACGTCGTTCCCAAAGGATCGCTTCCGTCAAGGCCTTCGTGTCGGCGAAGTCATTTGCCTTATACGTTTGGCTGGCAGGATCCGCCAAGGAGCGATCGCGTACTTCATTCAGTTTCTTCAAGGCCAAGTCCTTGTCTCCTTGACGTGCGGCAGCCTCCGCCTCATTCAGCAATACCTCCGCATAACGAATGATCGGGGCATATTCCTCACGTGTAGTCGGATTCTGATACTTGTCGCAGAAATAGTATTGGTCAGACTCCCGATAGAGTAATAGATTGCGTCGTTTGTCATCACCTCTCCAAAACTTGGAATTGTAAAGAATCGGAGAAGACGGACACATCGCACGGCCACCGTCGCGTGCCGACATCATGGCAGACATCGCGCCGTTCACGCTGGCATTGTCATCCGAGCTATTGGCGATCGAGAAGATAGACTCCATGTTATTTGAATAGGAGGTAAATGGAGTGGCGGGATCCGACTCCAGTTTGAAGCGACTATTTTCCAGCTTCTTCGCATCTTCGATTACGCCTGCCCAATCACGCATGTGCAGGTGTACGCGGCTTTTCAGTGCGATAGCCGCGCCTTTGCTCGCACGGGCGATCTTGTTGACTTCGATCACATCTGGAAGCAGGCTCTCCGCTTCGTCGAGGTCTTTCAATATCTGCGCATATGTATCTTTTACGGAAGAACGTCCGATTTGCAATTGGTTTTCCACTTGCGCAGGGTCGCTTACCGCGTTCAGATAGATTGGCATACCATAATTATTGTTGCCCTCCACGTTGTAAGGTAGCGCGAAATGGATCATCAAGTTGTGATACGTCAGCGCACGCAAGAACAGTAACTCTCCTTTGTACTGGTTTCCTAATTCTTGGGAGATTATTCCGTTGGCAACAGCTCCCTCAATGCCGTCCTTTACGATGTTGTAGCGGTTGATCGCCTCGAACGAGGTCTCCCACATCGCCACGTTATTGGCGGTAGACACGTTGTAGGTCGCGGAATAAGTAATATCATAGAACACGGCGGTCAGGTTCATATCCTCCCCGCGCATCTCGCCTTGCAAAATACTGGCAGCCCCAAAAGGATAACCGCGTGTACGGCCATTGCCTGTGTTGATATACAGACCGCACTGTGCGGCATCATAAGCGCCGATTACGGATAGCTCACAACGATCAGGCGTGCTGTAAGCTGTCAAATCCGAGAACTTGTCGATAGGTTGCAGATCCACCACATCACTTTCGCAGGCGGTGAATAGCGGTAGCGAGAAAAGGGCTGTGCCCAACGCTACGGTTAAAATCTTTTTATATATTTTATTCGATATCATAGTTGTATTGTTTTCAACAGTTGTTATTTATGCGAATTTCTCGAAGTGATTAGAATGTAACGTTAGCACCGAACGTGAACGAGCGTTGTTGTGGCATACCATTCCAATCCACACCATTACGAGACTGTGTCTCCGGATCTAAACCGCTATAGCCGGTGATCGTGAATAAGTTCTGTCCTTGCAGATAGAGGCGGATCTTAGACATACCCAATTTGGACACGATCGTCTTCGGGATCGTGTAGCCTAAGGTTAGTGTAGCCAGTTTCAGGTAGCTGGCGTTCTCCACGAAGTGAGAATCACTAAACCCGTCATTGAAAAGCGCGGTCCCGTCACCGTAACCGATCTTCGGGGTCATACCATCACCCGGTTGCTCGGGAGATACCCAACGGCCTAAGATCTCCGTTCCGTTGTTTGCGAAATCCATGTTCAGCAATGAGCTTTGACGTGATGCGTTCATCAGCTTGTTGCCACCGGAGAAACGGAAGAATACATTCAAGTCGAAATCTCTGAAAGTAACCGTGTTGTTCCATCCTCCGTACCAAGTCGGCATGGATTTACCCAATATCTTACGATCGTCGTTGGTCAATGACGATGGTTTGGATACATCTTCAGGGTTGGAAGGATCGTATTCGGCATAATCGTATGATCCGAAAGTATTGAACTGTACCAAAGAGCCGTCCGCCTTTCTCCAAATCGGATTACCGTTGGCGGCATTCACGCCGTAATAATCATAACCGTAAAGTGATTGGAAAGATTCACCTTCCCGAATGATCGTATAGTTGTCGATGATATCCGTTCCACCATACAGCTCTTTCACCGTATTATTCACGGTAGAGAAGTTAATGTCCGAATGCCAGTTCCAGTCCTTCGTGTTGATAATCGTACCCCCTACTGTCAACTCGAAACCGGAGTTCTTGATCTTTCCGATATTGTCATAGTAGTAGTTGTTGGGGATACCCATCGTCGGAGGAGTCGGAACTTGCAATACCAGGTCTTTGGAGTTCTTCTGCCAATAAGCGATCTCGAAAGTCAAACGGTTATTGAAGAGCGCGCCATCCAAACCGATATCGAAAGTCTCGGTTGTCTCCCATTTCAAGTTATTGTTACCCATTACGTTCCAAGCGATACCTGCCATCGGTCCTACCAATTTGGCTCCATACGTTCCTAAGTAGGGATAATCGCTGCCTAAAGCAGAGTTACCGATTGTCGCATAGCTGGCACGCAAGCGGAGGTCGTTGAACCATTCGTTGACAGGTGCTTCTGTCCAGAATTTCTCGCGAGACAAGCGCCAAGCGGCGGAAGCCCCCCAGAATGTACCCCAGCGAGTATCCTTCGGCAATTTAGAGAGGCCATCGTAACGAATGGAAGCGCCGATATAATACTTGCTATCATAATTATAGTTCGCACGGAACATATAAGAAGCCAAGCCATTTTCCGATTTCCATCCACCTACGTCCTTCTGTCCGAACGTATTGCTGATGATATGCTTGGAAAAGAACGGATCGGACAACTCATAGACACTTCCGTCCATATATTCTGTCTCGCTGTGTGTATATTCTTGTACAGCCGTAGCGGTCAGATTATGTACCGAGTTAAACGTGCGTGTGAAGTTCAATACGTTCTGCCAGTTCCAAGTGGCGTATGTGGAGTTTACCTCCGAGATTAAACCGCCATATCCGTATCCATCACCGGATTCTGTATCCCAATACATAAAGTCGCGTACGTTAGCGATGTCCAGGCCAGCTTGTGTCTTAAACGTAAGACCATCCATAAAGGTGATCTCACCCCAGCCACCTCCGATTACACGGGTGTTTGTCGTACGATTCACGTTGTTGTCTAATGCCCATACGATGTTCTGCACACCGTTATCGATATAACTCAAGTTGCCTCCACGTCCCAAGGCTTTGCGGTTTTCCGCATCGATATTGTAGCCGGTAGGATCGTTTGGATTGTACACATCCACGTTCGGCAACATACGGGTTCCGGCGAAACCTACACCGCCTAGGGAGTTTTCTCCATTCAGGACACCATTCATGATCGTGCGTGTCATTTGTCCGTTCAATCCGATTCGGAACCATTTCGTAGCCTGCTGCGTCAAGTCTGCTTTCAAGCTCAGGCGGTTCAAGTCGTTGGCACGTACGATACCTTCCTGCTCCGTGAAACCGAGCGATACGTAATATTGGCTCTTATCGGTACCGCCGCTGGCAGACAAACTGTGATTGTGTTGGAAGCCCGTACGGAAGATATAGTCGTTCCAGTTGGTATCCGGACCGTTCGGGTCGTATACGGCTTGTCCCCTCATACCCCAGTTCACGTATTTCTCGTTAGCGATAGTGACGAAATCCTTCGCTCCTAACAGGTCATGCAATTTAGCCGGGCTGGCCGCCGTGATATAACCATCGTAGTTTACGCTGGTGCGTCCCTTGGAGCCCTTTTTCGTTGTGATCAAGATAACGCCGTTTGCCGCACGGGAACCATAAATAGCCGTAGCGGCACCGTCTTTTAAGATCTCGATTGACTCGATATCGTTCGGATTGATATCCGACATGGCGTTATATTCAGCATACAACATACCCAGACCGGTGGATCCGGAACTGTTGTCTCCTACCGCCAATGGCATACCATCGATGATGAATAAAGGTTGTGAGCTTGCGGTGATGGTGCTCATACCACGTACTTTAAACTGAGGGCCGGAACCCAACACGCCGCTGGGTGTCGTTACTTGTACACCGGCGGCACGGCCTGCTAATTGGGTATCAAATGAAGGTGCCGCTAAATTAGCCAGGTCTTCACCCCCAACTTTCGAGATGGCGCTTGTTACATCCTTTTTTCTTTGTGTTCCATAGCCAACTACTATAATTTCATCCAGATTCTGCGAGTCTGATTCCATGCTAACTCTAATAATCGGTTTTACTGTTACTTCTACAGTTTTCATACCGATGTAAGAGATGATTAGCTTTTGGGCATTGGAAGGAACATCTAGTGTGAACGCTCCATTGTAATCGGTTACCGTGCCGATAGTAGTTCCTGCTACTACGATAGAGGCCCCGATGATAGGTCCATCGTCTTCCGCCGAGATAACCGTACCGGTCACCTTCGTGGTCTGAGCCGTTGCGAACGCTATACTCGCAAACAAGCATAGTAAAAGATAAGTCAACCTTTTCATAGATACATACTTTTTGTTTAATTTGTTAATAAATAGATCGTTATAATCAATTTCTGCCATTTAGTAGATCGACGTAGTTTCCGGAGAACTAAATCAATTCATCTCTTGGTATTTGTTAATTATTACAAATATTTTAATAAATCATAAAGTACACAATCTATATAAACACCTACTGTATCTAATTGTATTATTTACATTAAGTGCTTTGTTTTGATCTTTATGCTGCAAATATAAAAATATATTTGCAATAAGCAAGCGTATCGGTGATAAAAATGAGTTTGTGCAGCAATTTGTAAATATTGCTTGCCTTGGGGTATGTGTTAATTGGGTGCATCATGGCGTTAATATATGATATTAATATGCAAATTGTTTTTAACTCAATCCCGCATCAATGCTAAAAAGTAACACCAAAAACACCTTGCTCTCATGAAGTTCTCCGGAAACTAAGTTCTTTCATGAATACTATCTAATGTATTTAAATAAAAAAGAGTATCTAACTAAAGATACTCTTTAAATATGTGTGAATAAAGTGAACTATTCTAACTCCTATAGGCTTTTGGGAGGATATAATGCGTCCCACCACTCGGGTTGGTCTTTCAGCCATTTAGCGAACCATGCGTAAATCGTGTTATTCCACAATATTCGTTTGTCATAATCCAATATATGGTGATTTTCTCCTTCTACCTGGACAAACGCTGTAGGCTTACCCAATAATTTTAATGCGGTAAACATCTGGATGCTCTCTCCAATCGGAACATTCGTGTCTGCGGTTCCATGTAAGAACAAGATCGGGGTATTGATCTTGTCTGCGTTAAATAGCGGACTTTGTAAAGTGTACATATCCCGGGCATTCCATGGATAACTGTTAGCGCTAGCCAACGAGCTGTATGAATATCCCCAGTAACCTTCTCCCCAATAGCTGGTGATGTCGCTGATTCCCGCATGAGACATGGCCGCCGCGAATATATCTGTTTTTGTTTGTAGGTATTGAGTCATGAAACCTCCGTATGAAGCCCCCATGCAACCGATTTTCTTCGTGTTGACAAAAGGATGCTCCTCACAGAACTTTTTCGTGCCTTCGATGATCTCGTCAGCGGTAAGTTTACCCCATGCGTTGACATGGCGTGCGGAGAACTCTTGGCCGAACCCAGTCGCTCCACTGGGCTGTATGATGTAGACGATGTACCCTAAGCCGGCGTATACATGCGAAGGATAACGGCTTTCCATCACCCGGGCCGTAGGAGTTGTTCCTCCGTAATAATTCACGATCATCGGATATTTCTTGGTCGCGTCAAAATGAGGAGGGAGATAGAAGCGGCCGTAAATCGTATCCCCTTGGGCGGAAACGAAATTCCAATCTTGTACTTCTCCTAAAGTGACGTCTCTCAAGATCTCTTTGGAGAGATCGATCAAGCAGGAAGAGGCGTCGTTTTTCAAGTTATAGGTATAAAGCCTTTGGGAATTGGAAGCGCTTAATCCGAAATAAACCATTTCGAAAGCTTGATTGGCGATGGAGTAATCGGAGATGACATCTTCCTTGGCTTGAAGTTGCTTAATCTTTCCGTTGGACGGGTTTAGACTATACATGCGAACACGGTCCTTATCTTTCGCCGTGATATAGACTTGTTTATCGAGGGCGTTCCACTCGTAGGAATCGACAGAGGGGTCAAAATCTTTCGTAAGCGACTTTATACTTTTATCTGCTATATTGTATAGGAATAATTGCCCGTCGCTCGTATTCGATGTCTGTCCTTCTTTGATCTTTAATCCGATACCATCGAAAGCCTCTCCAGACGCGTCAATGAGTAATTGGGTGGCATCCGGGGAGAAAACGGCACGGCTTACGAATTTCTCACCTTTTATAAGGGTATCCACATGCATGGTTCGTAGATCCATCTTATATATATATGTACGTGAGAAAGGACGCTCCGTTAAATTCGGTTCCCTGCGACTGAATAGCAGATAGTGGCCGTCTTGAGATATATCGTTGATGTAAGTAGAAGTATGTCCATAGGTGAGCCGTTGGAACAATCCGGTTCGCAGGTCATATTTATGAATAAACATACGGTTTCTCCATCCCGGTTGGCGATCATCCGGCACCAGTATCTCTTGGATCTCTTTTCGTTCTTGCGGTCCTTTCTCTCGTATGGAGAATAATAGATAGTCCTCGGTAGGTCCGAAACTGAAAGAACCCTCGGGCAATTGGCCGGCAAGGATGTTCTCCTTTTTACTGGTAGGGTCTAAGGTCACCAATTCCGTGCCTTTCATCCCTTTCCGGGTGTAATAGGCCAGATTGCTTTTAGGCATCCAGCGTAAGCACTGTCCGTTCTCAACCAATACGGAACCGGTAGCCTTGTCTAGTATTTGGGTAAATGAGGACTGCTTTCCACCGGGATAGGTTTCTTGATAGGAGACGATAATGAATTTTCCATTCGGGGACAGGCTGGCGGATTGGATGCGTTTACCATCAAATACATCACTTAATGTATAACGTTTCTCCGGATTGACGGTCGCGGTTACCACCGCGTCTTTTTCCGGGTTGAATGAGGCTTTTAAGGCATTCTCTTTGTGGCTCTCGGATAAATATTTAATTACGATTTCATAGCGTCGCGGCTCCAAGGTCAACGAGGCTTCTCCTTGGGTTAGTTTTGTGGGTTGTCCATCCACGTAGACTTCTGAAATCTCAGGGCCATTGATCCTTAAGGTGCCTTTTGTATAACGGTTACTATTCAGGTAGAAGGAAACCAAATGTAGCGCGTAGGAAGAGGCCGAGGTTGGCAAGGTCAGCTCTCCGGAAGACGCCGCATCAAGGGTTTGTCCGCTTTGGGAAAGGTTGCAGAAAGGAACGGTCGTGTTCAATAGTTCCTTGTCAGAGAATCTCTTACTGTTTACATCCAAGCTATCTGCTAGGAAAGGCTTTTTCACCTCGTAAGGGCCGGCGTAATTGTAATGTCGCACGACAACCTCATCCGCCCATAGTGAGCAACAGGAGCATAGGGCTGAAAGAATTAAGATGTTTTTGTTTATCATGATATTTGTTATTTAGTATAAGATAAGAAAGCGAGATGGCGGGTATCTCTCAGCCATCTCGCTGTATCATTATCTTATAAGATTTCTATCTCATCTACGAACAAGAATGCAGGACTTCCGGCGCCACCGTGCCATTTTGGTAGTTTGCTGCTGTTGATGATAACCTCGACATAGCGGGCCTTTACCGGGGCGAAGGATATCTCTTGGGGATATAATCCGTCCTTGTCGTTTTGGGTCAGCTCCGGGATTTTCTTGGATGCTACTTCCTTGAAATTCTTGCCATCGTCGGATACCTTTACGGTTACGGCGGAGGCTCCCATGATCCAATCGCCTTTTACCACATTCGTATTGAAAGATACCTTTTGGATTTCGGTTGGTTCCTTTAGATCGATCGTGGCGTCAAGGTCTTTTCCTTGGAAACCCAGCCAATGGCCGGTCTTGTAATTGCTTCCTCCGCGTAAGCCGTCTACCAATACCTGTGCCCCGTTGAAAACGTATCCTTTGCTGGGTTGCTCTTTCAAGGTGATGGGCTTCATCGTCGCTTTATTGAAGAAGATATCTTCTGAGAAGATGCGGCTCGTACCGTTCGGACGGACAACGATCGCCTTGAATTCGCAATCTTGGTTGATCTGTACCGGGCCTTCATACTTGACGCTGGCGATCGTAGGATCGCTACCGTCTACCGTATAATAGATATCTCCTTCACCCAACTTCGTCAAGGCTATGTCGAGTGTTCCGTTCTCCGTATTGGTGGTCAGGGAGGCGTTAATATCGAAGATATGCTTTCCGTAATTATATCCCAAGCGATCGTAAAGTTGTGTCATGCGGGCCACACGGGGCAGGAACGTCTGATAATCTTTCTTGGACGGATCGCTCCACTGGATATCGGCTACGGCGTCGATACGGGGCATGATCATGTATTCTACCTGTGAGAAGGTCGGGATATATTCCGTCCAGAGGTTGGCTTGCGCCCCGATCACGTACTTCTGGTCTTCAGGAGAGATACCGGCTGTCGGCTCAAAAGAATATACTTTCTCTAACGGCAAGTAACCACCGATAGCATCGGGCTCAAGATCCGTATCCGCTGATTGATAGTAATCCAGATATACATATGTATTCGGTGTCATGACCACGTTATGCTTTTGCTTGGCGGCTTCGATACCTCCATCCATGCCTCTCCAGCTCATTACCGTGGCATTCGGGGCCAAGCCTCCTTCTAGGATCTCGTCCCAGCCGATGATATGGCGTCCTTTGCTCTCCACGAATTTCTCCATGCGGGAGATCACGTAGCTTTGCAAATATTCCTCGGCGGAATGTTTCTTGTCCCCCTTGATACCTTCCGCCTTGATGCGAGCTTGGCATTTCGGGCATTTCTCCCAACGTACCTTCGGGCACTCGTCACCGCCTACATGGATATATTCGGACGGGAAAAGATCGATGACCTCGCTCAATACGTCTTCTAGGAATTGCATGGATTTCTCGTTGCCGGCGCAGATCACGTCGTCGGCTACTCCCCATTGGCCCCATACGTCATAAGGGCCCCCGGTGCATCCCAGTTCCGGGTAAGTAGCCAAGGCTGCCAATTGATGTCCCGGCATATCGATTTCCGGGATGATCGTGATATGGCGTTCGGCGGCATAGTTGATGACATCGCAAATCTGGTCTTGTGTATAGAAGCCCCCGTATTCCTTTCCGTCATATGTTCCGGAGTTATGGCCGATCACGGTTTCCTTGCGTTTAGATCCGATCTGTGTCAATTCCGGATATTTCTTGATCTCGATACGCCAACCTTGGTCATCGGACAGATGCCAGTGGAACGTATTTTGGTTGTGCAAGGCAAGGATATCGAGATACGTTTTTACCGAATCCACCGGGAAGAAATGGCGGCTGACATCCAGCATCATGCCTCTATAGGCAAAACGGGGATAGTCGTTGATGGTAGCTGCCGGTAATTCTACGTTCATCCCTTGGGCCGTGGCCGGGATCGATTTACGTAATGTCTGGATACCATAAAATACGCCGGCATCCGTACTTCCGGCGATCCGTATCCCATTATCGCTAACGGTCAGTTGATATCCTTCCGGATTCTGGATGCTTTGGTCGATAACGAGGCTGATCCCCTTACCGGGCTGGCCGGTAGCGGTTGCTAATTCATAGCCCGTGATTTCCTTGATATAAGAAGCGAGGAACTCGGCGTTCTTCTTCATCTTATCATTGCCCTCCGGATAAAATATCTTCGTGGATGGACTTAGGACGAAAGGATTTCCGTTCGTCAATGTTACTTCTTGTGGCAAAGGCACTACTCCGTAATCTCCTTTTACGGCCTTACCACCGGAGCAAGCGATCATTCCTGTGGAGAGGGTCAGGACGAGCGCTAGTTTGCTTAGGCTGTTCATGTGTTTAGAGTTTAGGATATAAAACAATAATTGATTGCAAAGTTATAGGGAACAAAGGTAGTGAGAATAATCTTACTATGTGTTTACTTTTTGGGAAAAACGGATAATGCATGAAAATGAAAGACGATACATCTTATTGCTGTCACATCATACATCTTGTTGTTGTAAGATGATACATATTATAGGAAGAAGATGTATCATCTTACATAGAAATGATATTGTGTCGCGCTAGAGAAAGATTTTGATCTTGATTTATTTTGTTCTTTAGATATAGTTGTCTATCTTGCAGTCAAAAATATTGCTGATATTATGAATACAATCCACCTTATAGAATCAAGGAAAGGTAATCTTTATCTATTTTCTTATAGAGGAAGAAGTCTTTCGTTTGTTCATCCGAAAATGTCGCATATAATACGTCAGATGTTTAAAGACGAGTATAAGGCCGGTAAATCTCGGAAATATTATGAGAGAAAAGTCGCTTATTTGAAAAAACATGGACTATTCAATAATGAGACCTTTGAACATAAAATAGTGAAGTTCGATAGAGCTCAAGTAAGAGATAGTTTAATTCACGTAGGCCAGATAACTTTTGAGGTGACGAACTCATGTAATTTGAAATGTAAATATTGTTGTTTTAATGATCTTTACGAAGAATCTTCCTTAATATGCAAACAAGGTAAACTGGAATTTGAGACGGCAAAAAAACTGTTAGACTATTTGATGGAACTATGGGGGGATACTTTGTGTTCAAAAGAAGTAGATATAGCTTTCTATGGTGGGGAACCATTGCTTAATTATTCCTTTATAAAAAAAGTGTTGAATTATACGGAACATCTGAAATCAGATAGATTGCGTTTTACTTATTCCATGACCACTAATGGATTGTTACTAGACAAATATCTTGATGATTTAGTGAATAAAAACTTTAAAATTCTTGTGAGTCTAGACGGTGATTTTGATGCTTCAGTATATAGAGTGGGTGAGGATGGAAGAGATTTGTATGATAAAATAATCAATAATTTGGACTTATACAAGAATAAATATCCGTTACATTTTGAACAAAATGTAGATTTTAATGTTGTTATCCATCGAAAGAATGATATACAGTCCGTGTTTTCTTTTATTAAGAAAAAGTATGGAAAAGCACCTCGATTTAGCCCATTGAGTACAAGAAATGTAAAGGAATCGCAGAAAGAGACGTTTAAAACGATGTATAGAAAAATGCCCGATGATTTGATAGTAGGTAATGACTTGGATGCGATAACTGAAGATTTGCATCCTTATACATCGGGGTTTATGGAAATGGTCAAATTTGCTAATGCTCTTTTAGATATTCAGTATCAGATATATAATGACCTTTTTGTGAACACCGGTTTAAGTGATATAGTATATACACCTAGTGGTACGTGTTGGCCTTTCAGTAGAAAAATTTTTTTAAGTACAAATGGTGATATTTTAGCTTGTGAGAAGATTAGTCACCGAAATGTATTAGGAAATGTTGATAACAATTCCGTAAATATAGATTATATAAATATTGCAGATATATACAATGAAAAAATATACTTGTCTTTTTCTGACTGCAAAAAATGTTATAGATTGCCTTATTGCCCTGTTTGTTTTTTTGACTCTTTATTAGGTGATAGGAGTTGCCTTGCATTTGAGGATGAAAATAAATTCACGGAGAATTTGAAGCGTAAGATCGATTATTTGGAGTTAAATCCGATTCAAGTTAATGAAATACTTAAAATAAAGGTGCAATGAGGAACATGAGATCTAAATATATATGGTTCTATGTGGAACCATATGTTTACGTTGAGGTTAATAAGTGGGAGTGTTTGTTGGTAAACACTTTGGATAAACAATTTATATATAGCAAAGATCAACAAGTTTTGTCCTTTTTGAGAGATTTCATGAGCCTTTTAAATACTGGTGTATCTAGTGTTGACCCTAATCTGTTTAGCCTTGTTGAGTTTAAGCGTTTTATAGGAGAGGTGAGGCATAAGTTTATAGGGGATCTTGTTGTGACAGATACTTTAGATTCTAAACCTATACAGATAACTTCTAATGCGAAAATCATGCATGATGTGAGAGAGGGGAAATATGCATCTTTTGATGATCCTCTAAATTATTTGTATGAAATTACAATACATACAAATAGTTCATGTTCTTCTAGTTGCGAATCTTGTGTGAACTATTTTAAGCAGTTTGATTGTTGTACAAAGAACAGGAATGTAATTAGAAATGAAGCTTTGTCTGTTATAACAAAAATACTAAAAGAATTAGACTTCGCTCGGAAAAGAATTAGGATAAATCTTGTCGTAACAGATGAAATATGTGCAAAATCGGATGAGCTAATTGATATTCTGAATAAATATGATAATGATTTTTATTTGGTTGTTAATTATAATAATATACGGAAACTGACATCTCGGTTATGCTCTTTTTTTCAAAATAGAATATCTGTTATAATAGCTGGCGTTCAAATATCTGAGATAGATTTCTCTATATTGAAAGATTTGAATTTGACTTTTTTTGTAGAGAATGAAGTGGAGTTGGAAAATGTCTGTTCTTTTACAAATAGCAAGTTGAGAAATTGTCACTATGTTATAAAGCCAATATTTAATGGGAAGAATATGTCTTTTTTAAAGAAATATGTATTCTTGAAAAAGAAAGAAATTTTAAATGGTATTGATTCTATGCAGGATATACATAGAAATAAACTGTTGAATACGTCGTTTTTCGGGAAATTATTGGTTTTTTCAGATGGTTCTATATATAATAATGTCCATTTTAAAAAAATGGGTAATATAAAAGAATATAATTTGCCTTATTTTGTGCATAAGTCTCTGGTGGATCCAAACACATCTTGGTTTTATACAAGAAACAGAGCTCCTTGTTCTAAATGTGTATATAAATATATTTGTCCTCCCCCGTCAAATTATGAGCTATTTATGAATCAATTGGCATTATGCGATAAATCCTGTGTTTTGAATTATTAATTAAAAAAGTAAGGAGGTATGAAAGATCTAAGATTGGGAGAACTTGCGAGATTTGAGAAAATGAGAAAGGAAGAACTTGTTAAGCTACAAGGTGGTATCTCTCCTAGAGGATGTAGTTGTAGTTGTTCTGGTGTTGGCCAGAATGATAATACTAGAAAGACCTGGCAATCTACGTCTAGTGAACAGTTAAATTGATTATTAATCGCTCCACTTCTTTTTAGAAGTGGAGCAAAAAATGTATTTATGTCTAAATTTTGGATTTTCTTTAATTGCTCATTGTTTTTCTTCTCTTGCCATTTTGGATCGGAGAAATCTTCAGAGCATAATTTGCCGATAATAAATATGCCGGCTTCCTCTATCTGTGAGAGAATAGAGCTGCGGTCGATTTCGGATGTCTCTTATGTGAAATTGTATACTGATTCCTCTTATCTTGTTATAGGTAACCCTTCTTGTGTGACGGATAGTTTTTTTATTTTTAAAAACTACAAGAACAAAAATATTATGTGCTTTGATTGTACAGGCAAGAAGCGGTTCTTGATAAATCGAAGAGGGAGTGGACCGGAAGAATATATGGGCATTGGGCGTTTGGCTTATGATGAAAAAGAGGAGGAACTTTTTTGCGAGGTCGTAGGAACCAGTAGGATTAATGTGTATAAGCCGGATGGAACTTTCGTGAGATCATTGGATCTGGTAGCAGGATATTTGGCAGAGATGTATAATTATAACGATAGTTTACTTTTATGTCATGCCCGTGACGAGGAAGAAAAGAGTTCCTTTTTGTATTTACTTCATAAGACGATTCCTCACGGAATCTACGGATTGGATTCAATATCAGGTGATAGATATCGAAGTTTGTCAATCACAAAACAAAGCGGTTCATTTATGAAAGGGGGAACAGCTCCGTTGCGAACTATTATTCATAGAAATGATCGATGGATATATTCAGAACCTTCTCATGATACGATTTATGAGTTAAGTGAGACTTTGCGTTTACGTCCATTTCTGGCATATTCTCCACAAATAAGAAAGAAAGAGATACCTTGTTTGATACGTTATAATCAAGAGACCGAAAATGATATATGGATATCTCTCATAGAGATGATATATGATGTGGATAAAGATAAAGGATTCCCGGAAAAGGATTATATATATGATAGGGAAGCCGGGAAAATGAAATGGGTCTCTATTATTAATGAGGATTTTCCTAACGATCCTGATTTTAACATTTCTTCCTCTGTGTACTATTATTCTGCGGATAACTTGAGAGAGGCATTGGAGAAGGGAGAATTGGGAGGGAGGCTTAGAGAATTAGCACTGGAACTCAATGAGGAAGATAATGGAATTTTACTTTTAATGCGTTTTAGGTAGTAAAATGAATATCGCTATATATGGACAATAAAGTTCTTCCGATAATAATCGTTCACCTTTTTCACTGTGGAGCAGCGCGTATAGGCATCATGGCAATAGATGATGGCTTGCCCTTCCTGCACGGCTTCCTCCAGCATCCGGACTTTCTCGTCGTATGATGTGACCGGATATGTATCGTAAGCCGAGATCCATTCCGGGGATACGCTGGCTACAAGGGGGATAACATCTCCGGCAAAGACAAAGGTCCGGTCCTCCGTATGGATATAGGGAACAATTTGTCCCGGAGTGTGCCCATCGTACAGGCGTAGCTCTATAGTGGGGCAAATCGATGTGTCGGCATCTAGCAGCCGTAAGGAATTAGCGTCTGCGACGGCTTGCATATTCTCGATGAAATAGGAATCTCTCTCCAAGGCGTTCGGATGAAGGAAATTCTCCCATTGCTTGCGGCTAACCCAGTGATTTGCGTTAGGGAATGAAAGCGATAAATGTCCGGTAGATTCATCCTTTTGCGTGGTATAACCGCAATGATCGAAATGGAGATGGGTGAGGACAACATCCGTGATTGCCTCCGGTTGGATTCCCCGGTTTCGTAGTTCCGTGCCGAGGTCTACCAAGTTGAAGAAGCGGTAATAACTTAGTCGTTTTAAGTGTTTATTTCCCGCTCCGTTATCAACTAGGACAGTGTGCCCATCATCCGTTTTTATGACAAGGCTACGCATGGCGAGCACACAGCCATTTGTCTCGTCGCTCGGATAGCGACGGCTCCAAGCGCTTTTAGGAATGGCCCCGAACATGGCGCCTCCGTCGGCGTAGAAGTAGCCGGTGTCTATTATCTGTAGGATCATCTGGATTTATACCAATACGTTTCCTCCCATGTCATCAGGCAATTCGGCCGTTCCTCCCGCGAGCTGCGGGAGGAACGGCAGTGTCGGGAGAATCCATACGAGGTGGTGTCGTGTATTCATCTTGTATATGTGTCTATGGTTATTCCTTCGAGTGATTGCCATGCGCGAATATACGTTTTTTTTCGTACCCCGGTTGGATCGCGGCGCCACATCTTTCTAACAACGCGTTTTTTTCTCGTGTTAAATCGCTTTTAACAGATCGGGCCGAAAACGGGCCGTCGTGTTAAAATTCTTCCTCCGTTTTAACGCCGATCGCAGGAATGGGATTTACAGCGGCCTTACAGCGGCCCTACTACGGCCCTGCTTTTGGGCGAAAACGGCGCTTTTCGTGTTAAATCGGTTAAGCAACTTTACGGATTATTAATAGGGTTTCGATGAACCGTTTTCTCGTCTGCCGGGGCGGTGAACAATCCGGGGCTCCCGATTGTTGCGAGGGGGCACCCGGGGTATGGGAGAGGGCTTCCGCACGAGGTTTTCTGGTAGGGTTGGAGAAAAACGGCTAGTCTAAACGATCGTTTAAACTAGTCATTTTTCGCGCTGACGCACGCTATTCATTAACATCTTATTTATAGTCTGATACGCTACTTAATCGCTTGGTGTTAAAATATATGGACTAAAAGATGTTTAGGTGAATATTGTATAATTAAAAGAAATGATTACCTTTGCGAATGACTAGTTTAAACGATGGTTTAAACCCGTCATTTCTAGGGAAAACACTGCGAATATTATATAAAGGAAAAATGTCACGTGTTTGATTTTTTTGTTAATCTCAATTAATTGTAACCATTAAAGAAAATGGAGAAAAGTAGTAAGACGAGCAAGCAATTATGTTTAGGATTGCTTAAACCAAGTGTTATGTTGCTTACCACGGGATTCCTTTCTATGGCCTTTACCCCGGCCTTGGCTTCGGTTGAGCCGGTTGTAGACTACGGGCTGAAGATGGAATCGGTAACCCAGAAAGGTAAGACAATCACGGTTAAGGTTTCAGATTCTATGGGCGAGCTGATCGGCGCGAACGTGCTGGTCAAGGGAACGACCATTGGTAACGTTACGGACATGAGCGGAGTAGTCATATTGCAAGACGTGCCGGAAGGAGCTATCCTCGAGGTGTCTTATATCGGCTACGTCACGAAAGAGGTGCCGATAGGCGGCAATAGCCTGGTCAGCGTGACCTTGGAGGAGGACTCTCAGAAACTGGACGAGGTAGTCGTGGTAGGTTACGGCTCTATGGACAAGAAGCAAGTGACGAGCGCCATCACCTCTATCAAGGCGGACGACTTGATGGTCGGCGTGAGCGGATCGGATATCTCTACGGCCTTGCAAGGAAAGATCGGCGGTTTGGTGATGAACAACTTGGGTAGCGCCAACGGAGCGACTTCCTTCCAGCTGCGCGGTATGACATCCATCAACTCCGGTAAGTCTCCCTTGATCGTTATCGATGGTTTCCCCGGCGGCGATATCCGTTCGCTTACGCAAGAGGATATCAAGTCTATCGATGTCTTGAAGGACGGTTCGGCCGGAGCTATCTACGGTACACGCGCCGCGTCGGGCGTGATCTTGATCACCACGAAGAGCGGATCGAACACGGACGGCAAGGTGAAACTAACGTATAGCACGGAACTTACGAAGAAGCAGAACTATAACGCCCCCGAGATGCTGAGCGGACGCGAGTACGCTCAGTACGGTATCGGTACGGACTACGGATCGGACGTGAACTGGTGGGACGAGATGATCAACAAGAACAACTTCTCGCAGAAGCACCACCTGGCCTTGGAGCTGGGTACCGAGAAGGCGCAGGTCTATACCTCTTTCTTCTACGAGAAAAACGAGGGTATCGCCATCAACGATAGCCGTCAGGACTTTGGCGGACGTATCAACGCCAGCTTTAAGCTCTTCGACGATTGGTTGGAGGTACGTCCCGCGGTAGATTACCGCCAGGCGGCCCGTAACAATAAGTTCCCGAACTTCCAGCAGGCCATGCGTAACAATCCCACCCGCTCTCCTTACGACGCGGACAGCGAGACGGGATACAACGTCTGGACGAACGAGTCCTTGGACTACAACGTGGTGGCCGACTCTTACCTGCGCGACTACTACGGCCTCGACAAGTGGTTTAAGCCGGAAGTTACCTTGAAGCTGAACATCAAGCCCGTGCCCGGCCTCTCCTTCCAGCAGATACTGGGATACGAGAACCGTCAGTGGGAGAATCATACGTATAATCCGAGCACGCACCGCGAGGAGATCGAGGAATCTCGCAAGGGAGCCGCTTACCTGGGCTTCAGCAAGACCGAGAACCTTACCTCCGAGGGTTATTTCACTTACCTGAAAGAGTTCAAGGGCGGGCATAGCATTAACGCCACGGCCGGTTACTCTTACTTCGAGAAGAACGGCGAGGGCTTCAATATGACCAACTATAACTTCTCCGTAGACGGTATCAAGTATTGGGACATGAACCAAGGCTCTTACCTGCGCGACGGAAAGGCGGCCATGAGCTCCAGCAAGGATATCTCCGAGAAGCTCTTCTCCGTGTTCGGCCGTGTGAACTACTCGTATAACGACAAGTATATGGCCTCGGCATCTATCCGCCACGAGGGATCCTCGAAGTTCGCCGCCGATAACCGTTGGGCTAACTTCTGGTCCGTGACGGCCGGTTGGCGTATCTCCAACGAGGAGTTCATGAAGGAGATCGATTGGCTCCAGGACTTGAAGGTCCGTTTCGGTTATGGTGTGACGGGTAACAATGATTTCGACGCTTCCTATATGGCTAACCTGTTGGGTTCCGACACGAACTGGATGTTGCCGAACGGTGTCTGGGCTTATTCCTACGGAAAGACACAGAACGTGAACGTCAACCTTGGTTGGGAGCAGAAGAAAGAATGGGACTTGGGTGTGGACTACTCCTTCTTCGAGGGACGCCTGTACGGTAAGTTCGACTACTATCGCCGCAAGATCGATAACCTGCTCTATAGCGTGAAGGTGCCGCAGCCGCCTTATACGATCGGTACTCAGTATCAGAACATCGGCTCGATGGAGAGCAAGGGATGGGAGTTCGAGGTTGGTGGCGATATCATCCGCACGAAGGACTTTACTTGGACCTCGAATATCAATATGAGCCATAACACCGGCAAGATCCTTACGTTGTGGGGAAATAACACGTACTACAATGGCAACGGGTTCGTGGCGCCGGGAACACCGGGTGACGCCGCTCGCATGGAAGAGGGGTCTACGATCGGCTCTTTCTTTTTGTGGAAATTCGCCGGTTTCGACGAGGACGGTAATTTCTTGCTTTACAACAAGGACGGCGAGGTGATACCGGCGGCCGACAAGACGGAGAACGATAAGCAGTACATGGGTAACTATATGCCCAAACTGATCTTGGCATGGAACAATACCTTGTCTTACAAGAACTTCGACCTGGGTATCAACATGCGTAGCTGGATCGACTTCGATGTGTATAACACGATCAATATGTATTACGGCATACAGGGAAGAGGTAACACGAATGTCTTGAAGGATGCCTATGGCAAGTTTAACCACATCAAGGGAGAGAAACAAATTTGCGACTATTATCTGGAGGATGGTACCTTCTTGAAGATCGACGCGATCACGTTGGGATATACGCTCCCGATGAAGAAGTATACCAATAACTTGATAGATCGTATCCGTATCTATGCTACGGTAGGTAACGTATGCACGATTACCGGCTATAGCGGTATGAATCCGGAGGTGAAGATCGATGGTTGGGATAAGGGTACGGAGAAGTTCTGGGACACGGAATATTTCTATCCGTTGACGCGTACGTATACGCTAGGCTTGCAGTTTAATTTCTAATTCAGTTGTCTAAAAATGAAAAATATATTTAAATCACTATTGATGGGTGTGGCTTGCCTCGCGGCGGCTACCTCTTGTAACGTAGACCCGGAGTTCTACTCACAGGTCGTACCGGAAACGTTCTATAGTTCGCAGGAGGCTGTCTGGCAACGTTTCAATCGTTCTTTCACGCACTGGCGTTGGTACTTGGGACAAGATGATCCTCGCTGGGCTTTGCAGGAGCTGGGTACGGATGAATATGTGTTGCCGACACGCGGAAGCGACTGGTTCGACGGTGCTAACTATCAGAAGTTCCATCACCATGAGTATACCGAAGACATGACGCGTATCGAGACGGGATGGACTAACTTCGCCATGGGTGTGGCATTGGCTTGGGACGCGGTGGAAGACCTGAGCGAGGTAGATTTCGATAAGCTGGGCTTCGAGCCGGGTACGAAAGAGTCCATGATCGCGCAGCAGACTGCCCTGGCCGCTTCCCTTTACTTGGATGGCTTGGACTTCTTCGGCGGCGTGGCCTTGTACACCACGACCAAGAGCGAGGTGAGAGGGCGCTCTACCGATGTGGAAACGTTCCATTTTATCGATTCCTTATTGGATGTGGCTATCCCTAACTTGCCGATCAAGACGGAGATGGGCAAGATGGAGACCGGTACTATCAATCGTGCTGCGGGAGCCATGACCAAGGCTCGCCTGTATTTCAACGCGAAGTCTTATATCGGCAAGGAAATGTATACTGAGGCTGCCCAGATCTGCCAGGATATATTGGATGGCAAGTATGGAACGTATGAGCTGGATGCTGATTGGACTACCACGTTCGGTTTTAGCAATGAGTTCAGCCATGAGATCATCTGGTCTGTCCCTTCCCAGAACTCCCAGACGGAGACGGATGGAGGCTATTGGACGTGGCAGGTGCCTTACAATTATAAGAATTACTTGGGTGGATTGGAAGGTTCCGGCTCTAATAACGGTATCGGTCTGACTCCGGGCCTGGATCCGACCGGCAAGCCTTATACGTATAAGCTGGGTAGCCCTTATCGGAAGTTCCACGACAAGGATATCCGTAAGCAACCGTATGTATATGAGGGTAACGGTAAGTATCGCGGTATGTTTATCGTGGGCGAGTTGGTGAATCCGTTGAATCCGGACTGGGTTTGTACGGGTAGCCGTGAGTATGCGGACCAGCCGCTTACGGTGGTAGACCAGGTGGCTTACTTTGCGAAGGTAGGTACGGAATATGCCTCTGTAGCGGATCTGCCTTCCACGATCGCTACGGCAGAGGAGAACTCTTGCGTGCGTTTGATGAAGCGCTGCCCGCGCCCGAACCAGGAGGAGTATAAGTTGAAGGGTAATCCGGACGTGCCGGTGATCCGTTTGGCGGAGGTGTATTATACCTTGGCGGAGTGTAAGATGCGTGCGGGTGATAAGCAGGGTGCGGCTAACTTGATCAATACGGTGCGCAAGCGTTATTTCCCTGAGGGAGATCCGGATCCGGTGACAGCCTCCAACTTGGACAAGTATCGTATGCTGGACGAGTGGATGATGGAGTTCTTGGGCGAGGGCCGTCGGCGTACAGACTTGGTACGTTGGGATGCTTACGTTACCGAGGACTGGTGGGATCATAAGGCTACCAACAATAAGAACCTGAACCGTTTCCCGATCCATTACAGCTTGATCGGAGCCAATAATTTATTGGAGCAGAACCCGGGATATTAATTGTTCGTAGGATTTGATATGGAACAGGGAGTATGCCGTTAGGCATACTCCCTGTTTACTATTGATATGGCTGGAAAAACGCAGTACTATTTACTTGACTGGAGAATATATACTGCATCGGGCAAATAAGTATATATTCGTAGACGAAGTAAGTAGTACTGCGTTTTTCCGACCATGTAAATTTTGTAGATTATGCCTAATTTTGCTTCACAGATTTTATTGTTATTTTCTAAACAATTTTACATCTTATAAAAATGTCGTTAAAAATTTTGTATGTTTGGTTTTGTGTTAAATATTTGTGATATTTATTATAATTGTAATATAATAGTAAGGTGTAAATTTGTTAACTGTAGAAGTCTTTAGAACTTCATCTATACTTTTTAGATAAAAAATGTTGATACCTAAAACTATTCATCAAATTTGGTCATCTTGTAATAAACCATTGCCAAAGGCATTAAAATTAGCATTTCCTAAACGTGAAGATTTTAGAGATGCAAGTCCTTGTAAATCATGTAAGATATTTGAGGAGTGCTATGCTTTTCCTAATCGATGTATTGTTGATGTATTAAAAGGGTATGGATTAGATAATAAGGATTTTCCTGATCCTAGATGTGTTAATGCTCCTCGTCAAATATCAGTCTTAATTCCACAATAATAAATAATATGAAACAGCAATTAGTTGGTTTAGCCTTTTGTAGTATATTATTACTGCAAGGTTGTATTGAAAAGAAAAACGAAGCAAAGTTTGATGGGACTCCATCTATCTGTCCAGTTGATTTGAAATCAGAATCTCCAAAAGAAAGTATTGATAGATTTCTGGCCGGTATGGAGATCCAGTTGTTGCCGTTGGAATCAGGTGATGATATCTTGTTTAAAGGTTCTGGTTCTACCATTCATTTGGATGGTGATGATATCTTTCTTTTGGATGCCTCGCAACAGACTATCTTTCGTTTTGGGCGAGATGGCAAGTTCAAAAACAAGATATTCCGTAAGGGGCAAGGAGCGGAGGACTATAACGTGTTGTTTAATATAGCCCTGTCCGACAACAAAATTTACGGATTGGATAATATGAAAATTCAGCTGTATGACTATGAGGGGCATTATATTAAAACTATTCCTTTGAAAAATAATGGTCGTCAGATAGCTGTCACAAAAGATGGTACGATAGCTGTTGCTTCCAATTATATCCAACCTTATCAGCTTACCGTATACCACCCGGATGGAACGGTCTTTGAGTACCTGCCTAGCAATAAGAACTTATTGAAACAGCAAATCTCCCAGTCTACCTACCATTCATTGAAAAGATATGGCGATCGGATCTTGTTGACAAATTATTTTGATCCATCCATCTATCAGTTGGAAGATACCGTGTCTGTCTTCGCCACGCTTGACTTCAAAGGCATGAATATCCCCTCTGATATGTTTAGTGGTGCGGATGAGGAGATAGCCAACCGATTCCGTGAATACCGCGAGGGAGACAAGGCCATTCTTTCATTCGATCGCTTGACCGTTACAGACGACTGGATTGTGTTTGCGCCTTCTTTGATCTGGGATCCATGTGTGGTTTATTATAATCGGAAGTCGGATACTTATCTTTTGAATAAGAACTGGGGGCAACCTTATGATCTGTTCTTCGGAGGCTACAGGGCACCGGACGGATATGATGAGAAGAGCGGGGAGTTTTACCAACTGGTCAATGCCGTAGAGCTGAAAGAGGTCGTAGAAGAAATCGCTAAAAAAAAAACGAATTATCAAGATGACTATCCATTCTTAAAGAACGTAGATGTATCTCAAATAGATGATAATACGAATGATTGGATTGTATTCTTTAAATTGCAGTCTTAGAGAATATAATAAACTTATATGGGGAATATATGTGAATGTATTCCCCTTTGATTTGAAATGGATGGATTAATAATAACCGTCATAGTATGATTCCTAAAATAATACATCAAATATGGTCTTCTGCAGAGGAGCTTCCTAAAAGTTATAAAGCCTTAATTGAGACATGGAGACGTGATTACCCTGATTGGAAATATATTCTTTGGGATGATGATCGTATAATTGAGTTTATGGAAAACTATTATCCTCAATATATAGATTTGTTTAATAGGTTTCCATATAATATTCAACGATGTGATGCGATTCGCTATTTGTTCTTGTTCCAAATGGGAGGAATGTACATTGATTTAGATTACGAATCATTACAATCTATCGAACCATTAATATCTGGAAAGACTTGTTGTTTTTCGGAAGAACATGAATATTCAGAAGGAATGAAAAAAAAATGTGGCCATTCGGTTTCTCATTATTTTAATAATGCTATGATTTTATCAACTCCAAAGCATTGGTTTTTGAAAAAGGTGATAGATTCTATCTTTGAGTATCCTGTGGAAATAAATGACGCTGATCCGTTTAATTGTATATTACAAACTACAGGACCTTGGCTGTTAATGAATTTATATTACAACCTATCAAAAGAAGAACAAATGGATGTCTATATAATGCCTAGAAAATATGTGACTCCATTTACGGGATATCAAGTCCGACGTTTATTGCTAGAAAATGAAGAAAGTCAGGAATTAGACAATTGTTTAAAAGATGCTTATGCTGTACATTACTTTTTCAATTCATGGGTGAAAGATATAAAGAATGATGTTTAGTATGTTCCCTATATATCGTCAACCGGACTCGATGGACTGTGGTCCAACCTGTCTTCGCATGATCGCTAAGTATTATGGGCGGACTTATTCTTTACAGAGTTTACGGGAGAAGGCTTTTATCACCCGGGAGGGGGTCTCTATGCTGGGCATTAGTGAAGCGGCGGAGAGTATAGGTTTCCGTACACAGGGAGTGAGAATCGCTTTGGAGGAGCTGGAAAGCGAATGTCTGTTGCCTTGTATATTGCATTGGAACCAGAATCATTTTGTGATTTGTCATAAAATCAAGAAGGGACGGTTTTATATAGCCGATCCTGCCGCCGGGCTTGTTTCTTATACGAGAGAGGAGTTTAAACGGTGCTGGGTGAGTACGAAGGTGGACGGGAAGGATACTGGAGCGGCACTTTTGTTGGAGCCAAAACCGGAGTTTTATGATTCGGAAGGGGAGACGGAGCTCAGGAGGCGTAGCCTTGGTTTCTTTTTTCGTTATCTTTCGCCTTATCGTCGAGAGGTGATACAACTGGGATTGGGGATGCTTACGGCGAGTATCTTGCAGTTTATTCTGCCGTTTCTTACACAGAGCTTGGTGGATACGGGTATCCGGGACAGTAATCTTAGTTTTATCACTCTCGTGCTTATTGCGCAGCTGATGGTTTTTGTCGCTAAGCTGTCTGTTGACTTTATTCGTAGCTGGATCTTGTTGCATGTTAATACCCGCGTTAATATTGCGTTGATTTCTGATTTTCTCGCTAAATTGACTCGTTTGCCGCTCCGTTTCTTCGATACGAAGATGGTAGGCGATATTATGCAGCGTATCGGTGATCACGACAGGATTGAGGTGTTTATGACCGGGACCTCGCTCAATACGCTTTTCTCGTTCATGAATTTCATCGTGTTCGGTTTTGTGCTGGCCTATTATGATTGGATGATACTGGGGATTTTCTTGCTGGGGAATGGTTTGTATGTCGTTTGGGTTTTGGTTTTTATGCGTTGGAGGCGGGAATTGGATGTGAAACGTTTTTCTTTGTCGGCCGGTGAGCAGAGCAACCTCTTCCAGCTTATCACCGGAATGCAGGAGATCAAATTGAATAATAGCGAGACCCGAATGCGATGGAAATGGGAGCGAATACAAGTGAGACTCTTCAAAATAGAGATAAAAGGGTTGGCGTTGCAGCAGTACCAGCAGATGGGGGCGGTTTTCTTTAGCCAGACAACAAATATACTGATCTCTTTTATCGCTGCCCGGGCGGTGGTACAAGGAGATATGACATTGGGTATGATGATGTCGGTTACTTATATAGTAGGACAATTGATGTCACCGATCGAACAGTTTATTAGTTTTTCTCAGGCGTTTCAAGATGCGAAAATCAGTTTGGAACGTCTTGCTGAGATCCATGGGAAGGAGGATGAGGAGCTGCTGGGAGGTGACCGGCTGAACACTTTACCCGATGATCGAACAATCCGGTTGGAAGATGTGTGTTTTAGTTATGATGGTGCTGATAGGGATTACGTTTTGGAGCATATCGATTTGACGATACCGCATAATAAAGTGACCGCTATTGTGGGGGCTAGCGGGAGCGGGAAGACAACGATTGTTAAATTGTAGCTCGGTTTCTATGAGCCAAATAAGGGGGGACGTGCGGATTGGAGATACTTCGGTCCGCAATTTGAATCCGCATGTGTGGAGGGCAAAGACCGGATCTGTTATGCAGGATGGTTTTATCTTCTCGGATACGATTGCGAACAATATCGCCGTCGGAGAAGAGGTGGTGGACAAGAGCCGTTTACTGCATGCTGTTGAGGTGGCTAACATACGGGAATTTATAGACTCTCTTCCTTTAGGATATAATACGAAGATCGGCTTGGAAGGGAATGGGCTAAGCCAAGGGCAGCGACAGCGAATCTTGATCGCCCGTGCGGTGTATAAGAATCCGGATTTTATTTTCTTGGATGAGGCTACGAATGCATTGGACGCAAATAACGAACGGGAGATTATGGCACAGTTGCATGCCTTTTATGAAGGACGTACGGTGGTAGTGGTAGCGCATCGATTGAGTACGGTGCGTGATGCAGATAAGATTGTGGTATTAGACAGAGGGTGTATCGTGGAAGAGGGAACGCATGAGGAACTGACGGCTTTGCGAGGGGTTTATTATCGATTGGTGAGAAACCAATTGGAGTTAGGTAATTAGCGGACAGTTGATCGTTGATAGTGATGGAGAGAAATTCTGGAAAGAATATAGAATTGCGTAGCGAGGAGGTGCAGGAAGTGATGGGGCAAGTTCCGGATTGGATTGTCCGCTGGGGGATCTCGCTGCTGTTTCTTGTGGTCGTGGCGTTATTGACAGGGAGTTGTTTTTTCAAATACCCTGACGTGATAGTGGCGGAGATGACATTGACGGGGCAACATCCAGCGGTGGCGATAATGACTCGCTCGGAAGGGAAGCTACAGGAATTGCTTGTCAAAAATAATAGTGCGGTGAAAGAGGGTGATTGGCTGGCGATCATGGAGAATCATGCGAATACGGAGGATGTAGTGTATTTGGCTAAGGCTTTGGAACGATTTGGAGTGGATGTGGATAGCCTTGACAAGGCTTTATCGCAATATAAGGAACTGTCGTTAGGAGATATGCAGGCTGCTTACTCGGGGTTTCTGTCGGCCCTCCATGCTTGTGTCAATTATAGGGCTATTGGTTATTATTCGCAAAAGAAGGCCTCCATTCATAAACAAATTGCTTTGTATAGGGCTTACTATAATGAGATCGAGCGGCAGCTACAGACCCTTTTGGAACAATACGCCTTGGCAGAACAGCAATACGCACGGGATTCTTTATTGTATAGCCAATCCGTGATTTCCTCTTATGAACACGAGACTGCTCGGGCTTCTATGCTGCAAAGCCGCTATTCTCTAGAAGGTGCGGTAGCCTCGGTCGAGAATTTCAAAATAAGGATTGGAGATCAAGAACAAGTATTATTGGATCTGGCATTGGAGCAGAACGAAAAAGAATTTATGTTGCGACAGGACTTGCAGACAGCTAGGGAACAATTGCTGAACAGTATACATGAGTGGAGGTTGCGCTATTGTTTGATTACGCCGGTTGAGGGTATTGTGACTTTCACGAAATACTGGAATGATAATCAGTATATCTCATCCGGAGAGATCGCTTTTACTATCGTGCCACAGAGCGAGGGGCGACTGGTGGGAAAGGTACAGGTACCGATAGTGCGCTCTGGAAAGGTTAAGAGAGGACAGCGGGTGATTGTCCGTTTTTCTAATTTCCCGGATCAGGAGTTCGGTGTGGTAAACGGCGTGGTATCGAATATTTCGTTGGTTCCTTCCGATGAATACTATACGGCAGACATCCATTTTCCTAAAGGGCTGAGAACTAATTACGGTATCGACTTGCCTGTTTCTCAAGAGATGCGGGCTACCGCAGAGATCGTTACCGAGGAGTTACGCTTGATAGAGCGTTTTTTTCTTCCGATTAAGCGGATCGTGAAGGAGGGATTTTTAAGTGCTACTTGAAATCATACATACTTATATTGTTTCGGTAAAAAGGAATATCTATCTTTGTTCATCATTAGTTATCTAAACGATCATCGCAATGAACCAGACAATTTATCCTATCGGCATACAGAACTTTGAGAAGATCCGTAAAGACGGTTATCTCTATATTGATAAGACAGCTTTGATTTATCAGTTGGCTAAGACCGGAAGTTACTATTTCTTGAGTCGTCCGCGGCGTTTCGGCAAGAGTCTCTTGCTATCTACGTTGGAGGCCTATTTCCAAGGAAAGAGGGAGCTGTTCGAGGGGTTGGCGATGGAACGGTTGGAGAAAGACTGGGAGGTATATCCGATCTTGCATTTGGACTTGAATGCTCGTCATTATAAAGATACTGCCGCTCTGACTAGTATCTTGAATGAGTTCTTGGAGAAATGGGAGGCTTTATATGGAACGGAGAAACAGGATCGTGCCTTGGAGGAACGTTTCAGTTATGTGATAGAACAGGCTTACCGCCAGACCGGGCATCGCGTGGTGATATTGATTGACGAGTACGACAAGCCTTTGCTGCAAAACCTGCACGATGAAAAGACGCAAACGCAATTGCGGAATATGTTGAAGCCTTTCTACGGCGTGTTAAAGACGATGGATAGAGCCATTCGTTTCGCTTTGTTGACAGGGGTGACGAAGTTTGGTAAGGTAAGCGTGTTCAGCGATTTGAATAACCTTATGGATATCTCGATGGACAATCGCTACGTCGAGATATGTGGCATCACGGAGAAAGAGATACATGCCTACCTAGAAGAGGAGTTGAAGGAGCTGGCTGAGACACAGGAACTGGATTATGAGGAAACCAGCCAGAAACTCAAGGAGCGCTATGACGGATACCATTTTACCGCCAAGTCTGCGGGAATATACAATCCCTTTAGCCTATTGAATACCTTCGCCAAGATGGAGTTCGGAGATTATTGGTTCGAGACCGGTACGCCCTCTTACCTCGTTGAATTACTCAAGCATACCCATTACGACCTTTACGAGATGGCGAACACGGAGACTGATGCGGATGTGTTGAACAGTATCGATGCTGCCTCGAAAAATCCCGTTCCCGTAATCTACCAGAGTGGTTACTTGACGATCAAGGATTACGATCCTGAATTTGGTATCTACCGGCTAGGTTTCCCGAACCGGGAAGTGGAAGAAGGTTTCGTGAAATATCTCCTTCCATTTTACACGAGTGTTAGTGCGCCCAAGACCCCTTTCGAGATCGGGCAATTCGTACGAGAGATACGCTCCGGTGATTACGATGCGTTCTTCCGCCGTTTACAAAGCTTCTTCGCTGATACACCCTATGAGGTGATCGCCGGCCAGAAGCCGGAGCGTGATACGGAGTTGCATTACCGGAACGTGCTTTTTATCGTATTTAAGTTGGTTGGACTTTATACGCAGGTGGAATATCATACCTCACAAGGGCGTATTGATCTCGTTCTGAAGACCGATCGCTATATCTACGTGATGGAATTCAAGCTGAACGGCACCGCCGAGGAGGCGTTGCGCCAGATAGAGGAGAGACAGTATGCGCTTCCTTTTGCGAGTGATCCGCGGCAAGTTTTTAAGATCGGCGTGAACTTCTCCTCTGTGACCCGTAACATCGAGCGATGGTTGGTGGAATAATAATCTATTAAGTATATGAACTGGAAACAAACGCTTTTCTGGTCTTTTTCGGCAGCTGCTATTTTTTATTATTTCCTGCTTTTTGGCGTGTTTGTGTTTGTCGGTCAGGAGGAGATGCAATTGTTTATACCTGAGTGGTGGTATATCCGGGAGTTCCTTTTTCAGCCGGGAGGATTTTGCGCTGTCGCCGGGCAATGGATCATTCAATACTACCGGCAGCCTATGTCGGCGGTGGTTCTCCATACGGTTTTACTCGTTGGTTGCGGGTTTATGGTCTATAGGATCTTGCGTTGTTTCTCTGACAAGACCTACCTGCTGTTCCTTTCTTTATTGCCGGTCCTGTATCTGGTTAAGATGAGTATTCATGGGGAGTATTTGGTGGACGGGACGGTTGGCGTGGTTTTGATGCTTTTAGCTTTGTCGGTCTCGCTAAAGGTGCGGAGGGCGGGTTCTATTGCCGGATACGGAATTGCCTCTACACTTTTTTTATGTGGGCTGACCGGGCTTCTATCTGTCTGTTACGCTTTCTTATATACGCTGTTAGCCTTACTCCGCTACAAAACGTCGCGGCAAAGATTGGCCGCCTCTGCCTGCTTGATCCCAGCGCTTTTTATATATTTGTTTAGCGGATGGTTAGGGATTCCTGTACCTTTGTCTGATGGATGGATGCCGGAAGCCTATCTGGAGATACAGCGATTACCTCATTATTATATGTATCGTGTATGGACTTTCTTTACCCTTTCGATTGTCGGTGTTGCTTTATTCGCTCGCTTTGTTCCGGTGATTGGCGAGAAGAGTAAATGGATGGATCGGGTAGCCCTTGTTGTTTGTCTGATCACGGTGCTGGTATCCATACGGTTTTGCCTGCCGGAACCTTGGCATGCGCAACGCATGATGCTTGACGAGCTCTCTTTCTTAGCCCGGGAGAGGCAATGGGACGCTATTATTGATAAGTACCGGGGAAAGCAGATCTATAATTATGTTAGCTTAAACTATTTGAATATGTCGTTGGCCCATAAGGGAGAATTGGCCGACCGGATGTTTACTTTCGATCAGAAAGGAACGAAAAGCTTATGTGCCGATTGGAATCAGACCTTTTACATGGATCGTTTATTGAGCGATGTTCATTTTCTTGTTGGCGATGTCTCTTTGTCTGAAAGTTTTGCGATGGACGGATTTACGCAAGCCAAACGTAAAGGGAGTGCCCGCATGTTGCAACGTTTCGTGCAAGTTTGTCTGATTAGGGGTGAGGTGGCGCTGGCCAAGAAATATTTGGACTTGCTTGCCGCTATGCCATTCTATAAAGATTGGGCTTGCCGTTATGCTACCTATCTGGTACATCCGGAATTAATGGATAAAGATCCGGAGTTGAGTGACAAATATATGCCTGTTGAGAAAAGGGATCGACTGAGTTTGTCCGTACCTGTCGATTCCTTATGGAGTGGATACAATCTTCCGGATCATCGGATCAGTTGGGAATACCGGGGATGTTATTATTTGTTGGGTAAGAAGCTGGATGCATTTGGCCGATTCTTGGAAGAAACACCTTTCATGAAGGGGGAACCGATACCCCGGCATTTCCAAGAAGCCGGATTGTTGTTGGCGGACAAAGACAGTATATCGCTTTCCTCCTATTCCATACAGCCGGAGATCGTAGACCGATACCGGGAATTCAAGCAGGTTTTGGGACGATCTGCCAACCAAGTGGATGTGTCCTCGATATATCGACAATTTGGAGATACCTATTGGTATTATTTCTATTTCAAGATCTTTAAAGGAGAAGAACAGTGAAGCGATTATCTATCTGTTGGATTATAGGTTGTCTTTTGGAACTTGTAGCTTGTAGGCCGGAAGTTCCTACGCAAGCGGAACAAGGAGAAACTGACGTGTTTCCGGATTACAGGGAAGTTACTGTACCGGTCAATATGGCCCCTCCCAATTTCAAGTTGGTTGATCAACAGCTACAGGGGATAATTCGGTTGAAAACTATGAATGGGGAGTTGATAATCGCAGCCGATCATGGTGTTTTCAACCTGCCGGAAACGGATTGGAAGGTCTTATCGCAGGACGCACAAGGAAAACAAATAGATGTGACGGTTTATTTTCGAGAACCTCAAAGTGATTGGAAACAAATGAGTTTCCCTATCTATGTGTCAAGAGATTCCGTTGACGCTTATTTGGTGTATCGCCGTATTTTTCCCGGATATCGGATGTGGAACGAGATGGGGATTTATCAACGATGTGTTGAAAACTATGTTGAAAAGTCTATTCTTGATAACCAATCGACAAATAATAGTTGTATGAACTGCCATGCCTTTTGTGAGCGACAAGGGGAACAAATGCTTTTTCATCAGCGGGGTTCTCATAATGGGACTTACTTGATTGATCATCGGCAGGTAAAGAAGATTGCGTTGGAACGGGACGGTAAGCCGGCTTCGTTCGTTTATCCGTATTGGCATCCATCCGGCCGGTATGTTGCTTTTTCAGCCAATGAGACCCACCAGGACTTCCATCTTTCCGATGAGAATCGGATTGAGGTATATGACGTGGAATCGGACGTGCTGATCTATGACACGGAGAAGGAGAGGGTATTCAGTTCGCCATTATTGGCTTCTATGGCGTGTTATGAGACTTTTCCCACTTTTACTCCGGATGGCAACTATCTGCTGTTCTGTTCGGCGGATTCTGTCTGTATGCCAGAAAATTATCGGGATGTCCGGTATAACCTGCTACGAGTCGCTTTTGATCCGAAAGACGGTTCGATTGGAACCCAAGTGGATACCTTATATAATGCGAGAGAAGCGGGCCGGAGTGTTAAGTTCCCGAGAGTCTCCCCGGATGGGAAGCGGCTACTTTATACGGTGTCCGATTATGGCAATTTCTCTATTTGGCATAAGGATGCGGATTTGCATATGCTGGATCTGTCTACCGGGGCAATCGATTCTTTGCCGGAAGTGAATAGCCCGGATGTAGAGAGCTATCATTCTTGGAGCGGCAATAGTCGTTGGTTTGTCTTTTCCAGCCGGCGGGGCGATGGGCTTTTCACACGTCCGTATTTGGTGCATGTGGATGAGCGGGGGCAGTGCGGCAAGCCCTTCTTGTTACCGCAAGCGTCTCCGGATTATTATGAGCGTTCCCTGTTCTCTTTTAATGTCCCGGAATTTATACGGACTCCGGTTCTAATCTCGAAGGAAAGGCTGGTCGAGGCCTCGGGAAAAGAAGAGGTCACGACCATTAAACGTATCGAGGGCATCTAATTTTTCGCTTCTTTGTGCCGAAGGTATTTATAAAAGTCGTACTTTTGCGCTAAAATCAAAACGATGCGAAAAGTTCATTTGATCTCCGTAACCGAACCTTTGGTTTTAGATCTAGCCCTAGCACTTCGAGAAAAAGGATATGAGGTAAGCGCTTCCGGTTGTGGTCTGACTGAAGAGATGATAGGAAGACTTCATAACGCAGGCTGTACCTGTTATGGGGATGGGTGGTTTCCGGAGAAATTAATAAAAGATATTCACTCGGTGGTTTTGGGTGCTAAAGTAAAGCAAGATAACCCGGAATTATTGCGTGCGAAGGAATTGGGGGTGTTAATCCAATCCATTCCGGAATTTATATTTCAACGGACTCGGTCGAAAACTCGGGTTGTTGTGGCGGGTAGTCGTGGAAAGAAGACGATTATTTCCATGATGGTCTGTGCGTTGCGCCGGCAAAAGTTGGCGTTCGACTATGCGTTGACTAGCAAGGTGGACTCGCTTCCGAACCGGGTACATTTGAGTTATGAGGCACGTATCGCTTTGATCGAAGGAGATGAGCATATCACCTCTGCCTTGGACAAGCGTTTCCAATTGGAATTCTATCGTCCGCATATCGCCATCCTGACGAATTTATCTTGGTCTACCGAGACGGATCATGCGACTCCGGAGGCCTATTTATCCACTTATCAATCTTTCTCCGTTTCTATTGAGCGGGAAGGGAAATTGATTTATTTTGGAGGTGATGATACTGTCAGTCAGTTGGCAGGGGACGTCCGGAGCGATATCACCGCTATCCCTTTTGAGGAACATCCGGTCGTGGAGAAAGACGGGCAGACTTTTTTGCATACTCGCTACGGAGACTATCCGGTGCGGATTCCCAATCGCTATTTCTTGATCAATCTGAATGCGGCACGTTTGGCTTGCCGGCAGTTAGGCGTTAAAGACGCGGATTTTTATCAAGCGTTATCGGAATATAGTTTATCTTTGCCGATATGATAATAGCTAGACAAAAAAGAAAAGAGAATATCGCTGAATATCTGCTTTATATGTGGCAGGTTGAGGACTTGATCCGGGCGAATAAGTTCGATATGGATTCGATCAACCGCACGGTGATCGCCCATTACGACCAGCCCGAGGAGGTGAAGAAGGAAATCGCTCAATGGTACGAGGAATTGAGCGAGATGATGCGTAGCGAAGGGGTGATGGAGAAAGGTCATATCCAATTGAACAAGAATGTGATTATTACTTTGACCGATTTGCATCTCCGTCTTTTGAAATCTCCGAAAGAGATGGTTTATAGCGCGGCTTATTATAAGACGCTTCCTTATATCGTACAGCTCCGGGCTAAATCGGGTGGAGAGGATCTGCCGGAGCTGGAAACTTGTTTCGCCGCCGTATATGGCTATCTGCTTTTGCGTATGCAAGGGAAAGAGGTGAGTGCGGAGACGTTAGAGGGTATTAAACAAATCAGTTCCTTCTTGGCGTTGCTCGCCGAGAAATATCGGGAAGATATGAAAGGGGAACTTAAACTAGAGGATTAATATATAGATATAGACATGAAGACAGTTTTGGTAACCGGAGCGAACGGTCAATTGGGAAATTCTATCCACGCTCGTATCAGCCTGTATCCCGGCTATAATTTTCTTTTTACGGATATAGATACGTTGGATATTTGCGACAAGGAGGCCGTCCGGAAATATGTCTTGGAAAATGATGTTCAATATGTCATGAATTGCGCCGCTTATACGGCGGTGGATAAAGCGGAGGAGCATGAGGATCTGTGTATGCGTATCAACCGGGATGCGGTACGGAACTTAGGTGAGGCCGCTCATGCCGTGGGTGCGAAGGTGATTCATGTATCTACCGATTATGTGTTCGATGGAACGAGTTGCCGTCCTTATCTGGAAAGCGATGCGACTTGTCCTGTTTCCGTATATGGACGTACGAAACTGGCGGGAGAGCAGGCCTTGATGGAGGTGTGTCCGGATTCTGTGATTATCCGTACGGCTTGGTTGTATTCCGAGTATGGAAACAATTTTATGAAGACGGTATTGCGTTTGGGAAAGGAGCGGGATGAGTTGCGTTTCATATTCGACCAAGTGGGTACGCCTACTTATGCCGGAGATTTAGCGGTCGCTATGCTTACCGTGTTGGAACGTGCCGAGGCGGATAAATTTATACCGGGTATCTATCATTTCTCGGACGAGGGAGTGTGTAGCTGGTATGATTTTACGGTAAAGATCTTGCAAATAGCAGGTATGAATAACCGGGTGATACCCATAGAGACCAAGGATTATCCGACACCGGCCAGCCGGCCGCATTATAGCGTATTGAATAAAGGTAAGATAAAAAGCACGTACGGACTGACGATTCCCCATTGGGAGACTAGCTTGGCCTACTGCATGAATAACAAAGTGTAACTGATAACAATATATACATATAAAATAGAATGAGCCAGTATTCAGAAGAGATTGAAAGAAGAAGAACGTTTGCCATAATCAGCCACCCGGATGCCGGTAAGACTACGCTTACCGAGAAATTATTGTTATTTGGTGGCGCTATCCATGTAGCGGGAGCGGTGAAGTCTAATAAAATCAAGAAGACTGCCACGTCCGACTGGATGGAGATTGAGAAGCAACGCGGTATCTCCGTAGCTACCTCCGTAATGGCTTTTGATTATTCCGATCATAAGATTAATATCTTGGATACACCGGGCCACCAAGATTTCGCCGAGGATACGTTCCGTACCTTGACGGCGGTGGATAGCGTTATTATCGTGATCGATATCGCCAAGGGAGTAGAGGCGCAGACTCGTAAGTTGATGGAGGTTTGCCGTATGCGTAAGACTCCGGTGATCGTTTTTGTCAACAAGATGGACCGTGATGGTAAAGATCCTTTTGATTTGCTGGATGAGATAGAAGAAGAATTACAGATAAAGGTACGCCCATTGAGTTGGCCGATCGATATGGGACAACGTTTCCGGGGCGTATACAATATTTTCGAGCAGAAACTGAACCTATATACCCCGAGTAAGCAATATGTGACGGAGAATGTGGAATTCAAGGATATCACGAGTCCGGATCTTGAGACTTATATTGATCCTACGCAAGCCGCGAAGCTTCGTGAGGATATAGAGTTGATAGAGGGGGTTTATCCCGAATTTGATGTGAATACGTATTTGGATGGGGATATCGCTCCGGTATTCTTTGGCTCCGCTCTGAATAACTTCGGTGTGAAAGAGCTATTGGATTGCTTTATCCGTATCGCTCCCTCGCCACGTCCGATCCATGCGGTAGAGCGTGTGGTAGACCCGAACGAGGATAATTTCACCGGCTTTATTTTCAAGATCCATGCGAATATGGACCCGAACCATCGCAGTTGTATCGCTTTCGTAAAGATTTGTTCCGGTCGTTTTGAGCGTAACGCGAACTATAAGCATGTACGCTTCGGTAAGATGATGCGTTTCAGTAGCCCAACGGCTTTCATGGCTCAGAAGAAAGAAGTGGTGGATGAGGCGTTTGCCGGGGATATTATCGGTTTGCCGGATACCGGGAACTTTAAGATAGGGGATACGTTGACTTCCGGAGAGGAATTGCATTTCAAGGGATTGCCGAGCTTCTCGCCCGAGATGTTCAAATATATAGAGAACGCAGATCCGATGAAGGCAAAGCAATTGAACAAGGGTATCGAACAATTGATGGACGAGGGTGTCGCCCAGTTGTTTACCAATCAATTCAATGGCCGGAAGATTATCGGTACGGTGGGACAATTGCAGTTTGAGGTTATTCAATACCGCCTGTTGCATGAGTATGCCGCTCAATGTAAATGGGAGCCGATCAGCCTATACAAGGCTTGCTGGATCGAGAGTGATAACAAACAGGCATTGGAAAATTTCAAGAAACGTAAGGCGCAATATATGGCGTTGGATAAGGAAGGCCGTGATGTTTATTTAGCGGATTCCAGCTATGTATTGATGATGGCCCAACAGGATTTTCCGGATATTAAGTTCCATTTTACATCAGAGTTCTAATATGAAAAGTCAATTCTCCATTCTTTGTTTACTTGTTAATCTCTTGTTGATAAGTTGTGAACAGGCTCCCCAATACTATGAGGTATCCGGAAGGCTTCATACACCTTATCATATTAAGTTTGAGCATACTAAACCATTGGATAAGGAGATTGACGAGCAGTTGAAATATTTCTACCACCTGTTTAATGCTTTTGATTCTACTTCGGTAATCAGTCAGGTAAACCAGAACCGTGACATACGGGTAGATACGCTCTTCCAAAAAGTCTTTAAGAAGGCGCTTGAAGTGTCTGCTGAGACAAATGGGGCCTACGACGTGACTTGCGCCCCGTTGATCAACCTTTGGGGGTTTGGCTTCAGCCGGAAGGATAGCGTAACCCCTGCCCATATCGACAGTGTCCGTCAGTTTATCGGTTTTCAGAAAGTGCGTTTAGAAGGGGATCGCATCGTGAAGGACGATCCTCGCTTAATGATGAACTTTTCTTCTTTGGCGGATGGAACGGTTTGCGATATGATAGCTCAGATGCTGGAGAAGAAAGGGGTCCGTAATTATTTGGTGGAGTTTGGTGGCGAGATGCGTGTGAAAGGCGTGAATCCCTCGGGCATGGATTGGCGCTTAGGGATCACGAAGCCTACGGATGACGCTGCCGGCATGAATCAAGAACTCGAGCAGATCGTTAGCTTCCCGAAACCGTTAGGAATGGCTACATCAGGCAATTATCGTAATTTTTATATAAAGGATGGACGTAAATACGCTCATACGATCGACCCCCGTGAAGGTTGCCCTGTACAGCGGGATATCCTTAGTGCTACGATTGTCGCCCCGGATGCCATGACCGCTGATGCGTATGCTACTGCGTTTATGGTCTTAGGTTCGGAGGAGGCTAAATCCTTATGCGCTAAAGTGCCCGGTCTTGAATATTTTATTATTTGCTCCGATTCGATAGGGGGTGGGTATCATACGGAATACTCTGAGGGATTTCGCCGATACATGGTGACAGCCGATAAGTAATCGGTTAATTTATAATGTATTAAGATGTAGTTCTTAGAATAGGCATTGTAAGGTCTTTATGATGCCCATTCTAAGGATCATATAATGCCCATCGTAAGCACTCTATAATGGGCATTGTAAGAAAGGATATCTTATAAGATAGACCGGATCTCATCCAAGGAGCGGACTGTATAGGTTGGGATGAAGTCTACGGCAGGTAATCCTTCAGGATTCAACCATATCTGGTCGATCTTGGATTGATAAGCCCCAATGATATCAGCTTCCCAGCTATCCCCGATCATTAAGCTCTCGGATCGGCGTGAGTTCGTGTTCTTTAAGGCGAAGTCGAAAATACCTTTATGGGGTTTTTGTATATTAGCGTCCTCGGACAGGATCATCCGTTCGAAATAAGGAGCCAAGCCTGCGTTGCTAAGTTTCTTGAATTGTACCTCACGGAATCCATTTGATAAAATAAATAACCGATAGGAAGGGCGGAGATATTCCAGTAATTCAATGGCTCCGGGCACTAATCGGGTTTTGGTGGTCGTGCGTTGCAAGAAATCATTATTTACCGATAAGACGGTTTTCTTATCCTCTATTCCTAACGGACGAAGTACGTAGAGAAATCGATCCAAGATTAAGGTTTGCCGGTCTATTTCCCCCGAACGGTATTTGGCCCATAAGTCTAGATTATGAGGCATATAAATATCGAAGAAAGCCTCGAAGGAGGCATAATACCGATTAAAGTGGTAATCGGTATATAACTCTTCAAGGCATTCTTTATTGTTATGGTACGTATCCCAAAGGGTATCGTCCAAATCGATAAATATACTTTTATAAATCATTATCCAACTTCGATCACTAAATACTTGCCTAGGCTCCAGAAAGCCTTCTCGTCATTTATTTTCAAGGTCAAGTTTCCGTCTTCATCCTCTACGAACTCATAAGATCCTTCCGGATGATTGGATTTTAGTTTAGCCTTGCTTGCGAACAAAGGAATTTCTTTTACCTCACGGATATCGATAGAGATGAAATAATCCTTGTTGAAACCACTCTGCAAGACTTTAGATTTAGAGAACAGGCCACCACCGGATAAGATCTTCTGTTCCTTCAATTCCTTGGAAGTACCGAAACAGTAGTAAGCCGTATGAAGGGCTTTATCTTGAGCGTTCAATTTCTCGGATTGAGCGGCTGCGGTAGTAGCCAGACTTTCCACATCCTCATTCAAGGAACTTACCATCTCGTCCAATTCTTGGATACGCACGTTCTTCTTTGCCAAATCCTCTTGCAAAGCGACAATCATCGTTGCCTTTTGATCCAGCTCGGAGGAAAGACGATCGATCGTCTTTCGTAATGCGGAAGATTGAATACCGCTTTTCTTCAATTTCTCCTCCAACTGGCTGATTTGCTCCTTGTTCTTCTTCAAGGTCTCGCTGATCAATTGCATGTTCTGCTTGATTTGATCTCTGCGTGACTGATTTAGCTCACCGCCGGTTTGTTGTTGGATCGTCAAATAATTCTCGGCATCACGTATAGATTGAAAATCAGATTCAATATCATTTAGGGTGGAGAGCATATCATTAAGCTCATCCGTGTTCTTCGTATTCTCGATACGTAGAGAATCGTTCTCAGCCTTTAGTTTCTTGTAATCCGCTGAATTTTGGCCACAAGAGGCCAGCATGGCTGTGCAGACACATACTAATAATACTTTCTTCATGTTCTTTTTGCTTGTTAAGTTAAACATCTTTTTCTGTCTCTTTGTCCTTTTTATCTTTTAAGCCTGCTAATACAATAACAATCTCCCCCCTTGGTTCGTTCACGGTAAAATGCTGAATTGCTTCTTCTAAGGAGCCTCGTACGGTTTCCTCGTGCAATTTGGAGATTTCCCGGGATACTGAAACTTGGCGGTCCGTACCGAAAAACTCGGCGAATTGCGTCAAGGTCTTGAGCAGACGGAAAGGTGATTCATAAAAAATAATAGTCCGGTATTCCAAAGCCAATTCTTTTAGCCGGGTCTGCCTTCCTTTCTTTTGAGGGAGAAACCCCTCGAAACAGAACTTCTCATTGGGTAATCCGGACGCTACCAAGGCGGGCACGAAAGCCGTAGCCCCGGGCAGGCACTCTATGTCTACCCCTTGGCGAACACATTCCCTTACCAACATGAATCCCGGATCGGAGATGGCCGGCGTACCGGCATCGGAAACAAGGGCGATATTCTCGCCTCCCTTGATACGGGCCGCGATTTGCTCCACCGTCTTATGCTCGTTGAACTTGTGGTGGGACTGCATCTTGTTCTGTATCTCGAAATGTTTCAGCAAGATGCCGGTCGTACGGGTATCCTCCGCTAAAATAAGATCAGCTTCTTTTAGCACACGGATCGCCCGGAATGTCATATCCTCCAAGTTTCCGACAGGGGTTGGGACTACAGTCAATTTTGCCATATCGTATATTTATGAGAAGCGTTTTTCCAATAGCTTGATGAAATCGGCTACGGAAGCGTCTTCTATATTCCAGTTCAACACCTTGTTCAGATAAGTGACCGACTCCTCGTACGAGCTAAGATCGTTCAAGTCTGCGATCGCCTTATTCATTTTCTCCTCATTTCCTCCGAATAATTCCCTTCTGAAGCGGAAACGATCATTTAAACTGAATGCCTTACGGAAATCAGAAAGATTCTTTTTCTCCAATATATCATTCAGTGAAATACTGGATTTATCCGCTAATATAGTTTTATGTGGAATCTCTATCTCTTTCAAGGGGATTGTCTCTTGTACGATCTTTTCCTCTGGGATCGCTTTTTCTACGACAGGTTCTTCTACAATAGGTTCCTCAATAACCTGTTCTTCGATTGCCGGCGTAATTGTCTCGACGATCGGTTCTTGTACCTGTACGACCTCGATCGTAGGGGGTACTTCCGGAGCTGGTTGCGCCTCCGGCATCTGTAAAGTTTTACTTACGGGAATAGAATCGATAAGTCGTTGATGTTCCTCCATTTGTTTACGCAAAGCCTCTAACTGAAACTCCTCCAGCGTATGAAGCTCCTTCAATACCTTGTGGGTCAACTGGAAGGTCTGGTTGAAGAAAGAGGCGGGATAAATTTCCGCGTCCCTCATTCCGGCTACCAACTTCTCCAGCTCCCTGATATCGATCAATAGATAATCTATTTTTTCCTTGTTTGCCATTTCTATATGTTTTTCAGATGCTATAAATCATCCGGACATACGCATGTTTTGCAACAAAAATAAGTATTTCTTGTCAATGTTGCCAGTTTCGATCTTAAAATATTGTAAATCATTCGACGAACTCGTCCGGTAAATTCACCAGATATAGGTGATGGGTCGCCCGGGTAAAAGCCGTGTAGAGCCACCTATAGAAATCCTCACCAAGCATTTCCTCCGTGATGTAACCGATATCGAGAAAGACGTTCATCCATTGGCCGCCTTGGGCTTTATGGCAGGTTACCGCATAAGCGTATTTTACTTGGACGACGTTGTAATGAGGATCTACCTTCATCTTTTTCATTTTTCCCGCCTTGGTAGGAATGTCCTCGTAATCTTCCAATATGGTGTAAAAGAGCTTGTCGTTTAGCTCCTTAGGGAGGGCGGGGGAGTCGGTCTGTAAAGTATCCAATAGGATTTTCAAATCGATTTCCAGATCATAATCTTGAAAACGAGCCGTGATGTCGGCAAAGCGGAAGCCATACATCTCCGTGACACGGCGTACCCGCATGACTTGAATGATCTCTCCGTTCGCTATAAAGTCCATCTCCTTACAATTCGCTGTCCAATAATAATTGTTCTTCGCTACCATTAAACGATCGCCGGACGATAGCTCTTCTTCCCTGTATAGGATACGGTTACGTATGCCGTTATTATAAATCGTAGCTCGTTTATTCGAGCGGGAGATAATCATTGTCTCTTCCATCCCGTCGCGGCTATAGGCGGAAGATATTTCCTCAATTAGCTCATCTCCATTGACTTTCGTGAAATCGGAGAAGCCTTTTAATTGTAATTTCGGAAAGATCTCGACCATGTGGTTTCGTAGTGCGTCTCGTAGCCGGGTAGCGTTGAACAGGATTCCCGAGTCCTCGCTTTGGCGTACGACTTGAGTTAACGCTATCTCCCAAACCTGTAGGTTGTAACCCCGTAATATCTCAGGATTCAAGGCGGGACTCTCCGTTTGCATCACCGGAGGAAGCTGTGCGACATCTCCCATTAGGATAAGACGGCAGTTTTCCCCGGAATAGACATATTGGATTAAATCGTCCAACAGGCGTCCGGAACCAAAAACAAATGAATCCAGCCCCTCGTTGGCGATCATAGAAGCCTCGTCGACGATAAAAAGTGTATCTTTATGTAAATTATCTGACGGCATGAAACCCGTCGGCTCATTGGAAAACGCCCGTTGACGATATATTTTTTTATGAATTGTATACGCTTTTTGGCCAGCGTAGCCCGAGAAAACTTTGGCTGCTCGTCCGGTTGGAGCCAACAAAAACGTTTTTTGCTTTAGTTCGTTAAGCGTTTTCACCAAAGCCCCGACCAGAGAGGTTTTTCCGGTTCCTGCGTAGCCTTTCATCAGTAGAAGGCTGTCCGGTTCCTCTGACAAGAGAAATTCGGTAAGCGTATGAAGCGCTAAAAACTGATCATCCGTCGGTTTATAGGGGAAATTTCGTTCGATTTGCTGGCTTATGTAACTATTTATCATTTTGATCGCAATAATTTTCGCGATAAAGGTAGTGTATTAAATATTCTTTTTTAAATTTGCCGAACGAAATAAATTCAAAAAACAATACAAACCATGAAAGTTACATTAAAGATTTTATTAGCTGCCGCAGTTGTACTGCTAGTTTACATGTGCTACAAGAGCGTCATTGGTCCGATTGAGTATGATGATCAGAAGACTATTCGTGACAATGCGATCATCGCCCGTTTGATTGAAATCCGTAAGGCTCAGATCGAATACAAGAACATGTATAAGACTCATGCCGGAAGTTTCGACGATTTGGAGAAATTCTTGAATACGGATAAGTTGCCGTTCTTGATCAAGGAAGGTGTATTGACGGATGAGCAGTTGGAGAAAGGTATGACAGAAGCAGAGGCTGTTAAGAAAGGTTTAATCAGACGTGATACCATGTGGGTATTGGCGAAAGATACTTTGCTGGGTAAGAACTATGATGTAGCGGCTATGCGTTATGTTCCGGCCGTTCCGGGTGAAAAGATTACTTTCAAGATGGATACGGCTACGTTGAAATCTGGTTCGGGTTATGAGATCAAAGTATTCGCTTGTGAGGTTCCTTACAAAGAATATTTGCGTGACATGGATGCTCAGTTGACTTATAACTTGATCGACAAGGCAGAGAAACAAGGTAAGTTCCCGGGATTGCGCGTAGGTTCTTTGGAAGAAATTAATAACAACGCAGGTAACTGGGAATAATCAGCGGCTCATATGACTATCAGCATTCCTGATACGTTAACTACTGATAATTCGGAAAAGTATATAGTGTCCATCCGGCTTCGGTCGGGTGGACTTTCTTTTTCCGGGTATGATCCCTCGGCTGGAGGAAGTTTCTTTTATCGGGAAACGGAATTCGATCGGGCGGTCTCTTTCATTTCTTCCCTTAAGGAGTTTTTCTTCGCTCATGAGTTTCTTACGTGGACTTATAAACGGATTAACGTGATCTGTGTATCTCCGGAATATAGCTTGATCCCTGATAATTATTGGGGGGACGGTAAGGAAGGGCATTTATTGGATTTCAGCTTTTCTACACTGGAATTGTATTGCTTAACCGATATTTTAAAGGAACAACAGGCTAAGTTGGTGTTTGGTGTAGACGAGGAGGTTTACGAATTTTGCTCCCGTTCTCTTTTGCATCCTTTTTTCTCCCACTACATGACTTCTCCGCTAACGCTATGGACAAAAGAAAGTAGTGCTAGCTTACCCCGGCAAATGTATGTCGTGATAGAACGAAAGCGGATGGATGTGGCGTGCTATGCTCAAGGGAAACTCTTATTTGTGAACTCTTACCCGATCGACCAATCGGACGATATAGTATACTATATATTATATGTATGGAAACAGGCGGGATTGGACCAAGAAAAGGACCAGTTGCTTTTAGCGGGGGAATCTTCCTCGCGAATGCGGGTTCTGGAGCGATTGCGAACCTATTTACGCTATGTTAAGCCGGTGGAGATCCCTTCGGAAGCCTATCTGCTGGGAACGGATGTAACGAAAGCCCCTATGGATTTAATATCTTTATTAATATGCGAATAATAAGCGGTATATACGGTCGTCGGCGTTTTGACGTGCCCTCTTCGTTTAGCGCACGTCCTACGACGGATTTTGCGAAAGAGAATATTTTTAACGTAGTAAATAATTTGGTGGATCTGGAAGGTATGGATGCGTTGGATCTTTTTGCCGGAACCGGAAGTATCTCTTTTGAGTTGATCTCACGAGGATGCCGGAATGTAACCGCCATAGAGAAAAATAACGCTCATGCCTCTTTTATAGCCAAGGTAGCGAAAGAGCTGAAGACGGATGCATTGGCTCTGATTCGTGGGGATGTTTTCCGTTATTTGAATTCAGCCCCTAAGCAAAGTTTCGATTTCATCTTTGCCGATCCCCCGTATGCCTTGCCGGAGTTGCCGGAAATACCCGCCTTGGTTTTCGAGCGTGATTTACTAAGGGATGGAGGGATATTCATCATGGAACATCCTAAGACCAATGACTTCTCATCTTTGCCTTATTTTTATCAGCACCGGGTGTATGGCTCCGTGAACTTTAGCATCTTCCTTAAAGAAGGGGAGAAAACAGACGCATAAATGATTCCGCCATGCGTTGCTTGAGGGGGCGCTTTAACCAGCGGGAAGGGATCAAGCGCTCACAGTGATGCATGTCGTGTGTAAAGATCCGTTTCATTTGCAGGGCGAATTCCTTTTGATATACGAAAGCGTTAATCTCGAAGTTATGCTCAAAGCTACGGAAGTCCATATTGGCGGACCCGATGCTTGTCAATGCGTCGTCGGACACGACTAGCTTGGAATGCAAGAAGCCCGGTTTGTAGAGGTATACTTTTACGCCGGCCTTTACCATCTCGTCGATAAAGGAATGACTGGCCATATTCGCTGAGCGTGTATCGGAACGCTTAGGCAGCATCAAACGAACATCCACTCCCCCTAAGGCGGCGGTTTGCAACGCTTGGTTCAATCCTTCGGTAGGCAGGAAATAAGGGGTTTGTATAAAGATATACTTCTTGGCGTTGGCGATCATGAAAATGGTCGCTTGCAACAAAGTTCTCCATTGACCTACCGGACCGCTAGTGGCGATTTGCATAATATTATCGCTATAGATTTGGGCGGCCGGATAGTAAATCCGATCGTTCAAGAGTTTTTTACTAACCACGTACCAATCGATGAGGAATACGGATTGAAGCCCGTGCACTCCTTTCCCTACAAATTTGAAATGCGTATCCCTCCATGTGCCCCAAGAGGTTCCCTTATCGTATCGGTCGGCTATATTCATGCCTCCCATAAACCCGACTTTACCGTCTATCACGATAATCTTGCGGTGGTTCCGGTAATTCACCTTACTGGTGAAAACGGGGAACGCTACCCTCAAGAACGCATATACCTCGATACCCGCTTCCTTCATTTCCTTAAAGAAGCCGTCTTTTACATTCCAGCAACCCACATCATCATAAAGTACACGTACCTTCACACCTTCTTTTACTTTCTTGATAAGGAGTTGTTGCACCTGTTTTCCTATCTCGTCATCACAGAATATATAATATTGTATATGGATATGGTGGGTCGCTTTCTGGATCTCTTCCAGCAAGTCTTTGAACTTATCGGTACCATTCGTATAAATCGTGATTTGTGTTCCGTATAGGAGGGAGGATTGGTTGGTGTTAGTCAACAAGGTCGATAAAGGTTTATAGGGGTCCGGAACTACGCAGGCGTCTTGAGGTAATTTACCCTCTTGCGGCCTTTTCATGATGCGTTTATAGGTACGCCTCGATATGATCCGTTGTTTCCGGTTATCTTGTCCAAAGAAGAAATAGAAAAGCAGTCCGATACCGGGTGCTAATAATAAGACGATTACCCAAGGAATTGTCTTTAACGGATTCCTATTCTCTGTAATGATAACTAATACCAGTCCTAATATAGTGACGCTATACAATATGATAAATATCGTACCAACGATTAACTGTATATGAATGGCTGCTAACATGAAACTCTCTCTTTGCTATAATCTGCTATAATTTGCTAAGATAAGAATGCTTTCCGAGAATAGCAAATTTCCGTATTCTTTTTGGACTGTATAGAAGGGCCAAAAAGTAAGTTAACTTAAATGGCAAAGTAAGCTAACTTAAATGCCCGAGTAAGTTAACTTACTTTGCCAACGAAGCTAGCTGACTTTGGATGCGGGGTTATGTACATCTTAAAATAATGAGGTCGTTCTCTAAATATAAAGTGTCATTTGTTGATTTTGGCGCAGGCTATTATGAGAAGTATCTATGATAACAATAAAAATATTTAGATTGAAAACGACTGTAAAAAACGATCGTTTCAATTAGTCGTTTGCAAAGGTAGGCATTTCTCCGAGACCGGCAACCTTTTCCGATTAAATTTTGTCCTGCTATATATCTTCTTCTCAACAGGATAGATTAATCAAAGTGTCACGAATATGACAAAAGAGCATCATCTTTTTACTTTCTAAAAAAATGCAAGATCTAAACGATCGTTTTCACTAGTCGTTTTTTATGTGGAAGGGTAAGAATAAGAAAAACAGTAAACCAATGATAACTTGGAATCAAACTCTAGAGATATGAATAGAAAGTCTTCTATACGAGCCATTTTACTCCGTAAGGAATGCCTTTTATTCTTTTTGCTACTATTGCCTATGTTTACAAAGGCCCAATATAATAAGGTATATGCGGATATCACCGCAAATATGCTGGTCGATATGGGTTTTGAGAATGTTGTCTGGTCGGAAGACGAGAAGGAGAGAGTGTATGTCTTGGAGAATACCCCTTGGCGTTTGCAGGGTGTGGGACTGGCCCATGCCATAGACCGCATCCAGAAAACAGGCTTGCCGGAGAAGGGCAAATCCTGCCGTATCGTCGTATTGGATAATAATATACCGCAGATCTCATTGATCTATACGGCAAATCCGGACAGCTTGAAGGCGGCTCCCGGCTCCTATGCGGCCCGTTCCGCCTGGGATGCTACTTACGATCTGGGCGATAGCTGGGATAAGGTGAAGAAAGAGTACCGTATGAATAGCTCCTTATTTAAAGTAGACGTGGTGGTTTATCCGGAGTTGTATCTGAAGAACCTCATTATCACGCAAATCTACCAAGTATTATTCAACCTCTCGCCTGCGATCGAGGTCTCTTTCTGGAATGGGATGAAGCTGACGGCGCAGATGGTGTTTCCTATATATAATGATGGATATGGAAAGCGGATGGATAAGATTCACCCGGGAACAATCGCTCTTTCTCAATCATTCCGCTTACCGATGCGTACGTTTGCGAGAGTAAGCGTAGGGTTGTTTGATTCGGATCGCTATGGTATAGATTTGAAGGCGGTACATTATTTCAAGGATGAACGTTTTTCTGTGGAAGGGCGGATTGGTTGTACCGGGACGGGGTATTGGAATGGGTTCGAATTTCATTATGGTAAGCATCAACGAATCACTTGGTCGTTGGGGGGGAGTTTCTACTGGCCAAAATACAATACGCAGATATCGTTGAAGGCGGAACAATATTTATTGCATGAGGTTGGAGGACGAATCGACTTGATTCGTCATTTCCGATATTGCTCGATTGGTTTCTATGCGATGAAGGCGCAAGGTGCTTTGAAGAATGGAGGTTTTCGCTTCCAAGTGGCTCTTCCTCCCTATAAATACAAACGTAAATATGCAAGGGTGACAACTTCCGACAATTGGGGTATGTCTTATAATGCCGGAAACGAACGGTATTATTATAAGAACTATTATGCGTTGCCGGAAGATAACATGATGAAGCAAAATCAATTCAACCCGTACTTTATAAAGTCGGAATTACTCAATTTTTAAATAGTTTTATTATGAGAACAATTACAAAGTTACAGACCTTATTGGTCTTGTTTTTGACAACAGCCATGATCGGTTTCGCTGGCTGTAAGGATGACGATGGGGATGTGCCTGGGCCTACTCCGGGCAATGAAGCCACTTATGCGATCAGTGGTAAAGTGACAGACGTGGACGGTGCTGCTATGGCGGATGTGAATGTCGCGTTATCTGGAGCTAAATCAATGTCCGCTAAGACTGCTGCTGACGGACAGTATACTTTCGACTTGGGAAAGAATGCTGCCGGAGCCTATAAGGTGACTTTCTCTAAAGAAGGTTATATCGAGAGAAGCTATGATATAACCGTTAAGAAGGTAGAATCCGGCTTGGGTGAGAATATCCAGAATGCCGTGATGGAAAAGGGAACAACTCCCGAGCCTACGCCGGAATACAAGAAGGCGAAGTATTTCTTGACCGTTAGCGTGAAAGACGAGGCTGGAAAAGATATTACCGCTTCCGATCTTTCAGTGCTCGTTAAATTAGGTGACAAGGAAATCGCTAAGGAGAACAAGGCTAGCTTTGAGTTGTCTGACGTGGCAACGGGTACGTATGATATTACCGCTACGGCTTCCGGTTATGAGAAGACAGTCGCTAAAGTTGTTGTTTCTCCGGTTGAGGACCAAGAGAAGGCTGAGGGTGACGGTGATACATTTGACGTGAAGTATCCGGCTAATTTGGTATTGAAGGCTTCTACGCCTACTCCGACAGGTCCTTCTTATATTGTGGAAGGTGATGTTAAGGATGTGAATGGTAAAGCTGTTAATGCGACAATTACTTTGTCGGGCGCTTTAACAAAGATGATTTACCGTTCTGGGTTTGAGACTCAGACTGTGACAGGCTCTCATTATCGTTTTGTAATTCCTCAAGATGCTGTTACGGCTCAAATGAGATTTACAATTCGTGTTGTCGCAGAAGGATATGCCGCATATTCTTACAACTTTACTTTGGATGAGCTGAAACCGGGTGAGACTGCGAATGTGATCGCTGATTTCCATTTGACACCTGCTACACCGACTCCAGATCCGACTCCAACCCCAGACCCAACCCCAGATCCCGATCCTGTAACTAAGGGCGGAGAGGTTTCTAAACCGATTACAGAGGTGAATCCGGAAATCGGCGTTGAGCAAGTAGGTAAGGTCGAGGAAAAGATTGAAGCTAATCAAGAGAAAAAGGTCGAGGTAAAAGATGAGACAGGAAAGACAGTAGAGGTTGCTGTAAAGATACCGGAGGCTGTTGCGGATAAATATGAATCTGGCGCAAATGTGGCTGTTGCCAATCCTGAGACATTCGCTGCAAGTTTGGGCAAGATTGAATCTGTAGTAGAGGACAAATCTGAGGTTGATGAAATTTCATTCTCTACCGAAGGTTCTAATACAGGTGTTGTTATCGTGACTCCTAATAACACTACGGAGGATTTCTCTATTAAACGTGATGCTACGGTGGAATTAACGGTTAATAGTGAGAAAGCAGCGGAGATTGAGACTGGAACGGATGCTAGCACAGTAGCAGAAAGCGGTTCTCCAGCCGCAGCTGTTACCCGTATTTATACAGGAAAGCCTGACGGTACGGTTATTATTCCGGCTATGGTGATTAAAGCTTCCGCTCCTGCGGACTTCAAGAACGTATCCGATATGCCTCTAAACCTTCTGTATAAGAATGGAGATAATTGGGTAGTTGATAAAGATGCTAAAGTAGAGCTTAAGAATGGCCAATTGAATATCCCTGTAGCTCACTATTCTCAATTCAGCGCAGGTTTATTGATGGCGGTTAAGACTACAACCGCTCCTTCTGATAGTACGTTCTTTATCGAGAAATCGGAGTTTGGAGAATACAACAAGATGGTTTCGGTAGAGTTTACTTATAATGCGACTTTCTTAAATAATAAAGATTTGGATAAAGCTGTCCTTTCAGTTCCGTATGGAAATGCGGCTAAGGATTATTTGAAGAACTGCTTAGGCAAGAAAATCAACGCTGATGGTGGTCTGATCTCTTTCAAAAAATCATATGACGTGAAGGTCGACGAAGGCATGACTCTTAAGGGTGTAAACATTACTGTTAAGTATGCGGCTAAAGAATATGTTGTCTACTATCTGAATAAAGGTGGTTCTTTGGAATCGGTATCTGTTACGGTGTTGAGCGTGAAAGAGGCTAATCCTGCTCCTCTTTATGAGCAAAGCCACGGACATGGCCATGGCAATGGAAACAATGCCGGAGGCGGTATTTTTGGTAAATAATCAACAAGAAGACTGACCTCCCTATAAATAATGTTGAGCCGGAAGTTTATAAGTAAACAAAGAAAAATGAAGAAATTACTCTTATTGATCATATTCTTAAGTTGCTGGACCTTACTTCCGGCTCAATTATCTTATGGCACGACAGGGCTATTGCATGCCCCGTCCGCCGATATGCAAAAGGACAAGACCGTGATGCTTGGCGGAAACTTCTTGCATCAAGAGCTTACGCCTCCCAAGTTTAATTTTAATACGTGGAATTATTATTTGAACGTGACGATCTTCCCGTTTCTGGAAGTAGCGTATACTTGTACGCTGTTTACGGCCGAGAGCCTTGGATTGGATAAGCATGGCTATTCCGGATTCACGAACCAAGATCGTTATTTCTCCGCCCGCTTACGTGTGTTGAAAGAAAGCAAATACATCCCCGCTGTCGTGCTGGGGACTTCGGACCCTTTTACGTCATCCGGGCATAAATTCGCTTCGGCTACGGGAAACGGCTATTTCTGCCGTTATTATCTGGCCGCTACCAAACATTTTCAGCTGGGAAGGGAAACCTTAGGTGTTCATTTATCCTATCTGTATAACCGCCGTGAGGATTATCCCTTGAACGGTGTAGCGGGAGGTATCACCTACAATCCTTCATTCGCCCCACATTTGAACGTCATAGCCGAATACGATTCGAAAGACTTCGCTATGGGAGCCACTTACCTACTATTCAATCATATACATTTTCAATTTGAATTGCAGCGAATGAAATATTTCTCCGGTGGACTATGCTATAAGATTTATTTGAGATAAAAAGAGGTTCAGCCTTTGTCCGTTTTTAATCCGCTTGGAGGCGAACGGTTAGGCTGAACCTTTTTATATCTTGTTACGCTGTCGCGCTAGCCATATCTACGGCTTTATTCCCCGATGAAATTCTTGCGTATCAACTCGGCGGACTTGTACTCCTCTTCCAGATACGTCTCAATATGCCGTTTCTTCTTATCCTCTAATATCTCGTTAATAGCGATTAAGATACCCGTTTCTTCCACCTCTCCAAACTCATGGTTGATCGCTGTGCCGAATACACGCATCTTAGGCGACAAGCTCATGTAAGCATTTACCAAAGGAGGCACGTTGATGCCGAATTTACGAACCTCTTGGTTCAATACCTTGTAGTTATCCTTGAAATTATCGTGAGGGAAAAGAGATCTCATCTTCTCTACATCCATATTAGTCTCCAAAGGATATACCGGAGTGATCAGTTGGTCTGCGTCCGGGAAATGCAATCCGAGGAAGTATAAGATCATATTACGGGCCTCTTGGTTGTACGTATTGTACATAGTCACCTTCCCGAAATAATACCTCAAGCTCGGATCAACCACGGATAAAGCCCCCAATCCATCCCACAGGTTATCCAACACGAATAAGCCTTTCGCCCCGGAACGGGTGGATTGATACTCCAGAGCCACGAACGAGCGTCCCAACTCTACCGTATAAGGAAGGATCTCCTTGATAAATTTCTCAGAGAAATTAAACAAGTGCGAGGTCGCCAAGATCGGTTTACCATTCTCGTCGAACTTAACGTCCGAACCGCAAAGGAAACGGTATCCCCCCAAGATCTGCTCATCTTCCGGGCTCCAGACAATCAGCTGGCGGTAAGCGTCTTCCATCGTGTCATACTCATCGATATCCACAGGGAATCCCGTGCCACCCCCGTAATAACGGAAAGCGACCTCCCGCAGACGCCCTATCTCTTGCATGACATTGGGTGAGTCGTGCGCCGTGACGATATAAATCTCATTCTTCGATTTATTGGTACTTCTCAACCTCTTCTCTTTGGTCAATTCAGCCTTCAGTAGTGCCCTGTCTATGGGATTGATAATGTCTTGCATATGTTTCGTCTGTTAATCCTTGAGTTTGTAAACCTTGTTTTTTATCCACTCAGCCCATTCGGCGGGTTTCTTGCTATTGTCGAATGTCTGCCAAGGGATAGGCTTCCCGAAATAAATCCGGAAGGTCTTATGTTTGCTCCGGAACATCTCGTCCGGTAAATAAATCATCTCATAATTCATCTTTATACCCAACGCCTTGCGTATCCGGGCGAGGTTGTAGAAGAAATTGGAATTCTTCCCGTCGAAATAGACCGGTACGATATCCCGCTTGTATTGCACCGCCTTCTGGATGAACGATTTCTTCCACTCCAAGTCTTGTATCTTGCCACCAATCTTGCGAGAGCATAATCCGGCGGGGAAAGTGATGATCTGGTCGTCCGAGGCAAAAGCCTCCTCCAGCATCCGTGCGTTGTCCTTTCCTTGGGTGCCGTGTTTGTTGATCGGTACAAAGATGGATTTTAGATTGGAGAGATAAAGTAATAAATCATTGACCGGATACTTGATGCGGCCTTCGAACCGAGAACCGATAACGGCGGAGAGACAGATACCGTCCAATCCTCCGAGCGGATGGTTGGAGGCGAAGATATAGCGGCCTTCGGTCGGGATGTTTTCCGCATGTACCAGATCGAGGGTAAGGTCAAAATAGCCGATAAGTTCACGCATGAAATCTACCCCTTCCTTATCGTGGTAACGGGTTAATATATCATTCAGTTCCTCTTGATGAACCGTGCGAATCAAGTAGTCCACGATAAATCCCGGAATCTTGCGTGACGCCTTGGGCGCCTTTTGTGCCAATACTTGCTTAATATCTATCTTTGTCACACCTTGTTTTGTCATCTATATAAGCTTGTCAAGGGGCAAAGATAAAGTTAATAATTAAAACGAGAGAGGTTTGAGTGAAGTTTTTGCTTTTTCGCCAGCTATCTTAGCCTTTTCCCCTTGATCTTTTAGCCGCTACCATTAGGGAGGTTAGTCCCCGGGAGCTTGACTATCGGTTATCTAACGGCTGTTGGACGATCATGCACCAACTGTTAGAAGATCATCTACCAACTGTTGCATGATCATCCAGCAGCTGTTAGAAGATGAAGGTTAAAGGAATAATTGGTTAACGGATACCGATGAAAAGCGTAAGAGATAAGGACGAAAAGACGAAGGGTTAACGACCTGTTGATAACTTTTTCCTACTTTTCTTATATAAATGTTGGCGGGTAATTTTGGAAATGTGTACTTTTACCCACCGATAAGGCATGTGCGTGCGTATCAAAGGAGTACGGCGCTTGATTTTAAGAGGAAGTTTAACGTAAGAACGACGAATGGAAGAAAAAGATAGTTGCTATCATGTACCGGTAATGCTGCGGGAAAGTCTGGAGGGATTGGATATCCGTCCCGACGGGATTTACGTGGATGTTACGTTTGGCGGTGGAGGACATTCCCGCGAGATCTTGAAACGGTTGGGTAGCGAGGGCGAACTTTACGGCTTTGACCAAGACGCGGACGCCGAGCATAATGTCCCGGCAGACCCACGATTCACTTTCGTGCGCAGTAATTTCCGTTATTTGTATAATTTTATGCGTTACTATGGAGAAAGCGGGGAGGTAGACGGTCTGTTGGCGGATTTAGGTGTCTCTTCCCATCATTTCGACGATAAGGATCGCGGTTTCTCTTTCCGTTTCGACGGGGCGTTGGATATGCGGATGAATACGCGTGCGGGGCAGACCGCCGCCGATATCGTGAATAATTATACGGCGGAGGCGTTGGCCGATGTGTTTTATCTATATGGCGAGCTGAAGGTGTCACGGAAATTAGCCTCTGTGCTGGTGAAAGCCCGTGAGACAAAGAAGATAGAGACGATCGGGGACTTCTTGGAGGTGATCAAGCCGTTTACGGGAAAGGACAAGGAGAAGAAATTCTTGGCGCAAGTCTTTCAAGCGCTTCGTATCGAGGTGAACGATGAGATGAGGGCGCTGAAAGAGATGCTGCGGAGTACCTTGCGGGTGTTGAGGCCGGGAGGACGCTTGGTGATTATCACGTATCACTCCTTGGAAGATCGTCTGGTAAAGAACTTTTTGAAGACCGGAAACTTCGAGGGGAAATGCGAGCAGGATTTCTTCGGGAACGTACGATCGCCTTTCCGCTTGGTCAATAATAAGGTGATCGTCCCGACCGACGAGGAGGTGGAGCGGAATCCCCGTTCCCGGAGCGCCAAGTTGAGAATCGCTGAGAAGGTATAAGGAGAAATAGATATGGAAGAAAACGGACAACATAAGAAAACGAGGAAGAAGGAGAAGCGTCTTTCGTTCTGGTATATACTCGGTGGCGGCGTGCTGAAAGAGGATTTTATCTTGAGGCATACGCGCATGATCGTGTTACTTGTCGTGTTGGCGTTTTTCTTTATCGGTAACCGGTATACTTGTATGCAAAAGTTGCGTGAGATCGACCGGTTGCAACAGCAATTGAGGGATGTGCGTTTCGAGGCGTTGTCGATCTCATCCGAGTTGACCGGCAATAGCCGCCAATCGCAAATCGAGTTGCTGATCGAGGAGCAAGGTATTGATCTGGAGGGTGCGAAAACCCCTCCTTATGAGTTATATAAGTAAGATAAGGTGTAAATGGGTATGTCTGAAGAAAACGAACCGAAAGAAATAGAGCCTAAAAGTAGCCGGATTTTATTCTGTTACTTCGTGGTCGTGCTGTTGCTGGGGCTTGTGGCCGTAGGAATCCTGTTCCGTGCCTTTGATACGGCCTTCGTGGAGAGGGATAAATGGATGAAGGTGGCCGAGAGCCAGAAACGACCGAACCGTTTGGTGTTGCCCGGACGTGGCAATATCTATTCGTCGGACGGTAAGTTGATGGCTACCAGCGTGCCTCGTTATTATATGTATATCGACTTTAAGGCGGATGCGTATACTCCGGCTAAGGATGCCAAGTATAATTGGCTGGATACGTTCAAGACGTCCAAGAAGGATGGGGTGGACTCGTTGGCGTTTTATCTTTCCCGTAAATTGAAGGATCGTACGCCGGCGGGCTATAAGGCTTATCTGCTGAAAGGGCTGAGCGGTAAGAGCCGCCAGTTCCCGATTTACGCGGGGAAGGTCTCGTATTCGGATTTGAAGGAGATCCGTAAGTTCCCGTTCCTTCGTCTGGGACGTTATAAGAGCGGTTTTTATACGAAGGAGATGGTGCAGCGCCAGAAACCTTTCGGGACCTTGGCGTCTCGTACGATCGGTGATATCTACGGAGAGATCGAGGAGGGTGGAACTACGAAGGGGAAGAATGGATTGGAGTTGCAATACGATTCGCTCCTGCGGGGGCAGGCCGGGTTGAGTTCCGTTCGCCGTGTCGGTGGAGGCTGGACGAACGTGATTGAGGTGGACCCGGTGGATGGCATGGATATCCGCACCACGATCGATATCAATATACAGGATATAACCGAGAAATCGCTGGTCGATAAATTGAAGGCGATCGATGCCGAGTCTGGTACGGCTGTCGTGATGGAGGTCGAGACCGGAGAGATCAAGGCAATTACGAATATGGGGCGTATCCGTGAGGGCGTATATGGCGAGACGAAGAATCATGCCGTAGCGGACGAGATCGAGCCGGGCTCTACTTTCAAGGTGGCCTCTATCATGGTGGCCTTGGAGGATGGTTTATGCAATCCGGGAGATACGGTCGATGTAGGCAATGGTATATATATGTATAAGGGTGCCCGCATGACGGACCATAATATGAATAAAGGTGGATACGGCCGGATCTCGGTGGAGCAGGCGATTTGGTATTCCTCCAATATCGGTGTGGCCAAGACGATCCTGAAAGGTTATTCGGATAACCCGACAAAGTTCGTGGAGGGACTGTACCGTATCGGTATGAACGCGGATCTTCGTTTGGAGATACCGGGGGCGGGACGTGCCAAGATACGTCGTCCGGATGATACGACCCGTTATTGGTCCAAGACCACCTTGCCTTGGATGTCGTTCGGTTACGAGACGCAGGTACCGCCGATCAATACGTTGGCGTTCTTTAACGCGATCGCGAACAACGGAAAGATGGTTCGCCCGATGTTTACGAAAGAGATCTTACATAACGGCAAGACCGTGCAGAGTTTTTCCACGGAGGTGATCAACTCTTCGATCTGCTCGGATCATACGCTGGCGTTGATAAAAGATATGTTGCTGGGAGTCGTGGAGAAAGGGACCGGTAAGGCGGTTCATTCGGATATTGTCCGGATCGCCGGAAAGACCGGTACGGCGCAGATCGCTACGGGCGGTGTCTACCGTACGAGCGGGCACCAAGTCTCTTTCTGTGGCTATTTCCCGGCCGATCATCCGAAGTATTCTTGTATCGTGGTGATCCGCCGTCCTCGTATTGGTTATCCTTCGGGCGATACGATGTCGGGAGGCGTGGTGCGTGCGATCGCCGAGAAGATATACGCCAGCCATATGTCGTTCGATGTCCGGGATATGGAACGGGATTCGATGGCCGTGATGGTACCTCGTGTGAAAGGCGGCGACCTGAGGGCGGTAGAGGAAGTATTAGATGAATTGGATATTAAGGCGGATACGGACAGTTTGGAGACAAAGTGGGTCGTAGCCTCCGCCGAGCAAGAAGAGAATAAGGTGAAATTAAGCGATCTGACGATTCGTGAGGGACTGGTACCCCGGGTAGTCGGCATGGGTGCTAAAGATGCGGTTTTCTTGTTGGAGCAAGCCGGTCTGCGTGTCTCTTTGTCGGGTGTCGGACGGGTCGTTTCGCAGAGTATTCAACCCGGACAGCGAGTGTCTAAGGGGCAGACCGTATTATTAACATTGAAATAGGTATGGAACTAAGGGATTTAATCGGTGCGTTGGAAGCTCCTATGTTGATGGGGGCGGATAATGTGGATATCACGAATATTCAATCAGACTCTCGTCGGGTGACGAAAGGGTCTTTGTTTGTCGCTGTGAGAGGTACGGCCGTGGATGGCCATGCCTATATGGACAGCGCCATAGAGAAGGGGGCTGTCGCTATCGTATGCGAGGAGGCTCCGTCCTATTTGGAGGGGAGATGCTCGTTTATCGTGGTGAAGGATTCGGCGGAGGCGCTGGGTCTTTTGGTTTCCCGCTGGTATGGTGATCCTTCCGGGAAATTGGTGTTGGTAGGCGTGACGGGTACGAACGGGAAGACTACGATCGCTACCTTATTATATGAGATGTTCCGGAAGATGGGGCATAAGGTGGGATTGCTTTCCACGGTATGTAATTATATAGATGGCGAGGCGGTACCGACGGATCATACGACACCGGACCCGCTTACGCTTCATTCCTTGATGGCCCGGATGGTAGAGGCCGGATGCGAGTATGCTTTTATGGAGGTTAGCTCTCATTCGATCGATCAGCGGCGCATCAGCGGCTTGTCTTTCGACGGGGGGATTTTCACGAACCTGACCCGCGATCATTTGGATTACCATAAGACCGTGGAGAATTACTTGAAAGCGAAGAAGAAATTCTTCGATGACCTGCCTGCCGGGACTTTCGCCTTGACGAATGCCGATGATAAATCCGGCTTGGTGATGTTGCAGAATACGAAGGCGAAAAAGCTGACCTATTCCTTGCGTACCTTGGCCGATTTCAAGGGAAAGATATTGGAATCTCATTTCGAGGGTACAGACTTGATCATTAACGGTCGGGAGGTTATGGTGCATTTCGTGGGACGTTTCAACGCTTATAACTTGCTGGCCGTGTACGGAGCCGCGGTTTCTTTAGGGAAAGATCCCGAGGAGGTGTTGATCGTGCTGAGCACGCTTCGCTCCGTATCCGGTCGCTTCGAGACGATCCAGTCTCCGCTCGGTTATACGGCGATCGTGGATTACGCTCACACGCCGGATGCCTTGACGAATGTACTGAATGGCATTCATGAGGTATTGGATGGGAAAGGACGTATCATTACCGTGGTAGGTGCCGGGGGAAACCGGGACAAGGGGAAACGCCCGCTGATGGCGAAAGAGGCTGTCAAGCTGAGCGATCAGGTAATTCTGACTTCCGATAACCCGCGCTTTGAGGAACCGGATGATATTATTAACGATATGGTAGCCGGATTGACGAAAATGGATATGGAACGTACCTTATGTATCACGGACCGTACGCAAGCGATCAAGACCGCTACGATGTTGGCGAAGAAAGGGGATGTGATCCTTGTTGCCGGAAAAGGCCACGAAGACTATCAGGAGATCAAGGGGGTGAAACATCACTTTGACGACCGTGAGAAGTTACGCGAGATTTTTTCGACACAACAATCATAATATTTAAGACGACATGCTTTATTATCTTTTTAATTATTTGGATCAGTTGGATTTCCCGGGAGCGGGTATGTTTAAGTACGTATCTTTCCGCTCGGGGTTGGCCTTGATCTTGTCCTTGTTTATCTCTACGGCGATCGGCCGGCGTATCATCGATAAGTTGCAAATGTTGCAGATCGGCGAGACGGTGAGAAATCTTGGGCTGGAGGGCCAGATGAGCAAGAAGGGAACGCCAACGATGGGAGGTATTATCATTATTATCGCTATATTGATCCCGACTTTACTGTGTGCCAAGCTGAATAATATCTATGTGATATTGATGTTGGTGACTACGGTTTGGCTGGGAGCCTTGGGATTCGCGGATGATTATATCAAGGTGTTCAAGAAGAATAAGGAGGGCATGCACGGACGTTTCAAGATCGTCGGGCAGGTAGGACTGGGCCTGATCGTTGGCTTGGTATTGTTCATGAGCCCGGATGTGGTGATCAAGGAGAATATGGAGGTGCGCCATGATAACGTGATCGAGGAGGTGCGTTATCATACGGTGGAGACCAAGTCGACAAAGACGACCATCCCGTTCTTGAAAAACAATAATTTCGATTACGCCAACTTGGTGAACTGGGCGGGCGATTATAAGGAGGAGGCCGCGTGGCTAGTGTTCGTGCTGATGGTGATCTTTGTGGTGACTGCCGTGTCGAACGGAGCCAATATGACGGATGGATTGGACGGCTTGGCTGCCGGGACATCGGCGATCATCGGGGTGGCGCTCGGTATTTTGGCCTATATGTCATCCCACTTTGAGTTCGCCTCGTTCTTGAATATCATGTTTATACCCGGCGCGGAGGAGTTGGTGGTTTATGCCGCTGCCTTTATCGGTGCCACGGTCGGTTTCTTATGGTACAACTCGTATCCGGCCCAAGTATTTATGGGAGATACGGGTAGCTTGACCTTGGGAGGTATTATCGCCGTTTTCGCGATCATCATCCGTAAGGAGTTGTTGATTCCGATCCTTTGCGGTATTTTCTTGGTGGAGAATATATCGGTCATGTTGCAAGTGGCCTACTTTAAATATACGAAGAAGAAGTATGGGGAAGGTCGCCGTATCTTCAAGATGGCTCCTTTACACCATCATTTCCAGAAACCGGGAAACGCGGGTATACAGGCGTTGATCCAAAAGCCGTTCAATGTCGTGCCTGAATCGAAGATCGTGGTCCGTTTCTGGTTGATCGGTATTATTTTGGCTGTAATGACGATAGTTACGTTAAAGATGAGATAAAAGATGAGTAAGAGAATGGTTATATTAGGGGCCGGGGAGAGTGGCGCGGGAGCCGCTGTCTTGGCGAAGGCGAAAGGATTCGACGTGTTCGTGTCCGATAAATCGTCTATCAAACCTAAGTATAAGGAGATGCTGGACAACCACGGGATTCGTTGGGAAGAGGGACAGCATACCGAAGCCGACATCTTGAGTGCCGACGAAATTGTCAAGAGCCCGGGTATTCCCGACAAGGCTCCTATCATACAGTTATTGAAGAAGCAAGGTACGCCGATCATCTCCGAGATCGAGTTTGCCGGAAGGTATACGGACTCGAAGATGATTTGCATCACGGGTAGCAACGGCAAGACGACAACGACGATGCTTACGTATCATATACTGAAAGAAGCGGGCGTGGACGTGGGCTTGGCCGGAAATGTCGGAAACAGCTTGGCGCTTCAGGTTGCGGAAGATCCACATGCGGTCTACGTGATCGAGTTGAGCAGTTTCCAACTGGATAATATGTACGACTTTAGAGCGGATATCGCTATTATATTGAATATAACACCGGATCATCTGGACCGTTATAACTATGAGATGCAGAATTATGTAGACGCTAAGTTCCGCATCTTGCAAAATCAGACGAAGGACGACGCCTTCATTTTCTGGAACGATGACCCGATCATAGCCCGTGAGATCGCCAAACGGCATCCTGAGGCTACTCTTTACCCATTCGCCGAGACACATGAGAACGGCGTGAAGGGATATACGGAAAATAATCAAGTAGTTATTGAAACGGCAAACGGAACATTTACGATGGAACAAGACCTATTGGCATTGACTGGTACGCATAACCTGTATAACTCTTTGGCTTCGGGGATAGCGTCCAAGATCGTGGACATTCATGATGAGAAAATACGTGCCTCACTCAGTGATTTCACGGGTGTTGAGCACCGTTTGGAAAAGGTGCTTCGCGTGCGTGGTGTTGATTATATCAATGACTCGAAAGCTACGAACGTAAACTCTTGTTGGTATGCCTTGCAGAGCATGACGACTCCGGTCGTTTTGATCTTAGGGGGCACGGATAAAGGGAATGATTACTCGGAGATCGAGGAATTAGTGAATAAGAAGGTACATTCATTGATTTTCATGGGTGTGGATAATACGAAACTGCATGCGTTCTTCGACGGGAAAGTGGCGAACATCGAAGACGCCCGCTCGATGGAGGAGGCTGTGGCGAAAGCTTATAAGATGGCTCATAAGGGAGATACGGTATTGCTCTCTCCTTGTTGCGCCAGCTTCGACCTGTTCAAGAGCTATGAGGATCGGGGCGATCAGTTCAAGGCTTGCGTACGTAATTTGTAATAAAGGATAAAATGGATCTGGCGAGTAAACTGTTTAAGGGCGACCGGGTGATATGGATCATCTTCATGTTCCTGTGTCTTATATCGGTGGTGGAGGTGTTCAGCGCGACCAGTACGATCGCTTATAAGAACGCGAATCACTGGGCGCCTATCGTACGGCACGCCACCTTTTTATTGGGGGGGTTCGTCATGGTATTGCTGTTACATAATATACCGTGTCGTTTCTTCTCTGCGTTTATTATATTATTGCCGGTCTCGATGTTGATGTTGATCGTGACGCCCTTTATCGGCGTGGACGCTAATGATGCGCATCGATGGCTGGAAATCATGGGAATACAGTTCCAGCCTTCGGAGTTCGGGAAGCTGGCTTGTGTCGTGTTTGTCGCTTTCTTGCTCAGCAAGCGGGGGAAATTAACGGAGAACCAGATCTTTAAGTATATACTGATTGGAGTAGGACTCACCTGTGTCTTGATTCTGCCAGAGAACTTCTCTACGGCGTTTATGCTATTCGGGGTTTGTTTCCTGATGATGTTTATCGGTCAGTTGCCATTTGGTAAGTTGGCGAAGCTGGCGGGCATCTTGATGTTGGCGTTGGTATTGTTCTTGGTGTTGCTTAAGTTTACGCCAGCCGCTATTACTCAGTATTTGCCGGATCGATTCGTTACTTGGCAGGGGCGTTTGGAGCGTTTCTTCGACGGGCATAAGGATAATTTGGATGAGAGTGGTACGTATAAGATAACCGATGATAATTATCAGGTAACCCATGCGAAGATAGCTATTGCCAGGGGAGGCGTATTAGGACAGATGCCCGGACATGGCCAACAGCGTGACTTCCTGCCACAGGCGTATTCAGATTTTATCTATGCGATTATCATAGAGGAACTGGGTATCGTTGGGGGGATCTTTGTACTGTTGCTTTATATAATGCTGCTAGTGCGGGTCGGGATGATCGCCCGGAAATGTGATAAATCATTCCCGAAATTCCTAGTGTTGGGATGTGGGTTGCTGGTGGTAGTCCAAGCCTTGGCGAATATGGCGGTAGCCGTGAATTTAGTGCCCGTTACCGGGCAACCGATGCCGTTGGTGAGCCGGGGGGGTACGTCTACGCTTATATCTTGTATCTATTTCGGGATCATATTGAGCGTAAGTCGTTTTGGAGCCAATATCGGAAATGAGGATGAGGAAGAGGAGGATACGGAGAATCCAGAGAATCCTTCCGACGAGCCATCCGGAGAGACAATAAATCAGGCGGTCGAGGGAGAGAAAGAAGATAATCCGCTATCGGCTGTCGAAACGATAACTGTAGAGTCAAAAGTATGAGAAAGTACCGGATCATAATAAGTGGTGGTGGTACGGGAGGCCATATCTTCCCGGCCATATCTATCGCTAATACTTTCAAGAAACGTTTTCCGGATGCGGAAATCTTATTTGTGGGGGCGGAAGACCGCATGGAAATGGATAAGGTTCCGGCAGCTGGTTATAAAATCGTAGGTTTACCAGTGAGTGGGTTTGATCGTGCCCACTTGATGAACAACGTGAAGGTCATGGCTCGTTTAGCGAAAAGCTTGCGCTTGGCGAGGAAGACGATCCGTGAGTTCAAGCCGGATATAGCGGTCGGCGTGGGCGGTTATGCCAGTGGACCGACTTTATGGATGGCGGCTTCGCAAGGTGTTCCTGCGTTGATACAGGAACAAAACTCATATGCCGGTGTGACCAATAAGTTGTTGGCGAAGAAAGCGAGCAAGATTTGTGTCGCTTACGAGGGCATGGAGAAGTTCTTTCCGGCGGATAAGATCGTGATTACGGGAAATCCGGTGCGACAGGATTTGGAAGAGGCGCTGAGTAAGAAAGAGGAGGCGTTGGCGTTCTTCGGGCTTTCTCCGGAGAAAAAAACGATCCTTGTGGTAGGTGGTAGCCTTGGCGCACGGACGATTAACCGGAGTATTCAAGGGGATCTGGATAAGTTCTTCGCCTCGGATGTACAGGTTATTTGGCAAACCGGTAGGTATTATTACAGCGACGCTTCCAAGCATTTGAAGGCGTACCGGGGAATGCCGGTTTGGTGCTCAGACTTTATTACCCGTATGGATTATGCTTATTCAGCGGCCGATTTGGTGATATCCCGTGCGGGGGCTAGTTCTATCTCGGAGCTTTGCTTATTAGGAAAACCGGTGGTCTTGGTGCCTTCGCCGAATGTGGCGGAAGATCATCAGACCAAGAATGCCTTGGCCTTGGTCCATAAGGATGCCGCCGTTATGATCGCCGATAAAGACGCGGAAAAGGATTTGGTGCCTACTGCCTTGAAGATAGTTCATGACGATGAACGTTTGCGTACGTTGAGCCGTAATATCGAGACCTTGGCGCAACGCCATAGCGCAGACCGTATCGTGGATGAGATTGTTAAGATTATAGATAAGAAATAAGGAATATGGATATAAATAAAGTGACAGCGGTGTATTTCGTAGGTGCCGGGGGCATTGGGATGAGTGCCTTGATCCGTTATTTCCTCGCTAAGGGAAAACGAGTGGGCGGATACGATAAGACCCCTTCCGATTTAACCGAGGAGTTGAAAAAGGAGGGAGCCGATATTCACTATGAGGATAATGTAGCTTTGATCGGGGAGGCGTTCAAGTCGCCCGATGATACGCTGGTGGTTTATACGCCGGCGGTCCCGGAGTCGCATACGGAATTGACCTATTTCCGGGCGCACGGTTTTGAGGTGATGAAGCGGGCACGTGTCTTGGGAGAGATTACGAAAAGCAGCCGGGGTTTATGCGTGGCGGGAACGCACGGCAAGACAACGACCTCTTCTATGCTGGCTCATTTGCTGAAACAATCGCCAGTGGATTGCAATGCTTTCCTCGGAGGAATCCTAAAGAACTACGAGAGTAATTTAATGTTGTCTGATACGAGCGACTTTACCGTGATCGAGGCGGATGAGTTCGATCGTTCTTTTCATTGGCTTACTCCTTATATGGCAGTGATTACTTCCGCAGATCCAGATCATCTGGATATTTACGGTACGGCGGAGGCTTACCGGGAGAGTTTCGAGAAATTTACCTCCTTAATTCGTCCTGATGGTTGTCTACTGATCAAGAAGGGAATCAACGTAACGCCCCGTTTACAGGAGGGTGTCAAGAAATATACCTATTCCGTTACGGAAATAGCGGACTTTTACGCTGAAAATATTCGTATTTGCGACGGAAATATTACCTTTGACTTCGTTGGTCCGGAAATCCGTATTCCTGATGTGGAATTAGGTGTTCCCGTAAAGGTTAATATAGAGAACGGGGTAGCGGCTATGGCGATCGCTTGGTTGAACGGAGTGAAACCGGAGGATTTGAAAAAGGGTATGGCTACATTTGCCGGACCTCGCCGCCGTTTCGATTTCCATTTGAAGACTGATCAAGTGGTATTGATCGATGATTATGCCCATCATCCGGCCGAATTGCGACAGAGTATCTTGTCGGTGAAGGAATTATATGCGGGTCGTAAGGTGACAGGTATTTTCCAGCCGCATCTATATACCCGTACCCGGGATTTCGCTGGTGATTTCGCCGCGAGTCTCTCTTTATTGGATGAGTTGATCTTGCTGGATATCTATCCGGCTCGTGAGGAACCGATTCCGGGGGTGAGCTCTCGGATCATTTTTGATAAGGTGACGATCCCTTCCAAGACGCTGTGTAAGAAGGAAGAGCTTTTGGACGTGGTTGCCGCCGGGAAATATGAGGTAGTATTAATGGTAGGCGCCGGTAATATCGACCGTTTGGTGGAGCCTGTAAAAGAGATTTTATGTAAACAAATAAGGAAACCGTGATCCGAATAATTTCCATAGTAGTAGCCACGTTGTTGTTCTGTTACATCGTGTTTGTGTCGTTTTTCTTTCGGGAAATACGTCAGGACTCTATTTGCCAAGATCTGCAAGTCGTGGTGAAAGACAGTCTGGATAAACACTTCGTGAGCGAGAGTGACCTTGTGTCTATACTGAAGAAAGCTGGGCTAGATCCGATCAAGCGGTCAATGGCCGACGTGAATACGGATCGGATAGAGACGGAATTGCTTAAGAATGAGATGATCGCCCAAGTGGAGGCGTATAAGACTCCTTCGGGTATTATCAAGCTAGAGGTCATGCAAAAGATGCCTATCCTCCGGATTATGGGCGTAAGAGGTAGTTATTACGTGGATAATCTGGGAACCACCATGCCGATCAGTCGTCGGTATGCCGCGCATGTGCCAATTGTGAGTGGATATGTGGAAAAAGAGCTTGCGGTGACCGACTTATACAAATTTGCATTATTTTTGCAAGAGAATGAGTTCTGGAATGACCAGATAGAACAAATCTATGTCTATCCGGATAATGATATAGAACTTATTCCAAGAGTGGGTAACCACCGGATCATGTTGGGTACTTTGGATGAATTCGAAGAAAAGCTTGCGAATTTAAAGCTTTTCTATGAACAAGCGATCCCTAAAGTGGGTTGGGAAAAGTACAGTATGATTAATTTAAAATATAAGAATCAGATTGTTTGTACTAAAAAATAGATGATATGGCATACACAGACTTTATAGCAGCTATTGACCTAGGTACCTCCCATATGGTAGGAATGGTGGGGACTAAGAATGCGACGGGCGCTCTTTCAATCATCGCCTACGAAGTTGAGAACTCCGGCACCTGCATACGAAGAGGATGTGTATATAACGTGAAGGAGACGGCGAGTAAGATAAAACGCTTGATCCTCAAGTTGGAGAATAAACTGGGGGGGACCAAGATCGGGCAGGTATATGTGGGACTGGGTGGCCAGTCACTCCGTTCTATCGAGCATACGGTTTGCAAGGTATTGGGAACGGAAGGAGTGGTCACGGAGGAGATCATAGACTCTCTTTATCAAGAGTGTAAGGATTATCGTCCGGATATGTTGACCGTTCTTGACGTGGTTTCTCCTTCCTATTTTTTAGATGATAAACCAGAGTCCAACCCGGTGGGCGTGCCTTGTAGCCGTATCGAGGCTCGTTATAAGTTGATTGTTGGACGTCCTTCCTTGAAATTAAATATTGTCAATAGCATCTCGGAACAAGCGAAAATCGAGATCGCCGGTATTCTGGTGTCACCCCTTGCGTTGGGAGATGTTGTCTTGAGCGACAATGAGAAGGACTTGGGTTGCGCCTTGATCGGTTTCGGTGCCGGCGTGACGACGATATCTGTCTATAAGGGTGGTAAGTTGGCCAGCCTTTCCGTTGTTCCCTTTGGAGGTAATTTGATAACAAAAGATATAACCAATCTCAGGGTCGTAGAGTCTGAGGCGGAACGCTTGAAGATCACTTATGGTAGCGCGAAAGCGGACCGGGATAATGATATGACCATCCAAGTGAGTTTAGCGGATGGAATGGGCTTGCGTGAGATTAAGCTGGCCGAGTTGAACGGTGTGATCGAGGCCCGTATGGATGAGATCTTAGAGAATGTATATGCTCGTCTGGAGGCTACAGGCTTGATGAGCCTTCTCGGTGCCGGCATCGTGATTACGGGTGGAGGCGCCGCTTTGAAGAATTTACCGGCTGTTATGAGCGAACGCTTGAAGATGGAGGTTCGCTATTCAGCGGTTCGCAAGGGGGTTGTCGCTAGTGGTGATTTAGTGGTCGCCAGCAATCCCGAATATGCGGTAGCCGTCGGCCTCTTGGCGAAAGGAACTAAGAATTGCGCGTTATATATTCCTCCTAAACCGGAGCCTAAGATTGAGCCGGTGGTTGAGCCTGAACCGACAGTGGAACCGACTCCGGAACCGGAACCCGTCAAGGAGAAGCCGAAGAAAGAGAAGAAAAAAGGTCCCGGCTTGTTCGGGCGGTTGACAAAAGGAATCGATACCTTTGGTAAAACCCTCTTCGATGACGATGATAACGAGAGTAAATAACGTGATCTACGAATGTAATAAAACCGGAAGACAATGGACGATACAATATTAAATTTTAATTATCCTACGGATACTCCCAAAATCATTAAGGTGATTGGTGTTGGAGGCGGTGGCGGAAACGCTGTTACTCATATGTATAAGGAGGGCATACACGATGTTACATTCGTGTTATGTAATACGGATAATCAAGCCTTGAACCGTTCGGATGTTCCTATCAAGTTATTGCTGGGACGTGAGATCACGCAGGGATTGGGCGCGGGCAATAAGCCGGAACGTGCGATGATGGCGGCCGAGGAGAGTCTGGACGATCTTCGAGGTATGTTGAACGACGGTACGAAGATGGTATTTATTACCGCCGGTATGGGTGGTGGTACCGGTACGGGTGCCGCTCCGGTTATCGCTCGTATCGCGAAGGATATGGGAATATTGACGGTAGGTATCGTAACCATTCCTTTCTTGTTCGAGGGTGAGCGTAAGATTATACAGGCCTTGAATGGTGTGGAGGAGATCGCGAAGAACGTGGATGCCTTATTGGTGATCAATAACGAGCGTTTGCGTGAGATTTATTCGGACCTTTCCGTGATGAACGCTTTCGGCAAGGCCGATGATACCTTGACGATCGCCGCCAAGAGTATCGCGGAGATCATTACGCTTCCGGGTATTATCAACCTCGACTTCGCCGATGTTAACACCACGATGAAAGATGGTGGTGTCGCTTTGATGAGTAATGGTTTTGGTGAAGGAGAAGGACGTGTTCGCCAAGCGGTGGAAGACGCTCTGAATTCTCCGCTATTAAGCAACAACGACGTAAAGAACGCCAAGAAAATCCTGTTCAACGTATATTTCAGCGAGGAAGCCGAGTTGCGCATGGAGGAGATGAACGACGTGCATAACTTTATGTCCGAGTTCAACCGTGATATAGAGGTTATCTGGGGTACTGCCGTGGATAATACATTAGGTAATAAAGTGAAAATGACGATCCTCGCTACTGGATTTACGATGGATGATATTCCATTGATCGCTGATAAACGCAGGAATGAAGCCGCTCAGATGACGGAAGAAGAATTGCGCTTAGAAGAAGAGCGAATCGAGAAAGAGCGTAAGGAGCGTGATTTGATTGGTAAATATTATGGTGCTTCCGCACAAAAGGCGGGTCGTTTTACCTCTCGTGCGAAAGCGGTAGTTTTGACTCAGGAAGAGTTGGACGATGATGCCTTGATCGCTTTGATAGAGGATAATCCGACTTATAACCGGGATCCGAAGATCGTAGCCCGTGCCCGTTCCAAAGTAGCGGGAGAGGATATTCAAGTATCGGCTTCGACAACGGCGAAGCAACCGGCTAACCAACCTCGCCAAGATTCTCAGCGGGGGGGGAAACAAGTGATCAGTTTCCGATAGTTAATAATATAATAAGGATATGGATTTATTTGAACAAGTCAGTGAAGACATTAAAAACGCGATGAAGGCGAAAGATAAAGTTGCCTTGGAGACATTGAGAAATGTAAAGAAATTTTTCTTGGAAGCGAAAACCGCTCCGGGAGCCAATGATACGCTGACGGATGCGGATGCCTTGAAGATCATGCAGAAGTTGGTGAAACAAGGGAAAGATTCCGCTACGATTTATGTACAACAGGGCCGTCAAGACCTAGCGGATGTTGAGTTGGAGCAAGTAAAAGTGATTGAGAAATATTTACCTCAACAAATGTCTGCCGAGGAATTGGAGAAAGAATTGAAAGCTATTATCGCTCAAGTCGGTGCCGCTGGCCCGAAAGATATGGGTAAGGTAATGGGTGTAGCCTCAAAAGCATTGGCAGGAAGAGCCGAAGGACGGATGATTTCCGAGACGGTTAAGCGTTTACTTAATTAATTGATTCATACGAAGACCGCACTAAGGGCATTCTGACAATTACTCGTTAGAATGCCCTTGGTACGGTTTTCTCGTATATACCTTTTCCTTTGACAATTTAATTCTTTAGAAAACCATGATTACTTTTACATGTTGTCTGATAGCCCTTATCGTTGGATATTTTACGTATGGTAAATTTGTCGAGCGGGTGTTTGGCGTAGATCCCTCCCGGGTTACTCCCGCTTTCACAAAACAAGATGGTGTTGATTATATACCCTTGCCTACTTGGAAGATTTTCATGATCCAATTTTTGAATATAGCGGGTCTGGGACCTATTTTCGGCGCTATCATGGGGGCTAAATTTGGGGTAGCTTCTTTCCTTTGGATCGTATTGGGAAGTATATTTGCGGGCGCTACCCATGATTTCCTATCGGGAATGCTTTCGTTGCGGCATGATGGAGAAAGTCTTCCTGAATTGATCGGACGGTATCTGGGGAACAACTTTAAGCAATTTATGCGGGGCTTTACGGTTATCTTGATGATCTTGGTGGGTGCTGTTTTCGTAGCTGGGCCTGCAGGGTTGCTGGCTAAACTGACTCCGGAATATCTAGATGCTACGTTCTGGATTATCGTCGTATTCATTTATTATATACTGGCTACTCTATTACCTGTTGATAAGATTATCGGAAAGATCTATCCATTATTCGCCATCGCTTTGCTATTTATGGCCGTAGGTATCTTGGTTATGTTATTTATTAACCAGCCGCCGTTACCTGAGATTACGGATGGACTTAGTAATACGCATCCGGGAGGCTTGCCTATTTTTCCGATCATGTTTGTTAGTATCGCTTGTGGCGCTATCTCTGGCTTTCATGCTACCCAAAGTCCATTGATGGCCCGTTGCATGAAAAGTGAGAAATACGCCCGTCCCGTATTTTACGGAGCGATGATTACCGAAGGTATCGTAGCCTTGATCTGGGCCGCCGCCGCTACGTATTTCTTCCATAATAACGGAATGGAGGAGAACAATGCCGCTGTCGTAGTAGACAGTATCACAAAAGAGTGGCTGGGCGCTGTCGGAGGTGTATTAGCGATACTGGGTGTGATAGCAGCTCCGATTACTTCTGGCGATACGGCTTTCCGCTCGGCTCGTCTGATTGTCGCAGACTTCCTGCAAATGGAGCAAAAAACGGTGGTCAAACGTCTGATGATCTGTATTCCCATGTTTATCGTTGCGATAGGAATCTTATTATATAGTCAAAAAGATAAGGATGGCTTCGATATGATCTGGCGTTATTTCGCATGGAGTAACCAGACGTTGGCAGTATTTACCCTATGGGCCTTAACCGTATATTTGGTACAAGCAAAGAAATTATATGTGATAACCTTGATTCCCGCCTTATTCATGACGGCGGTATGTTCTACCTATATTTTTGTAGCTCCGGAAGGGTTTGGTCTTTCCTCCGGTTTTTCTCAACTTTTGGGGCTACTAGTTACATTGATCGTTTTCGGGATCTTCTTAGTCTGGAAAAGAAAGAAAGTATAAAAAAGGCTGGCTTACATTTAGCCAGCCTTTTCTGTCGTTATTGTTCAAGTGAATTAAAGCACTTGTATGCCTTCCTCACGGGCTTGTTCCTCCCCGGAAGGAGTGATTAATTTATAACCCTTGCCGTGGATGTTGATGATCTCGATACCCGGATCGTCTTTCAACAATTTACGTAATTTCGTGATATAAACGTCCATGCTACGAGCGTTGAAATAGTTATCGTCTACCCAGATTGTTTTCAAGGCGTAGTTACGCTCAAGGATCTCATTTGCATGGGCGCACAACAAGCTTAATAATTCGCATTCCTTCGTAGTAAGTTTCGTAACCTTGTCGCCGATAGCCAACGTTTGTTTTTGGGTATCGAACAAGAAGTTTCCTAACTTGTAGAAAGGAATATCTTTCATCTTCTTACCTTTCACACGGCGAAGGATAGCCTCGATACGAAGCAATAGCTCTTCCATGCTAAACGGTTTTGTCAAGTAGTCATCCGCACCGATCTTGAATCCTTCCAAGATGTCTTCCTTCATAGTCTTGGCTGTAAGGAAGATAATAGGGATATCAGGATTGATAGAGCGAATTTCTTGTGCCAAGGTGAAACCATCTTTCTTTGGCATCATGACATCCAACACACAAAGATCGTATTTACCTTTGGTAAAACCTTTGTATCCGGCTTCTCCGTCAGAGAATAGGTCCGTTACATACCCTTTAGCTTGTAAGTATTCTCTTAAAAGCATTCCTAAATTCTCATCGTCTTCACAAAAGAAGATCTTTAGTTTTTCTTCCATAACTAACTTTTTATAAGAGGTAAAGTAATAATAAATTTTGTTCCAATGTTTCCGGCACCACTTTCAGCACGGATCGTACCTTTGTGGTCCTCAATAATTTTACGTACGTAAGCGAGTCCGAGGCCGAACCCTTTCACGTCATGTACGTTGCCTGTCGGTACGCGGAAGAAACGGTCGAATACCTTTTTCAGATATTCTTTCTTGATACCGATACCATTATCTTCCACGGAGATCAACAGCTTTCCGTTCTCGTTCCAAGTGCGTGCCATCAATGTAAGCGGAACTTCCGGGCGGCGGTATTTAACCGCATTGTCCATCAAGTTGAACAATACATTGGTGATATGCATTTCATCCACATATATATCCGATTCTGTAGCTTGCAGGTCTATATCCATTGTACCGCCGTACTTCTCGACCTTTAAAACGAAGGTGTTAGCCACGTTCGCTACCAAATCATTCGCGTCAATTTCTTTCAATTTAAGCGCTGCTTTCTGTCGTTCGAACAAAGACATCTGTAGCACTTTCTCGACCAAGAAGCTCAATCGCTTCGTCTCGTCGTTGATTACGCCGGATATATGCTTGAATACGTCCGGACTCTTCGTTATATCCGAATCCTTCAACATCTGGGCGGCGAGCGAGATCGTGGATACCGGTGTCTTCAACTCGTGCGTCATGTTGTTGATAAAGTCGTTTTTCATCTCGGATAACTTCTTCTGACGGAATACGATGTAAATCGTGAAGACGAAGGTTATCAACAGGATCAATGAGAATATAACCGATGGAACGATGAAAGTAATAGAGCTTGAGATATAATCCCCTTTCGTCGGAAAATAAACTCTCAGGTAGTTTAGTTTCGATGGGGGATCGTTCGGGAAAAGCACTTGGGTGATCACGTCAGAGGCGATCGGTTGCTTTTGGAATTCTCCGCTCTGGTATACTACATTTCCATCTTTGTTAATAACAGAAAACACAAACGGCAAGTTCAAACCGTTGTTAATAAATTCTGTTTTTAAGTAATTGTTCAGCTTTTTAAAATCTATACGTTCCTCAATCGGCTTTAGATTCGCGGTGTATAAGATGTTGTAAATCACCTCCTCTATCAGTCCACCTTGGTACTGGTAACGTCTTTTTAGTGTCTTCTGTAAATCTTTAGATGTGTTTACGATGCTGTTGGCAGACTGCCGTTTTGACAAGGAAGAGAGCGGCTCGAACTTATGGGCGCTAAAACTTTGCATCTCTATTTGTTGAACGGTTCCATTAGAATCCTTGATCTGTAATTGGTATTTCTCATGGTTGATCACTTGTCCTAGGCTTTGGGCATCCGGGGCATTTTGATACATGAAATTTGTCTCATCCCGGTTGATATCATCCTCAAGGTATTTACGGGTCTCATCCAATTCCAGATTCTTAGATACTTGGCGCAGGCTTCTTTTGACAGTCTCATTGAACTGTTCGCTGCGTGTCTTAAGTATAATGCTCACATAGTTTACCTGTAGGTATAATAACCCGGCGAAGGCAAAAGCCATAACTACCGCAAGCAACCAAATTGTCGACTTCCTCATATCAATATCTTTCTCTTAATATTGCAACAAATAACGTATGTTTTAGTTTAATATTTACACAAAAAAGGTAAAAATAATCCGTTTAAAATGTTAATAATACTTTGTGGGCATAGAGAATGTATGCTAGCTAAGCATTGAAACTCCGCTGTTAATGCGCTAGTTAGCGTTATTTTATCCTAAGTTTTTTATATATTATCCTAAGTAAAAACAAGTCCGGTGCGTTTTTTGTTGCGTACGGACTTTATAAAGTCTCCACTTAGGGGATTAAAATCGATGTCCCGGAGGAGCGCCCATCGGACCTCTTCCCCGTCCGCCTCTACCCGGCGTTTTCACGTCGCTGGTAGTGGCTCCGCCTTTGAAGATGCTGAACCGATAGATGAAGTGTACCATGAAATAACTGCCTAGCGTGTTATATTCTGAGTCTTGTATATAGCTAGCGGTAACGGAACGGGAGATATTGCTTCGTTGTTGCAGGATGTCGTAGATCTTGAAACGGAGCGTCCCTTGGTTATTCTTTAAGAAAGACTTGGAGGCTGAGGCATTCCATAGGACTTCGTTCTGTTTGAATCCGTCCCCGTAGCCAGAGTTGGTAGACCAGTTCACGTCACTCTCTATCTTGAAATTGAGGGGCAGATAGATTGTCGTGTAACCGCCGGCTCCGTAATTGAAGGTGTTTTGGTTATTTTCCTTTTGCAGAGAGTTGCTGGTGGCATTGTAACGAATATTCCCGTTTACGCCCAGATCCAGATAAGAGGAGCGGAAGTCGATACCACCACGTTCGGACAATATGAGATTCCGGTTCGTATTCTTCTCCTCGTTGATATATCCGTTGCTATTAGCGAACGAGGCCATTGTCATGGAGTTGATGGAGAATTTCTTATTCTTCAAGGGGGTATTCAACATCATACGGACGTTGCCACTATAGTTGCCATTTACGTTTTTGTAAGTGGTGGTCTTTACACCTGTCTCTTGGTTATAAGAGGTATAACTTACGATATCGTTGATGATATAACTACCGTTTGCCATGATCATGAAGGCCCGTTGTTTCTCCGGCGTGAACTGTTGGAAACGAATAAATACGTTGTTCGTATAGCGGGGATTCAAATCCGGGTTACCGATCGTGATATTCGTCGGGTCCGAGATATCCGCTACCGGTTGTAATTGAGTCATGCTCGGTTGGCTGGTACGGCCATTATACATGATACGAAGATTCGTACGCTTATCGAACATATAGTTGAATTGAGCCATCGGGGAGAGGTTGACCACCTTACGGGTTATCTTGGATAAGGTCGTGTCGCCAACGAAATTCTCGCTGCTGGAATAGGATGGGTCCAGATTCAAGCCGATCGTGTAGTTGAACTTTGCCCGTTGAGACTTGAAGCTCAAGCTGGCCCGCTGGCTGATAAAGTTATTGCGATAGCTTTGGCTGTAGGCGGAATCTAATACATTATATATACCATCAGCGTCTTGGTTGTAAACATTCTTCAAGGCTTCTTGTTTCCGTTGGCTGATGCTATAAGTGGCTTGGATGAAATTATTATGCCCGATCGGTTCTACCCACGATACGTAGGCCCGGTAATTGAAACCTTTGTTGTCGTAACGTGAGCGCTGGTCGATAATGCTATTCTTCAAGGCATCAGTCTGGTTGAAATAAACGATGTCGGAACGGTTCATGCCGTCACTGTACGAATCGCTATTGCCTCCGGAAAGGGTGGCGCTGAACACACGCCCTTTGTTATTCAGCTTACGGCTGAAATCGATGCTGGCATTTAGGTTGTACCCGTTACTTTCCGAGTAATTGCTGGATTTGTTGGTATTGACCGTATCCCGTTCGTTATCCAAGGTGGTAGCATCACTGAAATTGTCATTCATGCTATGGCTGAGGCTGAAACTCGGGCGGAAGATAAGTTGAGTCATCGTGTCCGGTTTCCATTCCAAGCGAAAGTCTACGCCAAAGTTATCGCTCTTCGTACGGCTCATCGCCTCGCTATTATCGTAGGAGGAACTATCTCCGGGAAGAATATTCTGCCGGTCGCTCTTGCTACGAGCGTCATTGTCGGAATGGGAATAACGAGTATTTCCCCCAAGAGTTAGTTTATCCGGCTTGAATTCCTTGCTGAAATTCAAACCTGCGTTTCCGGAAGAGGTGATACCGCTACCCGCTCCGAAACCTCCTCGTCGGCCTCCACCGCCTCCCATACCGGAGAACATTGTTGAGGCTAGATCGGAAAAGCCCATATTATTCGTGTTATTCGCTCCCCCCATGAACGTGATCTGGTCATTATTCACGAAACGATTGACCATGGCGTTGCCTTCATACCGATCTTTACTTCCGTATCCGCCATATGCGTTGCCAAACCAACCTTGCTTCATGCCGGGTTTCACGGTTAGGTTGATGACGGTCTCTTCCTCTCCATCGTCGAAGCCGGTCATTTGGGCCATATCGCTTTTCTTATCAAGTACCTGTAATTTATCGATCATCTTGGCCGGAAGATTCTTGGAGGCCACTTTCGGGTCATCGGAGAAGAACTCCTTTCCGTCTACCATTACCTTTTTCACCTCTTTTCCATTGACGGTGATCTTGCCTTCGCCATCTACCTCCACACCGGGCATCTTTTTCAATAAATCCTCCAAAACGGAGCCTTCGGTTACTTTATAAGAATCCGCGTTGTATTCCACAGTGTCGTTGCGAACGGTAACCTCGGGTGCCTTACCTATAACTACGGCTTCTCCCAACTCGATCGCTCCGTCGCTTAATTCGAGTTTACCTACGTTTACGGGATTTTTCTTTCCGGTGATTTGCAAGGGTTGGTACAATGGATCGTATCCGATGAATGTGATGTGTAGTAAATAACTTCCTTTCTTTACGTTTTTCAAGGTAAAACTACCATTACGGGCGCTCACCACACCTCGTACCATGGCACTGTCTTTTACGTTCAGCAATCGTACCGTTGCTTGCTCGATGGGGGTATCACTACCTTGCTCAACGACAGATCCGGTAACATTAACACCGCTTTGCTGTGCGAAAGCCATCGGTGAAAAAAGGATCATCAACAACATCAAAAGGCACTTTCCCGATTTCATAACTATATGGATTACATTGTTTACAATTACGAAAAGATAGACAAGGTTCACTCAAAATAGTTTAATATAACTTTTATGGATTTGATATTATTAACACATGATATTTATTCTTGGGGCCGTAGAACCTCAGTGGGGATAGGTGTATGAGTTAACCATCCTCACTCTTTTGATCGAGGTGAATTTCATCCGTATCGGCACAAGCGATAAGCACTAGAGCTTAGAACCTGCACGAGTAGTCCTTACAGCCTACGCCGGTAGTTGCGTATGACGACACCGATACTCACACAAGGTGCTCATGAAAAAAGTATCGTATCTTCATCGCCCCATGCACCTAAGATACTTCGCCAATGAACTTAGGATACTTTCTCAATGAAACTAAGATACCTTTTTCGCATGGCTAACTGATACGCCTATCCCCGCTAGGGTTTTACTGCCCCTTACTTTTGGAAGTACTTCTGGCATGATCATAAGGAATGCTTTCGCTGGCTACGAGATCAAGTATATGCTAACCGATAGGAAAATTTGTGGGGATTAATATTGTATATGTACACGTACATTATGAATATGGTTTTTATACAATGTAATACAACTCGTGACATTTTCTCTTTGGTAGAGGGTCAGAAAGACGCTTACGCTGAAATGTCTATCGGACATAAGATCATCTCTATCGACGCTGAGACGGTTCTTACTTCCGACAACTCTACTATTGCTGCTCCGGCTGCTGAAGTGAATAACTAACGGCTTGTCGAGTGAATAACTAGCGACTATACCTTGCCGCTAACTAACGGCTTGGGAAGTGAATAACTAATCACTTGGAAAGTCTTTTTATACCGAAACCAACAAGGTCTTCTCTGCAACTTTTTTATTAAAAAAATATTGATAGTTTTATTAAGCATTAGGGTTTGTACAGGGCAACCGCACCAAAATTTAAGTCTTTACTTAACACGTATCCATGTTCGTATTTTGTCACCAAATGCGTCGCTAATCCGCCTAGAACTGTCCTGTTTATTGTGTATTTCTTAAAAACAGGTTCCATAGTAGTGGGCTGTACTATCCATAGAAAGCACGATTAGTATTAATAGTAATTCAAAATACTATGGATAGAAATAGGCTTTTCTATAGATGTGTTAGTGTTATGTGTTGATTATCAGATGTATATGTAATAATCTTTAAATAGTAAACTTATTGTACTTTTTAAAAAATTAAATTTTGTGCGGTTGCCTTGGGATTTGTAAATGTGTAAAAAGCCGTGGTAAAAAGGGTTGAAATGTTTTTTCTCTTAAAAAAATAAGTTACATTTAACGATTAAACAGGAACGATTATTTTTTATTTGTCATTAGAAAAGGTTGAAATAAGGAGATAAGATAACTATAATATGGAGGAACAGTTTCTGCTTGTAGAGCTTAGACGGGGGAATAAAAATGCTTTTTCCCATTTATTCATGGCTTATTACAAAGATCTTGTGATGTTTGCTGGTAGCTATTTAGGAGAGAGGAATATTAGTGAGGATGTCGTACAATCAGTGTTCTTAAAGGTCTGGAATGATCGTGAGAGCCTAATAATAGAGACTTCTTTTAAATCCTATCTTCTGGCTTCCGTACGAAACAGTTGTTTGGATGAGATACGGCATCGGTATGTTGTTCGGGAGCATGAATCCATTATTTTGTCCCATCTGGAACTAGATGATATTGATACGGAGAATTATATATTATATTCAGACTTATACGATCATTTGCGAGAAGCCTTGGATAAATTGCCTATAGCTTGCCGGGAAGCTTTCGAGATGAGTCGTTTCGAACAGTTGAAGTATAAGGAAATAGCGGTAAAGCTAAATGTTTCTGAACGTACGGTGGAGGTAAGGGTAGGTAAGGCCTTGGGGCTACTTCGTCATTATCTGAGAGATTTTTTGTCTGCATTGATCACAACATTTCCCTAAAGAATGTTATTTGGCTGTGGGTTATAACTTGAATACCTTCTCTAGCGCAAATTATGCGCATTGACCCTTATAAATGGTACGCATGGAAAGATGGGAGTTTAGTTTTCTGGGATGATCCTTTGGAATGTGTGTTCAAAAAGATCGGGCAGACATTTAATGTATAGCTCATCAACTTTATCGGACCACTTTTAGGCAAGAATCTTTGGATGAGATCTTACGCCTTCAGCGTTTGACCGCTCCGATTCGTTATGAATATTCCAACCGGAAGGTAGATGCATCATCATTATAAGAAACAAAGGATAGAAGTCTATAAAATTAGATAGGGAGCGAAAAAATACGTTTTATTTTATGTGGGGTTCTAAAGTTGATCCGTCTTATATATGTAAAGACTATTTGTTTGTTAACCTGTAAATAGAAATTGCCTATGGAATAAAGGAGGAGCAGGAAAATTATATCATGACACGAATTTAGGATAAAAAAGGGAAGATCTCGTACATCCTCCCTTTTATGAAGCTTAGTCGTAAAATTTTATAACCTTATTTTCTAACTAAACACAACGAAATTATGAAATCAGTTTCATTTGATGAAATTAAACGGCGACTATTTGCCACTAAAATCTTTAGTATTATAAGAATATGCCTGCTATTACTGATCTGTAGTGTAATGCGAGCTTTTGCTTCTATAGGCTATTCACAAATGACTACACTTTCATTAGATCTAAAAAATGTATCAGTAGAAGAAGTCTTGAATGAGATCGAATCAAAAACGGGATACCGCTTTCTTTAATAATAAGAGATCGGTAATTGAACAAAAAAGCTGATATATCATCTAAATGAGAAGGAAATAACAACGATTCTAGATAATCTGTTCGAAAGAAGTGGAGTGAATTATGTGATAAGCGATCGACAGATTGTGAGCTGATGAATTGGAGTGTTCATTTATTTATAATATACCAAGTAGATAAAAGACTCATATAGAAAGATGAAGTATGTTACGAAACATGTTCGTCTTTGTTTTAGGTAATGGATAAAGTGTTATTTTTACGCTCAAATATATAAGTTTTGATATTGCACTTATATGAGTTCAATCTTTTAATAAATAGGTGTATAGTAAATTACTCTATAATGTAAAAAGTAATGATTGAGGAATTAAAAGAGAAAGTTTTCAAGGCGAATTTGGATTTGGTCAAATATGGGCTGGTTATTTTTACTTGGGGAAATGTAAGTGCCATTGATCGTAAAAAAGGATTAGTAGTCATTAAGCCTTCGGGTGTTTCTTATGAGACTATGAAGGCTGATGATATGGTCGTGCTGGATTTGCGGGGTAATATAGTGGAGGGAAGGTTGAAACCTTCATCGGATACTCCGACTCATTTGGTCTTGTATAATGCTTTTCCCAAGATAGGGGGAGTTGTTCACACGCATTCCACCTATGCCACTTCGTGGGCTCAAGCCGGACGTGATATTCCTAATATCGGTACGACACACGCTGACTATTTCAGCGAGGCCATTCCTTGCACGCGCGAAATGACTCAGCAGGAAATAGAAGGTGAGTATGAGAAAGAGACAGGAAATGTGATCGTCGAACGTTTTCAGCAAATTAATCCTGTATATGTTCCCGGGGTCCTCGTAGAGAATCACGGACCATTTTCTTGGGGAAAAGATGCTGATGAGGCTGTGTATAATGCGGTTGTAATGGAGCAAGTGGCCAAGATGGCTTATATATCTTATGGCATCAATCCTCAACTGGGTATGAATCCACATTTGGTTACGAAACATTTTTATCGAAAGCACGGCCCGAATGCTTATTACGGGCAAAAATAAGTATGAACACTATAAATAGATGATAAATAACGACATTATTAACTTTTTAAATCAATAAGCCATGAATAATTTCAATGATTTCGAGGTATGGTTCGTTACAGGGGCGCAGCTTCTGTATGGCGGCGATGCGGTTGTAGCGGTAGATGCACACTCTAACGAGATGGTAAATGGATTGAACGAATCCGGTCTCTTGCCCGTAAAAATAGTATATAAAGGTACGGTAAATTCTGCCAAAGAGGTAACGGCCACTTTCAAGGCCGCTAATAATGAGGACAAATGTATCGGTGTAATCACTTGGATGCATACTTTCTCTCCGGCGAAAATGTGGATACATGGCTTGCAGGAATTGAGAAAACCTCTATTACATTTTCATACCCAATTCAACAAGGAGATACCTTGGGACACCATGGATATGGACTTCATGAACCTGAATCAGTCTGCTCATGGCGATCGTGAGTTCGGGCATATTTGTACTCGAATGCGAATTCGCCGCAAAGTAGTGGTAGGGCATTGGAAAGATGGGGAAGCTCAACGTAAGATTGCTGTTTGGATGCGTGTCTGTGCGGCTTGGGCGGATGCTCAAGACATGCTGATTGTCCGTTTTGGCGACCAGATGAATAATGTAGCGGTAACGGATGGAGATAAGGTTGAGGCGGAGCAACGCATGGGTTACCATGTGGACTACTGCCCGGTGAGCGAACTGATGGAATATCATAAAAATATCAAGGATGCCGATGTGGAAGCTCTTGTAGCAATCTATTTTAGTGAATACGACCATGACGCTTCATTGGAAGATAAATCTACAGAAGCTTATGAGAAAGTATGGAATGCGGCGAAAGCGGAATTAGCTCTCCGTGCTATCCTCAAAGCGAAAGGAGCCAAAGGTTTTACTACAAACTTTGATGACCTAGGACAGACAGACGGTAGTTATTTCGACCAAATCCCGGGATTGGCTTCTCAGCGTCTGATGGCGGAAGGTTATGGATTTGGCGCTGAAGGTGATTGGAAGTCCGCCGCCCTTTATCGTACGGTATGGGTAATGAACCAAGGACTTTCCAATGGTTGTTCTTTCTTGGAAGATTATACCTTGAACTTTAAAGGTGGCCAAAGTTCAATTCTTCAATCACATATGTTGGAGATTTGTCCTCTTATCGCCGCATCCAAGCCACGTCTTGAAGTACATTTCTTGGGTATAGGTATCCGTAAGAGCCAGACGGTACGTTTGGTCTTCACCTCAAAAGTAGGTACGGGTTGTACGGCTACTGTCGTAGATCTGGGGAATCGTTTCCGTTTGATCGTAAACGATGTGGAATGTATCGAACCGGAGCCGCTGCCTAAGTTGCCGGTTGCGTCTGCCCTTTGGATTCCGATGCCAAGCTTCGAGATAGGTGCGGGTGCTTGGATTTTGGCAGGTGGTACTCACCACTCATGTTTCTCGTACGACTTGACTGCGGAATATTGGGAAGATTATGCTGAAATCGCAGGTATCGAAATGGTACATATCAACAAGGATACGGCTATCAGCAACTTCAAGAAGGAACTTCGCATGAATGAGGTTTATTATATGTTGAACAAAGCGCTTTGTTAAACTTCAATCAATATGAAAGTAGACGCGAAATCAACCATTGAAGCGGGGAAAGCTATTCTTGGCATAGAATTTGGCTCGACCAGAATAAAAGCTGTCTTGATCGATGAGGAAAACAAACCGATCGCACAAGGAAGTCATAGTTGGGAAAACCAGTTAGTCGACGGACTTTGGACATATAGCGTGGAGGCTATTTGGTATGGATTGCAGGATTGCTATGCGGATCTTCGTTCAAACGTGAAAAAAAAGTATGACGTTGAGATCGAGACACTGGCGGCAATCGGTATTAGCGCCATGATGCATGGTTACATGGCATTCAATGAGAGAGAGGAGATACTCGTGCCTTTTCGCACATGGAGAAACACCCATACGGGCAAGGCTGCGGCGGCCTTATCGGAATTGTTTGTATATAATATTCCTTTGAGATGGAGTATTTCTCATTTGTATCAAGCGATCTTGGATAATGAGGAACACGTTAAGGATATTGATTATCTGACAACCCTTGCCGGTTTCATCCATTGGCAGATAACGGGGCGAAAAGTATTGGGTGTAGGTGACGCATCCGGTATGCTTCCCATAGATCCGGCCACCAAGAACTATTCTGCCGAAATGATATCCCAGTTCGACCGATTAATCGCTACAAAGGGATATGATTGGAATTTGCGGGATATCTTGCCTAAGGTCTTGCTAGCTGGTGAAAATGCCGGTCATCTTACATTGAAGGGAGCTAAAATGCTTGATGTATCAGGCCATTTGAAAGCGGGCATACCTGTTTGTCCTCCGGAAGGCGACGCTGGTACAGGTATGGTGGCGACCAATGCCGTCAAGCGACGTACGGGAAACGTTTCCGCCGGTACATCCTCATTCTCTATGATCGTGTTGGAGAAGGAGTTGTTAAAGCCATACGAGATGATTGACATGGTTACCACACCGGATGGAAGCCTTGTGGCTATGGTACATTGCAATAATTGTACCTCCGACCTTAACGCATGGGTCAATTTATTCAAGGAATATCAAGAGCTGCTGGGTGTACCTGTGGACATGGACGAGGTATTTGGAAAGCTTTATAATCATGCGCTTACGGGGAATGTGGATTGTGGTGGTCTTATTTCATATAATTACATCTCGGGTGAACCTGTAACGGGGCTTTCGGATGGAAGACCGCTATTTATACGCTCGGCGAATGACAAGTTTAACCTTGCGAATTTCATGCGGACTCATCTGTATGCTTCGGTAGGGGTTCTTAAGATAGGTAATGACATCCTTTTCAAAGAAGAGAAAATCAAAGTCGACAGAATTACAGCACATGGAGGTCTGTTCAAGACCAAGGGTGTAGGTCAAAGAATATTGGCTGCGGCTATAAACTCACCCATATCCGTTATGGAAACCGCCGGTGAAGGGGGTGCTTGGGGAATTGCCCTGCTGGGTGCTTTTCTTGTGAACAATGACGGGAAGCAATCTCTGGCTGATTTCTTGGACGAGTATGTGTTTGCCAGTGATGCCGGTGTTGAAATTTCACCCACGGCGGAAGAGGTAGAAGGTTTTAACACATACATCGAAAATTACAAAGCCGGATTGCCCATAGCGGAAGTGGCTGTACGATTTAAATGTTGTTAATTAGAGTTTTGCGCCTCTTTTCAATCTGTCATTGAAGAGGGGTGTATATCTTTAAAGATTTATAAACTCTGTATTTTGACCAGCTTAAGCAAGGGCAATTATACATACAAAAACCTAAATAGATAGTATCCCCTACAAAATGATACATCTTGTTGCTGTAAGCGATACATCTTTCATGGAAATACTTTTGATAAGATAATTTCCACATTGATGCTAACCGATTAAGAGATTACTCTAAAAGTGTTTTGGCAAGTGAGAAAGTAAATTATTAAATATTCTAATTCTATAAAATGTAAGAAATAGACGATTGTTGTTTTCACTAGTCGTTCTTAGACAAGAAACGCATTGAAGAAAGGAGATAAGAGTACGTAAATATGGAAGAACAATTATTACTTGTTGAGCTTAGGCGGGGAAATAAGGAGGTGTTTTCGCTTTTATTTACAGCCTATTACAAGGATATTGTAATGTTCGCTGGCTGTTATTTGCCCGAGAAAACGATCTGTGAGGATGTTGCTCAATCCGTGTTTTTAAAGCTCTGGAACGATCGTGAGAACCTTTTTATCGAAACCTCTTTTAAATCCTATCTATTAACTGCGGTACGAAATAGTTGCCTAGATGAGATACGACATCGCTACGTTGTACGGGAACATGAGGACACCGTTTTATCCTATGCGGAACTAGATGATGTCGATACCGAGAACTACATATTATATTCTGATTTATACACTCATTTAAAAGATGCGTTGGAAAAACTTCCTCCTGTTTACCGGGAGGCCTTCGGGATGAGTCGTTTTGAACAATTAAAGTATAAAGAGATCGCTACACGTTTACAGGTATCCGAGCGTACTGTCGAGGTGCGGATTAGCAAGGCACTGGAACTATTACGTCATCACCTAAAGGATTTCTTTGTTTTATAGATTACCCTGTTCTCTTAAAGAATGTTATTTGAATGTGGGGCTTTAGGACTTAAACGTCTTTTTTATAGAATATAAAGTTATGATGAGCACAAGAAAACAAATAGAGGAGTTAATAACCGGCTATCTTTCCGGGAATACAAATAAGGAAGACACGGAACGATTGGTGGCTTGGATAAAGGAAAGTTCCGACAATCTTCGGTATTATCAGCGATTGAAAAATATATGGCAGGTTGCCCATCCCGCTTTTGGGGCAGATACGATTCATGTAGTTAGTGCCAATGAAAAAATGATGAGTCGGATTGATCCCGTAAAATGGTATGAGTCGAGATTTGTCCGTTATTGGCAATATGCGGCGGCGATACTTCTATTGCCCTTGGTTCTTTTTTCTTCATATTTATTTATTTCCAACCAACGTACGGAATATGCCCAAGTCACTTATCAAGAGGTCTTCGCTCCTTATGGTACCCATTCCCGGGTGAATTTACCAGATGGTTCCTTGGTCTGGCTGAATGCGGGAAGCTCTTTGAAATATCCGACTGTGTTTGACTGGGATAAGCGACAAGTAGAACTTTCCGGAGAGGCTTATTTCGAGGTGGAATCAGATCCGGAGCATCCATTCATTGTTCAAACTGATGGGGTAGAGGTCTCTGCTGTGGGAACCGCTTTCAATGTGGAGGCTTATCGGAACGATTCAATCGTGGCCGTGACGATGGCGATTGGAAAAGTAAATGTCTCTCTGGGGAAACAACGAGTCTTTTCCTTGGTATCCGGCGAACGGATGGGATACAACGTGAATACTTCTTCTTGTCGGATCGAGCGGATCGATCCCTATAAATGGTATGCGTGGAAAGATGGTGCCATGGTTTTCCGGGATGATCCTTTAGAATATGTATTCAAGAAAATCGGGCAGACCTTTAATGTAGATATTGTTTTAAAAGATACCGCTATAGCTCATCAGCCCTATCGGGCTACCTTCCAACAAGAATCGTTGGATGAGATATTGCGCCTATTACGGTTGACGGCTCCTATCCAATATAAATATTCAAACAGGGACCGGGGTACCGATAATCACTACCGAAAACAAAAAATAGAGGTGTACAAAACAAAAAAGTGAAAAAAATACACATCTTGGGTGTGGACTTCTAGAGTTGAGACGTCTTGTCTATGTAGAAGGATTTTATTTGTTAACTATTAAATAGATGTTGCCTATGGAATAAAAAAGAGTGGAAAAACTATATCATGACACGAAATTAGGCTAAAAAAGGGAAGGTCTCGTACACCTCCCCTTTTATAAAGCTTAGTCGTAAAATTTTTATAACCTTATTTTCTAACTAAACACAGCAAAATTATGAAATCAGTTTCACTTGATGAAATTAAACGGCGGTTAATTACCTCTAAATTCTTTTGTATTATGAGAATATGCCTGTTATTACTGATCTGTAGTGTAATGCAAGTTATTGCTTCTACCGGCTATTCGCAAATGACTACACTTTCATTAGATCTAAAAAATGTATCAGTAGAAGATGTCTTGACTGAGATTGAATCGAAAACAGAATACCGTTTTCTGTATAATAAGAAATCGGTAGATGTAGACCGAAAAGTTGATATCTCTGTAGACGGGAAAGAAATAACAACTATCTTGGATAATCTCTTTAAAAAGAGTGATGTGAATTATGTGATAAGTGACCGGCAGATTGTCTTGAATAAGACATCCGATGTCATGATCGTCCAGCAAGGAAGACGGGTAAGCGGCGTTGTCGTGGATGGTACCGGGATTCCGGTGATTGGAGCGAATGTCGTAGAGAAAGGCACTACGAACGGAACGATTACAGATATGGATGGTAAATTTTCACTGGAGGTTCCGGATAACGCTACATTGTTAATCTCTTATATCGGTTATTCTCCTAAGGAGATAGTGGTAAAAGGCCAAAGCTCCTTTCTGATAAAATTGGCGGAGGATACGAAAGCGTTGGATGAGGTAGTCGTAGTAGGTTACGGTATCCAGAAAAAGAGCGTGGTGACGGGAGCGATCTCATCCGTAAAAGCCGAGGATATGATGAATAGCGCTAATACACGACCGGAGCAAGCTTTGCAAGGAAAGACTTCCGGTGTACAGGTATTGTCTTCTTCCGGCGCTCCGGGTTCCAGTATGAAAATCCGTATACGTGGTTATAGCTCTAATGGTAACTCGGACCCTTTATATATTGTCGATGGTTTGCGTACGGATGATATTAGTGGTTTGGAACCTAGTAATATCGCTAGTATGGAGGTTTTGAAAGATGGAGCATCTGCTGCTATCTACGGTGCGGAAGGTGGTAATGGCGTCGTTTTGATTACCACGAAAAATGGTTCGGCTGGTAAGACTCAAGTGACTTACGATTTCCAATATACGATTCAGAGCTTGGGCAAGACTCCGAAAGTCATGAATGCGGAGCAATACATATCTTACATGGATGAATCCGGCGCTATTCCGGGTATTCAATGGGACGGTACCGATACGGATTGGGTGAAAGAGACCTTTGAGGCGGCTCCGATGCAAAAGCATAATTTGTCAATCTCGGGAGGAAATGAAAAGTCTACTTATTTAATGTCATTATCTTTCTTGAATCAAGATGGTATCGTAAAAGGTGACGATGATAACTATAAAAGATATTCCGGGATGTTTAACGGAAGCCAGAAGGTGAACAAATGGTTGAAGGTAGGTAGTAGTGTCCAGATCAACCGATCCGTACAGCATTCGATCAACGAGAATGACGAGTCTCGTGGCGTGATCTCTAACGCTATTTTGCTAGACCCGCTGACACCGGTAGAATATGTAGGCGAGGTTCCTACCCGTGTGCGGGAATTGATCGATGCCGGGAAGCCGGTGATGCAATCGGAGAATGGTAATTATTACGGAATCTCTAAATATGTAAACGGAGAGACGATTAATCCGTTCGTACAGAAGGGGCAGTCTCAAACTGCTACTACGATTACGTCATTGATGGGTAATGCTTATATGGATATCACTCCGTTAGAGGGACTTACTTTTACCTCAAAGCTAGGTATTAATTATTTCTCTAAAAACGTACACAACTATAAGCCGGAATACTATTATAGCGGCGAGATGATGAATGCGTTTGCTTCTGTTAGCGAGTCGGACGCTACCATGACCTATTGGCAATGGGAAAATTATGCTTCTTATGTAAAGAGCTTCAATAAGCATAACTTTACCTTCATGGCAGGAACCGCGGTTTCCCGCAGGGATTATAAGACGGTTACGGCTTCCGGTTATCCATTGATCAAAGACCAAGATTCGTATGCCGATCTGGATTATATCTCTACGCAGGCAAATTCAAAGGTAGGTGGAACCACCTTGACTGATACGAAGCTTTCCTATTTTGCCCGAATCAATTATGATTATGAGAATAAATATTTATTCCAAGCGACGGTTCGCCGGGACGCTGCCGGTCTTTCTATCCTTCCGAAGGATAATCGTTGGGGTACGTTCCCTGCTTTATCAGCGGGTTGGGTGATCAGTAACGAGGATTTCTTTCCGGAACTGAATGGGTTCTCTTACGCTAAGATTCGTGGTAGTTGGGGACAAAATGGTAGTTTGTCGAACCTTGGTAAATACAGTTATGCGTCTAATGTCGTGTCATCCGGTTCTGTAACCAATTATCTGACTTGGTCAAGCATGAATGCTTCTACCTTGTATCCTTTGGCGGATGGTACATATGCGACCGCTTCTTCTCCTTCCGTATTGGGTAATAATAAATTGACATGGGAAACCAGTGAGCAGTTAGACTTTGGTATCGATCTACGCTTCTTGGCCGATCGTCTAGGGTTTACGATGGACTACTATCATAAGACTACGAAAGATCTGATTACGACAAATACGCCTCCACTAGAAGCCGGTAATAGCGCTTCCCCGATCAATGGTGGAAACGTGGTGAATAAGGGATTTGATTTTGAGTTGACTTGGCGTGATCATATAGGTGATTTTAAGTATAGTATCGCGGCGAACTTATCTACCTTGAAAAATGAGGTGACTTACTTAGACCCAACAATCAGTCGCCTAAATGGTGCTTCCGTAAACAAATGGTCTTCTGCCACGGCGTTCGAGAAAGGCCTTCCGGTTTGGTATTTCCGGGGATATAAGACGGATGGTATAGATCCGGCAACAGGAAACGTGAACTTTGTGGACGTAAATGGCGATGGAACGGTGAATGCGAATGATTTTACGTATATCGGTAGCGCTATTCCGGATATTACCTACGGAGCTACCTTGAATATGGAATATAAGGGGTTTGACTTTACGATGTTCATACAGGGACAAGCAGGAAACGATATCTTGATGGGTATTATCCGTACGGACCGTCCGGCGACAAACAAGCTGTCTTTGTTCTACACCGATCGTTGGACTCCGGAGAATCCGAACGCCTCACGCCCGTCCGCAACCGTAGACGCTAAGTACTGGAATAGTGACCAGATGTTATTTAACGGCTCTTTTATGAAAATCAAGCAAATACAATTAGGTTACTCATTACCGGTTCTCGTGACAAATAAGTTGCATATCGGGCATACACGTATCTATGCGTCTTTGGATGACTTTTTCACATTTACGAATTATCTGGGTATGGACCCGGAGGCATCTAGCTCCAATAATAATAGCATCGGTATAGATCGTGGATTCTTCCCGATATCTAAGAAGGTTTTATTCGGATTATCTCTTAATTTCTAACTACTAATTATGCATGGATTATGAATACAGGAATCATTAAATACGGAATATTATCGTTGGCATTTACGTTGTGTACGGCTAGTTGCTCGGATTTTCTGGATACGGAACAAAGAGGGGTAACGACACAGGAGTCTTTTTATAAGACGGACGCAGAGGTTACAGAGGCTTTATATGCTATTTACAATAAGATGCAAAGCAGTGATTTGAATACGTTCCAGTTCAAGAATCTTCTTTCGGATGACGCCATGGCTGGTGGTGGCGGTCGTGGAGATAATAACCAAGGTGAGGAATTGGATGAGTTTCGTTTCGGATCGAGTAATACGATACTTCGTGCGATGTTCACGAAATATTACCAGATCATCTATACTGCGAACTTATTGATTAACAAAGTGGCTCCGGAATCGGAAGTGAAAAAGATGGCGATCGCGGAGGCCAAGACTTTCCGTGCCTATGCTTATTTTGAGTTAGTGACTCTTTGGGGAACTGCTCCTTTGGTAACGGAACCTCTTGATCCGGATAATTATGCGCAACCCAACTCCACGCTAGAAGAGCTTTGGGGGCAAATAGAGAAGGATTTACAGGAGGCTATCCCCGATTTACCTTTAAAAAGTCAGTTATCGGCGGCGAAAAAAGGAAATATTTCCAAGGGTACCGCTCAATCTTGGTTAGGAAAAGCGTATCTTTATCAGAAAAAATATGATGAGGCTGCGGTCATATTCGATGAGGTGATCAATAGCAATGAATATGCCTTGAATCCAGACTTTTCGATGTTAACCCGTAAATCTACCGAGTTTGGGAAGGAATCTATTTTTGAGGTGTCTTATGCGGATGAGTTGTCAACGATAACGGAAGGGAATACGGTTGTGGCCTATTGTGGCCCTCGTACGCCATGGTTTACAGCAGGGACGAGCGGTATCACGGAAACCGGTTGGGGCTGGTGCGGCCCGAGAGCTGAATTATATGACGCTTTTGTTGCGGCGGGTGATGTAGTGCGCAGGAAAGGTACTGTAATCAGTGAGCAAGATTTGATTTCGGAGTTCGGAGGTTCTTTCCGTGATTCGGAAGGTAATTTACCCTATGGAACGGAAGGGTATGTACGTATCAAGCATGGCGCTTTTGTCGATGAGACCCCGGGCGAGGAGTATCATACCATTAGCGGGATGAACTACCGTATTACTCGTTATGCGGATGTCCTTTTGATGGCAGCGGAGGCTTATAATCGTAAGTCGAGCCCGGATGACACAAAGGCTTTAAGTTACATCAATCAAGTTCGTGCTAGAGCGCAAATGCCGGATTTGACCTCCAGAGGCGATAAGTTATTTGAGGACATTAAGCTAGAGAGACGTTTGGAACTTGCGTTTGAGTTTGTACGTTATCAAGATTTGATCCGTTGGGGAGATGCGGATAAAGTGCTGGCTGATCAAGGTAAGAAGATCCCTAGAGGTGATGGAACCTATTTCGATTTCCCGGATGCGGGTTTTAAGGAACGTAATTGGTTATTACCATTCCCGGATACGGAAATTAATGTGAATCCGAATTTGAAACAGAATGCAGGTTGGTAATTAAGGAATGAATTTAAATAAATATCTATGAAAACACATTTTTTATCAATACTAGCGTTTAGCTGTATCTGCTGTTCATGCAAGACGGCTCCTCAAGCGGAGTGGGTAAGTACGACATTTGAGTCCCCATGGGTTACACAACCCGAAGTGGTAGCGGTATCTGAAACTTCAGAGCCGGATGTGGTTGTAGACGTAACAAAGACCGCTCAAACGATTGATGGGTTTGGTACTTGTTTCAATGAGTTGGGATGGACTTCTCTCTCTCTGCTAGATGAAACCGTACGTGAGAGTATCTTAAAAGAGATGTTCGCCCCGGGTGTAGGCGCGAATTTTACGATTTGCCGGATGCCGGTAGCGGCGAATGATTTCGCCATAGACTGGTATTCGTATAATGAGACAGAAGGAGACTTTGAAATGAAGAATTTCTCGATCGATCACGACCGGGCTACCTTGATCCCATTTATTCAAGGTGCCCAGCGTTACAATCCGAACATCAAGATTTGGGCCTCACCTTGGTGTCCTCCCTCGTGGATGAAGTGGAATAAGCACTACGCTTCCCGATCAACGACCGCATTAGCTAAGCGGCTGAAGAAAAGACAGACGGGAGAAGAAACCTTTATGTTCAGGGTAGTTGATAACGAGCTGCCCGAGGACCGCCAAGCATTTGAGGGTGCGGACGCTTTCATTCAGAAAGATGCCTATTTCAAGGCTTATGCGCTTTATTTCTCGAAGTTCATTGATGCCTACCGGCAGGAGGGTATTGATATATTTGGAGTGATGCCTCAGAATGAGTTTAACTCTGACCAGCCCTACCCAAGCTGTTGCTGGACCTTGGGTGGATTGGCTACCTTTATGGGGAAATATCTTGGTCCAGCTATGGCAGAGAAAGGGGTAGAGATGATGTATGGAACGGTGGAGCGTCCCCGTGAGGCGATGATTGATTCCATTATGCAAGATCCGGATTGCAAGCGTTATGTGAAAGCCATCGGATTCCAGTGGGCTGGAAAAGATGCCTTGCCGATAGCCGCTCGTAAATATCCGCACTTGAAGTTCCTACAAACGGAGCAAGAATGTGGAAATGGTAAGAATGACTGGAATGGTGCTGTTCATTCTTGGGATTTGATGAAACATTATTTGAGTCATGGCGTGTCTGTCTATACTTATTGGAATACATCCTTAAAGCACGGAGGTATCAGCCGTTGGGGATGGGCTCAGAATTCCTTGGTGGTGGTAAGTGAAGACGGTAAGACTTTCTCGTATACTCCGGAATACTATATAATGAAACATGTAAGTCATTATGTACAACCGGGTGCGAAAAGATTAGTGACGGATGGTGCGTATAAAGATGTATTGGCTTTCGTGAATCCGGATAATAGTGTCGTTATTGTGGCGGGAAACTCTGGATCAGTGGATAAACTGGTAAGTTTTAAGGTTAACAATTCAGTATATTCACCTGTATTAAAAGCCAATTCAGTGAATACACTTTTAATTAAGTAGCGTATGAGAAAATCCGTTATCGTAGGATGTTGCCTTCTGGCAGCATCCTGCTTTTTACCAGCCCAACAAAAAAAATACTTGGACCATCTATCTGATTATATAGAAAACACATCAGTCTTTGGATGGAATCAAGAGGAGGGACGGGCGTATCATATACCCGAGAAGCATATTTCCTTAAACGGGGATTGGAAGTTCTTCTTTAGTGATACGCCGGAAGGTATCCCTTCTGATTTTTATAAGGAGAACTTTAATGATAAGGCATGGTCTTTGATCCCGGTTCCTTCTAATTGGGAGATGCAGGGATATGGCGATAAGTTGTTTCGTAATGTGCATGCGCCTTTTAAAGCGAATCCCCCGTTTGTGCCGAAGGAATATAATCCGACTGGGGCTTATCGGAAGACTTTTACGCTTCCGGCATCATGGGAAAACGATCAAGTATTTCTTCGTTTGGAAAAGGTGGCGTCCGCTTCGTTTGTTTGGGTGAACGGACAGGCAATCGGCTATAATGAGGGAGCACAAGAACCTGCGGAATATAATATCACGAAATATCTGAAGCCGGGAAAGAATACTGTAGCGATACATGTCTTGAAGTATTCGGATGGTTATTATCTGGAAGGACAGGATTATTGGCGCTTAGCTGGCATCTTCGATGATGTCTGGCTTTATGCGACGCCCTCTGTCCGTCTTTTTGATTGGTATGTCGTGACTGATCTGGATGATACTTATACAGATGCGGACTTGAAGCTGCAGGTAGACATTAAAAAGTACACGGAAGAGGTTTCGATAGATTACCGATTGAAAGTTCAATTATGGGATGACCGGAAGGAATTGGTTACGGAATTAAATAGCGATCCGTTTAAGATCGAATCGATCGGTAAGAAGAGGTTGGATTTATCACGGTTGATAAAAAATCCAAAGAAATGGACCTCTGAGACTCCGTATTTATATACGCTAAAAATGAGCTTGCTAACCATGGATGGTGCGGAGCACGATGCGATAGCAACCCGTATGGGTTTTAAGGAGACTGAAATTAGAGGAGAGGCTTTTTATTTAAACGGAGTACTCTTAAAAGTGAATGCCCAGAATTCCCATATGCAGCATCCGGAGATGGGCCATGCGATGACCGAGGATATTATCCGAAAAGATTTTGAGATATTGAAGCGATTTAATTTCAATGCGGTCCGAACGTCTCATTATCCACCGGTGAATAAATATCTGGAACTGGCGGATGAGTATGGGCTCTTCGTTATAGATGAGGCGGGTGTAGAGGCTCATGCTACCGAGTTTGTCTCAAAAAAGCCGGAGTTTACGGAGATGTATAAGGAGAGAGTTCGGCAGATGGTTCTTCGTGATCGTAATCATCCGAGTATCTTATTCTGGAGTGCCGGAAATGAGAGTGGCGAGGGATTTAATATTGGTGAGGTTGTCAAGGAAGGCCGGAAATATGATTACACACGTTATTGGATGTATGGCGGTAATGCTTTCGCTCATCCGGCGGAAGAGATTATAGGTCCTCGTTACCCGACTCCGATCGAATTAGAGATGCAAGTAGGTATTTGTCCGGATAGCTCGGATATCCGTCCGTCCTTTATGGATGAATATTTGTCTGTCGCCGGAAATGGAGGTGGCGGTTTGGACGATTACTGGCGGGTGATTTATGCGCATCCCCGTACGATGGGAGGGGCTATTTGGGATTTCGTCAGTCCGGGTTTGACGGAGCCAGTCCGTCTATTGAATGATAAATCCCCTTATCAAACTCCCGCTCATATTATGGGTAATGCCCGTTTGGTGAAAGAGAGTAAGGGAAATGTACTGGATTTGAACGGACACGATCAATGGGTAGAGGTCTATAGGCAGTCGAATGTGGAAATTACGGGTGACCAGTTAACCTTAACTTGTGATGTTTATCCTCGGAAACTGATAAGTAGCTGCGGATCTTTTATCACAAAAGGTAGTTATCAGTTTGGATTGCAGCAACAGGGGGAAGATTCACTGGATTTTTATTTATATACGGATAAACGTCATATCTTACGTGTGAAATTGCCGGTGGATTGGGAGAATAATTGGCATCAATTATCGGGTGTATATGATGGCAAGGCGATGGCGGTTTATATCGATCAAAAAAAGGTGGGTGAACAGGCGGTATCCGGTACGATCAAGAATTTTCCTTTCCCCGTGAATATCGGTAGAAATGCGGAGATCCATGGCCAAGAAACGGATGTTTATATCTGTGACGCACAGATGGACAATGTCGGTATTTTTACGACCGCTTTTACGCCAGATCAGTCTTGTTCTTCCGAACAAGCTGCCTTATGGCTTGACTTTGAGACTGAAACGACCTTAGGATCATTCTTTAGTTATGGTATAGGTGCCCGTACTTATGGGAGTATCTGGCCGGATCGTACTGTTCAACCGGAGATGTGGCAGATGAAGAAGTCTGTTCAACCTATTTCAATCTCATGGCTTGATGCCGGAAATGGTTGGATAGAGGTTTGGAATAGAAGTCATTTCTTGAATAGTTCTTATTATCGTACGAAATGGTTCTTGGAAGCGGATGGTACGGTATTGGATGAAGGTGAATTGGATTTGCGAGTAGCCCCGTTATCGAAGGTGAAAGTTCAAATACCATTTAAGAAACCTGTTATTCAAGCAGGTGCAGAATATCGGATTACGTTCAGTTCGACATTAAGGAATAAGGAATGCTGGGCTCCGGCTGGCTTTGAGGTAGCTTGGGACCAATTGGAACTTCCTTGGCATAGAGAGAAGGAGGTTGAAACGGTATCCATTTCCCCGGTATCATTAGAACAAGAAAAGGGGCAAATCTTGATTTCCGGAACGGATTTTAAATATGTTTTTGATAAAAAGCAAGGGACATTGATCTCCATGATCTATAAGAATAGTGAAATGCTGAAAGAACCTTTAAAGATGAATGTTTGGAGGGCTCCATTGGCAAATGAGCAGGACCAATGGAATTCCCGAAATGCTCGTTCTTATAGTTGGAAAGAGGGATATGGCCAGCAAATCGCAGCGGAATATTATTCAACAGGGATTGATAAACTCAATCATTATCCAATCTCTGTGGACGCTCAGTTGATAGAAGGGAAAGCTTTGATCCGTGTTAGGGAAATTTGCTTGACAGGCAATAGCGCCGTGGAGAAAAAAGATTTGTATATCTGGGGAACTCAAAGTAATGGTTTTGAAAATATGTATACCTATATGATTGCGGGTGATGGGCAAATTGTTCTGCAGCATACTTTACTACCGCAAGGAAAACTTCCTCTCTGGTTGCCTCGTGTTGGTATGACACTCACATTGGATGAACGTCTGAATCAAGTAGAATGGTACGGGCGTGGCCCTCAAGAGAATTATCCGGATCGTAAGACGGGCTATAAAATCGGTATTTACCGGTCTACGGTGGATGATATGTATGAACCTTACTTAATCCCGCAAGATTACGGACTCCGTACGGATAACCGTTGGGTACGCATGACCGATGAACAGGGGCTTGGGTTAGAGTTCTCAATGAATAAGTTTTTCAATTTTAATGCGTATCCTTATTCCACGGATAACCTGACAAAAGCGATGTATACCTATCAGCTCCAGAAACAAGATGGAATAACGTTCAATCTGGATTATGCGACGACCGGGGTCGGATGTACGGCTCGTGCGGTTTTTGATAGTTATAAAGTGTACCCCGGAGCTTATGAACGTGAGATAAGGATAAAACCTATTGATTTACGTAAGCAGCCGCATTAACATTCATGACTACTCATGCAAGCGTACATGACTACCCACGAACGCTTGCGTGAGTACTCTTGTGATATGCTACATTGCGCATTTCTTTCTCTATTTTTATGCGAATAAGAACATGATAAAAGGTAAATAGTCCTTCAATTTAACCCGCAATATTTTCAAGGATTGTGTAATCCGGTATTCCACGGTTTTGATAGAAACCCCCAAGGCCTCTGCGATTTGGGGATTAGATTGCTCTCCGAATCGGCTAAGTTTAAATGTCTCCCGGTAATTCTCAGGCAATTCTTCGATCGCTTTCGTGATATTCTCTGTAAGCTCGTTTACGAAATAGGTATCAGGATTCTCAAATTGATCTTTAATCTTATCATAAATCAGGCTATGTACTCGCTCATGATACAATTGCCTTTTGATCGCATTGAGGCAACGATGCTTAACAGCCATAAAAAGATAGGATTTTAGGGATATCTCTACAAATAAGGAATTTCGGTTTTCCCATATAAATAACATTAGCTCCTGAATAAGTTCTTCGGCATCCTCATCAGAAACATATTGGGAAGCATATTCGCATAGTGGCGAATAAAATTTGATAAACATCTGTTTAAAAGCGTTTTTACTTCCTAATTGTATTTGTTCAATTAAAGTAGAATCATCCATAGCACCTTCTTCATCCTTTCTTTTCTGTAAGCAAAGATATATTTTATCTTGGATATTCAAGGTTAAAATCAGGGTAACCACATCGAAATATCACTTTTAGGACATCCTTATCACAAGATATACTTACTTTACCGATGAAGTACTACTTACTTTACTGATGAAGTATATATCCTATGGGAAAGTAAGTAGTAAAAGTCTAACGGTCTTCCGTAAAAAAAATTGATGCGGTCACCTTGGGCTAAAAATGAGAAAGTTGAAAAAAAATTGCTTTTTAATTAAGGGTGTGTTCTTTCAGGATTGTCTTAGTTATAGAAACAGATAAGAATGAAAACTGAAAATAGACATATTAATTTCCAAGAGCCGGAAGGTATGATGCTTTTACGGTATATAAAGGACACAGCTTCTAATGAGGAAAAATCTTATATTGAAGCTTGGCTGGAAGCGGATGAAAATAATAAGAGGATCTTATTACAGACCGCCCGTATATATTATGCGAACAATGCGATGGAACGGATCGCTAGCCGAAATCCATTGATTGCCTACGAAAAGCTGGAACAACGATTAGCAAAACGGACTCGTTCATATTGGCTGAAGAGGTTCTCTGTCGCTGCGGCTTGTATAATTGCTATCATTGGACTATCAACCTTATTTTCCCATAGAAAGGCTGATTCTGAATTTGGAGATCCTCAAATTATAACACTTCAGGCAAATGCGGGAGTCCGTACACGCTTTAATTTACCGGATGGTACTGTTGTTTATCTAAATTCGGGTAGTGTTTTATCCTATCCGATGTCTTATGACCAAAAAGAAAGAAAAGTATATTTATCAGGAGAAGCCTATTTTAAAGTCACTCACAACGAAAAACAACCTTTTATTGTCAGTACTTCAGGAGATCAGCATAGGGTTAGAGTTTTAGGCACGGAGTTTAATATACAAGCTTATGGGGATGAGAATATAATTTCGACTACTTTAGTGACGGGCTCCGTAAATCTCGAGGTGAAGAATAAATCAGGGAATGTGAGTCATAGGACGTTACTACCATCCGAAAAAGCGATTTGCAACTTGGATAAAGAAGAAATTTCTGTGATGAAAATAAACACGATGTATGAAACCGCATGGATGGATGGCAAACTGATGTTCAAGGATACGCCTTTACCTGAGGCTTTGAAAAAATTGTCATATTACTATAATGTTGAATTTGTGATTCAGGATGCGGAGATTAAAAGCTATTGTTTAACCGGTATTTTAGATAATAGGTTGCTATCTCAGACACTAGACTATTTGAGAATATCTTCAAATATTGATTATCGTATAGAAGATATGAAGACAGATGACAGCAAAGGTACTAACCGTACTCGAGTTATACTTTGGAAAGGAAAATAAAGAAAAATGTATAACAATTAAATAATATGGGCCTATGGAATAAAAGAACAAGAAAGTAGACTTGGTCTATCTAAAAAACATACGGGAAAATGTTACCAGCATCTTCCCATATGAAACAATTTGATAGAAGGTCTTTAAACCGACTAAGAAATTTATTTTTTAATCTTAAATCAATTACAAAAATATGATGAATAATTTATATTTCCAACTTGATGGAGATAAATCAGCGTTTGTCAGGTTGGTATCTAAAATATCAAGAATTATGAAGTTGACCTTATTTCTTGTATGTTTATCAATTAGTATGTCATTTGCTATGACAACAAATGCTCAAAGCACCTCACTTTCTTTTAAAGCGACAGATCAATCTATAAAAGAAGTTTTGGAACTGATTGAAAGTCAAACTGATTTCCACTTCTTTTATAATAGTAAATTAGTTGATATCAATCAAGTAATATCTGTTGATATAAAGGATAAAGATGTGTTCACTACATTAGATCATATATTTGAGAATTCGAATATACGATATAAAATAGTAGGAAAAGATGTGATTCTATCAGTAAAAGGCAGTAAGTCTGATCAAGATGAAAAGACAGTAACAGGTACTGTTGTTGATGAGATGGGGGAGCCTATTATTGGTGCAAATATTGTAGAGAAGGGTAAAGCAAATGGAACTATGTCTGATTTGAATGGTCATTTCTCTATTGTAGTGTCTTCCGATGCGGTACTCCAGATTTCTTATATTGGATTTTCTCTTCATGAAGAAGCCGTGAAAAATAAAAATGTACTTCAGGTCATTATGAAAGAGGATACACAAAAATTAGATGAGGTAGTCGTTGTTGGTTATGGCTCAGTTGACAAAAAAGAGTTGACTTCTGCTGTAACCGCTGTTTCTAGTAAAGACTTTTTACAAGGAGCATTTACAAGTCCGCTGTCAATGATCGATGGAAAAGTATCAGGCGTTAATGTCTCGAATGCGGCGGCGGCAGATCCTAACTCTTCTCCTAATATCCAGATGCGAGGTGCTTCTTCCATAGAGGCAGGGAATTCGCCATTGGTTATTATAGACGGAATGCCGGGTGCAGATTTAAGAAGTGTCGCTAACCAAGATATTGAATCAATTACAATATTGAAAGATGGTTCGGCTGCAGCGATTTATGGTTCACGTGCAGCGAATGGAGTTATTTTGGTGCAAACAAAAAAAGGAAAGGCTGGAAAAGTTTCTATATCTTATGATGGCTATATCGATCATGATATGGTAGCTAATCAACCAGAAGTACTTTCTGTGGATGAGTTTCTTGCGCATGAAAGAGATGTAGATTTTGGTCATCGGGTGGATTGGTATGACAAATTGTTGAATAAGAGTAATCTGGGTCAAAGTCATTATTTAGCTGTTTCAGGAGGAGGTGAAAATTTGACCTTTAGAGCTTCAGCCAATTATAAGAAGAAAGATGGCTTGGATATAGTGTCTTCTAGAAAAGAGTATGGAGTTAGAATGGGATTCACCGCAAAGACATTAGAAGGTCTGCTAGAGATTCAAGGAAACTTGTCCACACGAGTTATCAATGAGGAATATGTGGATTATGGCGTATTTCAGCAAGCGATAAAATTGAATCCGACTCATCCATTGATGGATGAAAAAGATCCTTCTAAATATAGTACTCTGTATGGGTTTGATACCTATAATCCTGTAGGATGGTTGAAAGATAAGGAGGATGGAGGTGATAGACAGTTTTCCCTTGCTGATTTTAAAGTGAAACTAAATATTTTACCGACGCTAAATACTGAATTATCTCTAGCTAGACAGAGTCAAGAGTATTTTAAACGTATATATGTTAATTCAAATCATAAGGAATCTATAGATAATATGCGTTCCGGACGAGGAACTCTGCAGGAAGAAAATTATACGGATTATACATTGGAATGGATCGGTAATTATTTTACGACAATTGACAAGCATACAATTAAATTAATGGCTGGATATTCGTATCAAGAGTTTAATCATCGTAGTTTTTCTTCAGAGAATGCAAATTTTCCTTCGGATGCGATGTCCTATAACAATCTGGAAGCTGGAGATTGGAATATGGCAGCAGGTCGTTTAGGGGTATCTTCGTTGAAAGAAAAAGAAAAGACAATAGGTTTTCCTGCGCGATTGATTTATAACTATGATGATACTTACTATTTGACGGCTTCTGTTAGATATGAAGGAAATAGTAAATTTGGGGCAAATCATAAATGGGGATGGTTCCCTGCAGCCTCTGCGGCATGGCGAATGTCAAGTTTGCCTGCTATTAAAAATATAGAGGCCATCAATGATTTAAAACTCCGTTTTTCATATGGAGTTACAGGGCGCTCTGGTTTCCCAAAGTATTCAGCGTTGGCTCGTTATGAGCAAGGTGGGTATTGGCTAGACGATAATGGACAATGGACCCAAGCGTGGGGACCTACGAATAATCCTAATCCTGATTTACATTGGGAAAAGCAGATATCTTATAACTTGGGTGTGGATTTTTCTCTTTTAAAGAATAAGTTATCAGGTAGTTTGGATGCCTATGTAAAACAAGGTAAAGAAGTAATTTCTAATTATGACGCTCCACTACCCCCTTTTATGTTTGATCAGATATTTACAAATGTAGCTTCTACTAGTTCAAAAGGTTTGGAACTGACTTTAAATTGGGATGTTGTAAACATGAAAGATTTTAGTTATTCGACTAATCTAGTTGCTTCTTTTACGAAATCTAAACTGGATAAATTCTCGAATGGTACATATCAGAAAGGATATATGGATCGATATTTACTGCCAGCTCCCGGAAATCCCGGCTATGCCCAACGCTTACAAGACGGAGTGGAAATTGGTTCTTTTTATGGCTTAAGATATGCGGGAGTTGATGATAATGGCAATATGTTGGTTTGGAAAGACGCTAAAATTGGAGGAGAAAAAATACTCGCTAATGGTGAAGCTAGTGATACAGACAAAGATTATATTGGCCATGGAACACCTAGATATTCTTTGTCTTGGGGGAATACATTTCGATATAAAGGATTTGATTTAAGTCTATATTTCCAAGGGCGCTTTGACTATCAAATATTGAATATGTATCAAATGTATTATGGATTAGTTGCTGAACCGGGTATGAATTTATTAGAAGATGCTTATGGAAAGAATGGGCATATTAAGTCAGGAAAAGTGATGTGTGATTATTTTTTGGAGGATGGAGATTATTTTAGGTTGGATAACATAACTTTAGGATGGACTCCAAAATTAGATACAAAGTGGATTAGCAATTTACGGGTATATGCGACAGTTAAAAATGCGTTTACTATTACGAAATATTCAGTAATGGACCCGACATCTGTGGATATAAATGGTCTAGAACCAGGTATTAGCGGTCTAAATGTGTATCCTATTGCCAGATCATTCACATTTGGAATTCAAATTTCATATTAATCTTAATTTCATTTATTATGAAGAAGTTTAAATATATAATAGTTCTTTTCGTAATGGGATTAATCTCATTTTCTTGTACAGATTTAGATGAAGAGATTTTTAGTGAGATTACAACGGATAACTATTATCAAAATAGCAATAATATTTATGCGGCGTTGGTGAATAACTATGCTAAGGCTTTTAGTACGGGTTGGTCTGATGCTCGATACTTTTTACAGGAAGTTACTGCCGACCAGTTAATGATTCCGACAAGAGGAAAACATGGTTATAATGGTGGGGAGTATGTTCGTTTGCATGAGCATAAATGGACTGTGGAGGAGAATTTCGTATATAATGGTTGGGCTGCTCCTTTTCAAGGTATAGCATTATGTAATAATACATTGTCTGATTTTGAAAATCTAGATTTCTCTACGTTTAAATTGACGGAAGAAACGAAAAATGAATATATAGCCGAATTAAGAGCTCTTCGGGTTTGGAATTATATGTTTTTAATAGATTTCTTTAGGCATGTACCAATTGTTACAGATATAGAAGAAGTGAAGGCTCAATCTACACCCCTAGAAGTATTTAACTTTATGGAGTCAGAGCTTTTAGCTATATTACCGGACTTACCTAAAAATAGGGGGGTATCTAGGTTTGATCAAGCAGGAGTAGCTTCTATACTTGTCCGTTTATACTTGAATGCGGAAAAATGGATAGGAATCTCAAAATATGATGAATGTGAGCAAATGGCTCAGGCTATATTAGATGGAAAATATGGAGAATATAGTATTGACCCTGATTATAGAGGCCCGTTCCGCTCGGGGATAAACGGTTATAGATCTAAAGAGAATATTATGGAATTTGCGATTAAGAAAAATTATTTTGAGGCATCTTGGCTATATAATATGTGGATGCACTATCAAGATCGTTATTCCTTGGATAATGACTGGCAAGGTTGGAATGGAGGTAATTTAGCACCGTCTCGGGACTTATATGGAAATTTATACCAAGATAAATTAGGTATGCCGTTTGAAAAATTCCCGGATGGAGATATCCGAAAGAAAGCTTTTAGAGTTATTTCAAATGATGGAGATTATGAGGGCTTTTTCTTGATGGGAACTCAATATAAATTTGATTATGAAAAAGGGTATGGATTTACAGATGAAGTAATAACTGGTACGGAAGAATATAATGGTAAACCTCTAGTTTATGTGGATCAAGTTGGACGTTTTTCGGAGGGAGAGACTGGTTTAGCCAAAGGATCTCATGTAATTTACGGAGAAGAGAATACAGGATATCGTTTGATAAAATTCCCTTGGTTACCTCAATCGAAAGATTTGTTCCAAATGAACTCTATTCCAGAGATCAGATTGGCAGAGATTTATTATTCGTTAGCTGAATGTAAATATAGATCAGGGGATAAGATAGGGGCTGCTCGGTTGCTGGATGTGGTTAGGAAACGTTATTATAAAGCGGAAGATTGGTCTAAATTTAGTTACGAATCTAATATCTCGAAATTAACCGATGATGAATTTGTCGATGAATTAGGTCGTGAGTTCATAGGAGAACGTCATCGTCGTATTGATTTAATACGATGGAATCGTTTTAGTGAAGGTGCGTGGTGGGATAAAACTCCGGATGCGACGAATCAAGACGTATTTCCGATTCCTTATCGTGCATTGAATGCGAATCCTTTGTTAAAACAAACAACAGCTGGCTTTTAATAAATAGAATCGATATATGAAACAGTTTATAAATGTAAAAAGAGTATTTACCGTATTGATTATACTTTTGTTATTAATATCGTGTAGGGTCGAAACTGATTATAGACCATTATTTGACAAAGATTTATCAAATGCTGATTATGATAGTTCGGTTTGGACCTTTAAAAATGGCATACTTACTGCCACAGCCGATCAATCTATTTGGACAAAGGTGCAGTATGAAAATTTTATCTTGGATTTAGAATTCAAGACAGATGTGAATACAAATAGTGGGGTTGTGATTTATTGTACGGATAAGGGTAATTGGATCCCATCTTCCATTGAGATTCAAATAGCGGATGATCATCATCCTGAATGGCAATCATATCCAGAATATTGGCGTTGTGGTTCTATTTATGGACATAAAGGAGCAAATGAACAATTGGTCGTGAAGAAACCGGGAGAATGGAACCGAATGATTATCACTGCTAAAGGTCAGCAGATAGATATCGAATTGAATGGAAAACATATTGTTTCGGCTAATTTAGCAGATTGGACTTCTGGAACAACAAATCCAGATGGAACAGAGATTCCGGAATGGCTACCAATCCCGTATGCGAATATGCCAACAAAAGGTTATATTGGTTTGCAAGGGAAACATGGAGAATCTAATATTTGGTTTAGGAATATTCAACTGAAACAACTTTAAAATCATCATTATTATGAGACATATATCAAGAAGAGATTTTTTGAAGACAGGAGCTTTAGCAGCAGGTTTAACGATCGTACCAAATTCTGTTTTAGGTAAAACGCATGGGTTTACTTCACCAAGTGATAAATTGAATATTGCTGGAGTTGGTGTCGGTGGAATGGGCCGTGGTAATTTACGGAATATGAGTACAGAGAATATTGTGGCTTTATGTGATGTAGATTGGAGATATGCAGAGAAGACTTTCAATGATTATCCAAAAGCAAAAAAATTTAAAGATTGGCGTGTTATGTTCGATGAGTTCGGAAAATCAATTGATGCGATATTGGTTGCTACTCCAGACCATACACATGCAGGAGTTACTGCTCATGCTATTACATTAGGGAAGCATTGTTATACTCAAAAACCTTTAACTCATTCTGTTTATGAATCTCGTTTACTAGCAAAACTCGCTAAAAAATATAAAGTAGCGACGCAAATGGGTAATCAAGGAAATTCTTTTGATTGGTGTCGTCAAATAGCAGAGTGGATTCAATCCGGTGTTATTGGGGAAGTATATGAAGTTCATTGTTGGACAGATCGTCCGATTTGGCCTCAAGGATTAATGCGGCCTAGCGATAATCCGAAATGCCCGAAGACTCTTGATTGGGATTTGTTTATTGGACCGGCGCAAAAAAGACCATATAATCCAGTTTATACACCTTGGAATTGGCGGGGATGGTGGGACTTTGGAACGGGTGCTTTAGGAGATATGGCTTGCCATATTATGGACCCACTTTATTGGGCACTTGATTTGAAGTATCCGATAAGTGTGATAGGTAGTTCAACCTTGAGTAATTTATATTCGCCACCTCATGCACAAATTGTAACTTATACGTTCCCGGCTCGTCCCCCAAAAGGAAACACAAAAATGCCAGAGGTTAAGGTATATTGGTATGATGGAGGTTTAATGCCTCCTCGTCCGGAGGAATTAAAAGATGGACAAATGATGGGAGATGAAAATGGTGGTATTATTTTTATTGGGACAAAAGGGAAAATCATGACTGGCTGTTATGGAATGAATCCAACTTTATTGCCCGTATCTGATATGGAACATTTTAACCAGCCTAAGCCTTCAATACCAAGAGTTAAAGGAGGTAATGGCAATATTTGGTCTACGAATGCCCATGAGCAAGATTGGATTCGTGCTTGTAAAGAATCTCCAGAAAACCGAGTAGAATCATCTTCAAATTTCCAATTCTCCGGACCTTTTAATGAAATGGTAGTAATGGGAGTTCTTGCGGTACGTCTTTCTGGTCTTCATGGGCTACATAGAGAATTGTTATGGGATGGAGAGAATATGAAATTTACCAATATATCTCCTACTGACACAATTAAGATTGTAACAGTTGATGATTTTAAAGTTGTTGATGGTGATCCTCGTTTTGATCGTCGTTTTGCGGACTTTAATGCTCTTGATGTTGCGAATGAGTGGATTAAGCATACTTATAATAATGGGTTTAGTTTACCCAGTATGCCATTCTGAGAACATAGAAAGGTCGTGAACTTCTGTTGGATGTCATTTAGTTAAAGAGTATCTGTAGTAGATAGAGGTTATTTCTTTTCAAGAGGAAATAACCTCTTCTTATTTTTTTATTTTATATTTGTTCGGTCAATATGTGCTAGAGGAGATGGATGTAGAACGGATATACCTAGAACGATTACGAAGCGGTTCATACAGAGACTTTACGAAACTGTATGAATCATACGCTTCACGTCTATATGCGTTCGCATTGCACTTGACTCATTCTGATGCTCTTGCAAAAGATATTGTACAAGAGACATTTATCAAAGTGTGGGTGCGGAGAGAACAAATTGATTTAGATATGTCTTTCAGTGCTTTCCTATTTACGATGGCCAAGAACCAATTATTGAATGAGTTTCGTAGGCAGGCAAATAGTCCGCTTTTTTTGGAAGATGTTGTACTGAATGAGTCTGGAGATGGAGAGGAAACAGCGATTGAACGTAAATTATCTTTTGAGGAATTTAACCATAGACTGGAAATAGCGAAACAAAAGTTGACACCTCGCCAACGAGAACTGTTTGAGTTAAATAAGGAACAAGGTATAACTATAACAGAAATAGCGGCTAAAGCCTTAATTTCAGAACAATCTGTGCGTAACCAGTTATCGCAAGCCTTACATGTTTTAAGAAAGGAGCTCGGTAAGTATGCTTTGCTGTTCTCTCTTTTCTTTATCGGATAAATAAAATTGAAAAATAATATTCTTATGTTTTATAACATCTAAAAAGGCATGTTATAAATTAACGGCTCATGTGTATACCTTATAAAAAGGATATTATGCAGGAATCACATACATATTATTTGCTCTCAAAGTACATGGATCATACGATCTCTACGGAAGAGTTGAAAACACTACGGCTTTTGGTTAATTTGTCTGATGATGATGAATTATCGCTGTCATTGTCTCATTTATGGGAAAATGGGCGACCCTTTGAAGAGGTTGATGAGAGAATCATACGAGATATGTTCAGTGAGATTCAAAATCGAACGAGAAAAGAACGATTCGTTATGGTGTTTAGGAAACTGGCTCGTATCGCCGCAATACTATTAATACCTTTATTAAGTATATTGTCTGGTTATTTATATTTCAATCCAGTCGATCAGAAGGGTAGCATTGGCAATTTAGTGGTTCATGCCGATAGAGGGGAAAGATCGGGGGTGACTTTACCGGATGGAACACAAGTAAAACTAAATGCGGAATCGAGCTTAAGTTACACTCACGATTTCGGTCGAGAGCTTCGACAGGTCAATTTAGAGGGAGAGGCCTATTTTGAGGTGACTCGGAATGAGGATAAACCTTTCGTGGTACATACTGAATATCTGGATATAGAAGTGTTGGGCACAAGTTTTAATGTGTATTCGTATGAGCGGGAGAATGTCATGGAAATGGCCTTGATATCGGGACGGATCAAGATACAGACTTGTTCAGACCCTTCTCGTGTCGTTTATCTAAAACCAAATGAAAAAGCATTGTTCAATAAAGAATCGGGTATTATAACCGTGGAGAAAACAGATAATCGATTTGAAACGGCGTGGTTAAGAGGAGACCTCGTTTTTCGATCAACGAAATTAAGTGATGTCTTGGCCAAACTAGAGCGTAGATATGGCGTGAATATCCATTTGAATGATTTTTCTTTAGCGAATGACTTATTTACCGGAAATTTTGATAGTGAATATATCGTAGATGTAATGGACCTTTTAGAGAGGCATTATGACTTTACATATGATATACGAGGAGATGATATCTTTATACATCCTTGAGCGAGTGAAAATAAAATGTATAACCTTAAATCAGTTCTTATGCGACAAGATTCTTCATAATAAAAACGGAACCGAAAAATGGTCGAGATTTTCCGGTTCCCCAATTAATACTCCATTTACGAGAATGGCGATCAAGCCATAAAACGGATTGTATCAATTTTAAAAAATAATATATGTTCAAAAGTAGAAAAAATCAATGTAGCTATATAATTTTTTTGGCTCTATTTCTGTTTTTTAATCCTATTTTGGTATTAGCTCAGACAGGAAGTGTCACTCTTTCCATGAAGAATGCTACATTAAAGCAATTTTTTGAGGCTGTAGAGAAACAAACCACATATATATTCTCTTATCGGGATGCTATAGTGGAAGGAAAGAAAGAGGTAACTTTAAACGTGACGAATCAGCCGATTCGGCGTTTGTTAGATGATGTACTGCATCAAAGAGACTTGCAATATACGATGACAGGGCATTCAATTGTCGTAACTTTAAAGACTGCCGGTAATGTAAAGCTGGTATCTGGTACTGTCGTGGATAGTAACGGTGAACCGATTATCGGAGCGAATGTTGTTGAGAAAGGAACTACGAATGGAACGGTAACGGATATTTCGGGAAATTTCTCATTAAATATAAATGATAGCGGTATTTTACAGATCTCGTATATTGGGTTTAATACTCAAGATGTAGCTGTGAACGGAAAATCAAGTTTAATGATAAACTTGAAGGAAGATACTCAAAAACTGGATGAGGTAGTCGTTGTTGGTTATGGCGTGCAGAAGAAGTCGAATGTAACGGGATCTGTGGCTTCTATTAAGACGGATGATTTTAATGATTTAAATATGGATGTGTCGCATGTTATTCAAGGCCGTGTGGCAGGTGTCAATGTTTCCAATGGGAATATTATCATTCGTGGAGCGGCTTCTATCAATGGCGCAGATCCGTTGTGGATCGTGGATGGAGTGCCGGGTAGCGCTCCTAATTTTAATGATATAGAATCTATCGAGATCTTGAAGGATGCGGCTTCGACTGCTATTTACGGTGCTCGGGGAGCAGGAGGTGTGATCCTTGTTACCACTAAAAAGGGAAAGATAGGGAAACTTTCTATTAATGCGAGAGTAAACTTTGGAATAGAGACTCCGATCGATTTGCCGGATATGCTGCATACCGCGGACTTTATTGACCGGAAATTGGCGGCAGGCTTCCCTAATAATCCCAATTCCGGCTGGGATAATCCCGCTTCGCTACCAGATACAGACTGGGAAGATCTGGTTTGGCGTAATGCTTTTAGGCAAAACTATTTTTTACAGATGACGGGTGGTAATGAGAAAACTACATTTAATATGTCTGCGGAGTTCTACAAGAATCAGTTTATCGAACGTTATTCATTTGAGGATGCGGGTAATTTCCGTGTGGCTAGCCAGACAAATATAAGTAAACGCGTGAAATTTTCCGAGATCCTGACTGTTGGTTTTAATAATACGGATCCCCATTTGTATGGGCAGACGAATAATGATTATGTTTATTACCGCCAAGTTCCTACGATGGTGCCTTATGATAATACCAACGAAGCTGGTGGAGGTTGGGGAAAACATCCGGCAGGTGGTTACTACGAGGGACCTAATCATGTGGCTACACTAATGTCTCATCATGAGAATGAACGTAGGTTTTGGGCCCGGGCAAATGCGATTTTGGATTGGGAGATTATCAATGATTTAAAATTCCAAGCGAATTTCTCTGCCAATTTTGACTCCCATGCGAATAATTTGTTTTTAGAGTCATGGAATTTGGGATCTTTATCTCAACAGGATTATTACTCGAAAGATTATGGCTCCGGTTATGATTTACGTATGTTATATACATTGACCTATGACCATACTTTTGGGGAGAAACACTATGTAAAAGGTATGGTTGGCTACGAGGCTTATCGGGCGACGGCTTCTTCGGCAGGTGGTTGGAAAAACGGCTTTTTGGTTCAGCCTTCGGATGATATTAGTTTAGGTACGGGAGATAAAGATGTATCCGGAACGAAAACGGAAGGTCGTAGTTTATCCCAGTTCGCTCGTGTAAACTATGCTTATGATGACAGGTATTTGCTAGAGGCTAGTATTCGTCGGGATGGTTATGATAACTTTGGTCCAGAGAATCGGTTTGGTGTGTTTCCTTCTGCTTCTGTCGGTTGGAATGTGGGAAAAGAGAGCTTCGTAAAGGATAATATAACATGGATGTCTCAATTGAAATTGAGAGGAAGTTATGGTAAAATTGGTAACAATACAATTCCTCAATTCTTGTATGAACCTTCTTTTACGAATAATTATCTATATTATTCATATGATGGGCAAAATACGCAGAGAGGATTCTGGTATTCAAATGTTGCGAATGCTACGATTAAATGGGAAGACGTGGCCCAATGGAATATAGGTGTTGACGCAAGTTTTCTGGATAATCGCTTGAATACGACAATCGAGTATTATGATAAGAAAACTTCCGATATGTTATATTCAGTAGGTGTGCCACCTTCTGCCGGACCTTCTTCGGAACCATTTAGCGAGACTTCTTCTTATCGGGCTAATATCGGAAAGATAAGCAATAGAGGTTTCGAATGGATGGTTCAATGGAGGGATTCCTATAAAGATTTTAGGTATGACGTGGCTTTTACGTTGTCTACCAACAAGAACAAAGTGGTAAAGTTAAGTGACCAAGTGAATCCGATCATTTGGGCTGGAAGCGATGCGGCTTTGAATAGTTCTATTTATCGTACGGAAAATGGACAACCGATGGGACAGATGTATGGATATGTCGTGGATGGTATTATTCAAGACCAAGCGGAAATCGATGCCTTAAACGCTCAATCTCCGGATGGATTGTACCAACAAGCAGGTACGGCTCCGGGTGATTTGAAATATAAGGATTTAAATGGAGACGGAAAGGTGACGAATGAGGATAAGACATATATCGGTAATCCTTGGCCGGATTTGATGTATGGATTGAATATAAATTTGTCATGGAAAGGCTTTGATTTAAGTATGGGCTGGTTAGGAAACGCAGGTGTTGATGTCTTTAATAGCGCTAAGCTTTATGAAAGAAGTTTCTATGGCGACTATAATACGACTTATAAGGTATATGAGGCGTGGAGTCCGACGAACCGGGCAACTTCACATCCTCGAGTAACGAAAGAGGACCCGAATGGAAACTTCAAGAATGTCTCCTCTTATTTTGTGGAGGATGGTTCTTTCTTTAAATTGAAGAATTTACATTTCGGCTATAATTTACCGAAATCAATACTTTCTCATTTGAAGATAGAAGGTTTGAAGTTTTATATTAATTGCGATAATTTATTTATTATCACAAAGTTTCAAGGAGATCCTGAATTGGGTGGTGGATATTTGGAACGAAATATGTATTCTGTGAAACGGGCTCCCTCCACCCGCACCATTATGGGCGGTTTAAGTTTAACCCTCTAAATTAATAGGAAGATGAAGAAATTAGTTATATTATTAGCTGCTGCGTTAACTTTTAATAGTTGTTCGGATAGTTTTCTGGATTTATCAAATCCCAGTGCGTTATCTCCAAGTGTCTACCCTAAATCTATGGCGGATATGGAGACTATCGTAACTTCAGTTTATGCGAATATGGTCGCTGTGCCTTTGTATGGAAAAAGGGTTATGGCGAAAGGGACATTCTGTGTGGATCATACGGTAGATATGGCTTGGACTGGTGACGCCAACTGGAACCAGTTGGCGACCAATCAAGTGACTTCTGATAATGCTTACATTGGGACGTTATGGATTGGTTATTATAAAATGATTTCTTGTGCGAATACCGTATTGGAGCAATTGGAAAGAATCGACAAGGAGAAGTTTACAGATGCGGATTTAGTAAGGCTTTCGCAGATGAAGGGAGAAGCTTTGTTTTGGAGAGGTTGGGCACACCAACAGTTAGTAGCGTTTTTTGGAGAGGGATATCCTTGCAACGGGGAGGGCGATAGAAAAGGTGTACCAGTTCGTTTACAGGTAGCATCGACTCCGGATATGCTAAATATAGAACGTAGCACGGTGGCCGAGGTTTACGATCAGATCTTGAAAGATTATGAGGCAGCCAAACTTTTGCTACCTGCCGTATGGGAAGAGCGGGCGGACTATCCACGTCCAACCTCTGTTGCCGTTACTAGTTACATCGGGCAAGCGAATTTGTATATGGGTAATTATGATGCGGCAAAGAAAGCGTTGAAAGAGGTTATTGATTCTTCCGGAAAAGAATTGCTCCCTTTCAATGAATATGCGAAGATGTTTAATGAGGATCAGGAGAAATTTAATAGAGAATCGATCTTAGAGATTAATTTCCGTAATGGGGACACTTCCGGATATTTTTGGTATGGAGAAGGTTCTCAATATGGATTGATCGCTGCCTTATGTTTCCAGAACGCAAGTGGAGATGTTGAGGCGGCCGGTTGGGGTAATATTTTCTTTCATGATGCGAATATTAAACGTTTTAATGGAGATCCTCGTTTGGATATCGCCGCTTTGCGTCCGGGAACTCCTGTTATTATGAATGGACAGCAGACGCAGGTTCTGAAATATAAGGATACGGAGGCTGACATTCAAGGTTGGAGCATGCGAAAATACAATCCGTTGAAAAGTACGGTGAATGAGTTGAATTTAGGGGTTGGTATTAATATGTATTTGATGCGTTTGGCGGATGTATATTTGATGTATGCGGAAGCTTGTCAGGCTACGGGAGATGAGGTAAATGCCCGGAACTATATGAATCTGGTAAGAAGAAGAGCTTATAATGGAGATAGTTCCCATGATATAACGGCTAGTGGAGAAGATTTGAGAGATGCGATTCGGGAGGAACGTTTCATGGAGTTCTGCGGTGAGGGCGTACAACATTGGCAAGATGTTTGCCGCTGGAAGGTCTTGGATGAGGAGATTAGCCGTTGGTATGGAAAGACACGTGTTGGTAATCCGCATTATGATGCGAAAGATTTGTATTTCCCGATACCCAAGGTTGAAATGGAGAATAATCCGAATATGACACAAAGCATAGGTTACGAGAACGAGTAGATATAACTTGTTGAAAAGTTCATCAAAGAAAAGGAATAGGATGGTTCTCTTGGGATCGCTAATCCTATTCTTTTTTTATTCCTTTATGATCATATTAAATCTTATTGAATAATGAAGATGATAGATGTATCGAAAGTAAGAGTCTTTCGGGGGAGTCTCTTTGTATTGCTTATGCTCTTTATGCGGATAGGTTGGGCCTCAAATGATGATAGCACCTATAATATCGTGGATTTTGGAGCTAAAGGAGATGGAATAACAGACAATACCCAGTTCATCAACAGGACAATAGAAGCTTGTTCCTTGAGAGGGGGAGGAACGGTTATCATTCCGGAGGGAACGTTTTTGACAGGAAGTATTCTGCTGAAAAGTAAAGTAAACTTATTTTTAGAAAGTAATGCCGTAGTGAAAGGCATAAATAATCTGGAAAAGTACCGTTCTATATCCGATCTTAATCAAGATGAGGCTTATTATAAAGTAAAACCCCGGAATTGGAACAAGGCATTGCTTTTAGGAGATCAAGTTGAAGGTGTGTCAATTACAGGAGAGGGGGTAATCGATGGTGCCCATATTCAAGATAAAAAAGGTGAAGAAGGGATGAGAGGCCCTCATATTCTCTTTTTGTCGAGATCGAAAGGGATTAAGATATCGGGAGTTAAACTACGAAGAGCGTCGAACTATGCTTTTATGAGTTATGATATTGAAAGGGCTTCTTTCGATAATCTTTTAGTGGAGGAAGGATGGGATGGGATTCATATTCGTGGCGGAAAAGATATCCGTATCCGAAATTGCCGTTTTTATACGGGTGATGATGCTGTTGCGGGTGGGCTATGGAAGAATATGGTAATAGAGAATTGCTATATGAACTCATCGTGCAATGGGATAAGGTTGATAATGCCGGCTACTGGTTTAAAGATCGTTGATTGTGAATTTAGAGGTCCGGGAAAATATCCACATCGGACTTCCGGTGAACAAAAACGTAGGAATATGCTTTCTGGGATATTGCTCCAACCGGGCGCATGGTTCCCTGCGTTTGGGGAAGTAAAGGATATATTGATATCTAGCTGTTCTTTTGATCAATTGGATAATCCGTTTCTAGTCACATTGAATGAGGGGAACCGGGGAGAGCGGATCTGTCTGGAGCATATAAGAGGTACACGTTTAATGAAAGCGGCCGCCTCGGTAGAGAGTTGGGGAGATAGTAGTTTGAAAGATGTCCGGCTTTCGGATGTTTCCTTATCGTATGTTGGAAACAAAGATCAAGAAATAGTAGGACGTACTCCCTCGAAGCCATTGACCGATTATCGTGCGCTCCCTTGCTGGGGGCTTTACCTTCATAATTTAGATCGAGTGATTTTACGGAATGTTCGGTTAGATTGTGAGAATGGGAAAGTTGGCCCAGCCTCTTGTTTCGATAATGTGGGGTCCGTGGAGATTTATAATGTAAGTTTTTAATCTTAAAAAGAATTAGTATGCGAAAATATCTTTTGTTTTGTCTAGCTTTTTGTGTATTGGGTTGTTTGGCTCAAGATTTGATTGTCCGTCCGAACGATCCTATTATTTATAAGAAAGAGGGCGGTGCCTTTTTATGGCTGGGGGATACGGCTTGGGAGTTATTTCATGTATTGGATAAGGAGGAGATCGTTCATTATCTGGATAACCGGCAAGAAAAGGGCTTTACGGTAATACAGGCTGTTATCTTATCTGAACTGGATGGTTTGGATAAACCGAATGCGTATGGATATTTGCCCTTGGTTGATAAAGACCCTACCCAAATCACGGAAGGGTACTTTGAGTTGGTGGATTTTGTGATTCGAGAGGCCGGCAAACGAGGAATGTATATAGGGCTTCTACCTACTTGGGCAAACAATGTGGTAGAGAAAGACGGAAATCCAGCATTGTTTAATCCAGATAATGCGTATACATACGGGAAAATACTGGGAACCCGATATAAAAATGAAGCTGTAATATGGATTCTTGGTGGTGATAGAAATGTGGTTACGGATAAGGAGTTCGAGATCTGGCAATCTATGGCGAAAGGAATTCAGGAGGGAAATGGAGGAACACAACTAATGTCCTATCATCCGACGGGAGAGATTTCCTCGCATTATTGGTTCCACAATGAGTCTTGGCTATCATTCAATATTCTCCAAAGCGGGCATTACCGCCGGATGGATCCGGTATATCGTTTTTCGGGTATGTATGCTCAATTGAACCCGATTAAACCGTTTGTAAACGCGGAACCTTCATACGAGGACATACCGGTTCGTTTCTGGGAATATTTTGATTATGCTAAGTTCGGGAAGAAAAAGGAGGACATAATAGGTGATAACGGATTGATTAAGGATACGACTTATTTTACGGATGGAATTTACGATGACTATGATATTCGTATGCAGGCTTATTGGACTTATTTCTCTGGAGCTGCCGGATATACATATGGGAATAACGCTATTTGGCAAATGTATAAGCCGGGTGGTAAATATCATGTACCATGCCTTACGTTTTGGGATGGTGCGTTGGATAGGCCGGGAGCCGAATGTATGCGCTATGTAAAGTCTTTGTTTACGATGTATCCGTTAGATCGTTTCCGTCCGGATCTATCCGTCCTGTTCGGAATTAATTACAATGACGCAAGCTATATCACTCCCGTTTTAGCAAAAGATAAGACTTTTATTTTAGTTTATTTGAGTCAAGGGCAGGATGTAAGAATACAAATGAGTAAATTGCGATCTTTTGGTAAAGCTTATTGGTTCAATCCGAGGAATGGGGCGAGAACTTTGATCGGAGCGGTCGAGAATAAGGGAATTCGTACATTCAATGCGCCCGGAGAAGCGGGAGAGAGGGGAAATGATTGGATCTTAATTTTGGAGGCGGATGATAGGTAGACGATGTATAAATTTTAAATAATAAAAGTCATTATGAAGAAGATCAATGTTTTGCTGTTAGCCTTTTTGCTGTTAAGTTTTTGGGCGAATGCCCAGCAGTATCCTTTTAACGGGTTGGATATGAATATGGGAAACCTTTCTCGTTTGTCGAATGCGCAGAGTCGTTCGATCAGTCCGGAGAATTTTACGGGGGAGAAAGGGAAAGGAGCGATGGCTGATCCCGTGAGAGATAAGGATGTCCGGAATAAGGCGAATGCAGCTGGCCCAGCGAAAGATTTGGGGAAAGGCTGGAAAGTAAATCCTTTTATTATCGTGAAACCGGGGGAGACAGTTACTATCGCGGAGATTGATGGCCCGGGGGCTATCCAGCAGATATGGATGACTCCCACTGGCAACTGGCGATTCTCGATACTCCGTATGTATTGGGACGACGAGAAAGAGCCTTCGGTTGAATGTCCGGTCGGGGATTTCTTCGCCAGTGCTTTTAATGAGTATGCCCAACTTTCCTCGTTGGCGGTCTGTGTAAATCCCGGGAGCGCTTTCAATTGCTACTGGAAGATGCCGTTCCGTAAGAAAGCACGCATAACGTTGGAGAATATTAATAATGCGGAAGAGATGCGTTTGTATTACCAGATTAATTATACCTTGACGGAAGTGCCGGAGGATGAGGGATATTTCCATGCGCAGTTCCGCCGTTCCAACCCGACACAAGGCTCTATCCATACGTTGGTGGATGGAATCAAGGGAAAGGGACAATATGTCGGAACTTATTTAGCTTGGCGTGTCAATGATAACTGTTGGTGGGGTGAAGGAGAGATCAAGTTCTATATGGATGGCGACAAGGAATACCCGACAATCTGTGGAACAGGTACGGAGGATTATTTCTGCGGTTCGTATAACTTCGAGAATCAGAAAACACATCAATACCAAGAATTCACCACTCCTTATGCGGGAATGCACCAAGTGATCCGTCCGGATGGCCTATATCGGGCTGTTACGGCGTTCGGCTTGTATCGCTGGCATATCTTGGACCCGGTTCGTTTTGAAAAGGATCTGAAGGTTACGATTCAAGATTTGGGTTGGCGGCACGATGGTAGGTATAATAATCAAAAGTCGGATATCTCATCGACTACTTTCTGGTATCAGGCGGAACCACACGCTAAATTCCCGGCATTGCCCAGTAAGGATGATTTGGAAATTCCGAGATGGTAAATGGCCTGTGGTAAAATGTTAAATGTTATTTCTGATTAAACCTTTCCTTTTTATCGATGTCTATTTTTTCGAAGCGCTTCATAAACAGGTAATTTATAATAAAAGTAATAAGTAGTAGTTTATGAAAAAGGTAATAGGATTGTGTTTGGTTGTATTGTTGAGTTCAACTTCTGTGTTCGCTCGTGAGAACAGGCGTATGGACAAGCGTAAGATGGATCCGTCCGCACGTTGCGAGAAGATGATCGCCGACTTGAAGTTAGATGAGAAACAAGCGGTGGAGTTCCGTAAACTTCAAAAAGAGTATATGGAAAAGGCTCAGAAAGAACGTGAGGCGATGAAGGCTGAGCGTGAGAAGCAACGGGAAAAGATGTTGGCCATGCGTGAGGATAAGAACGCCCAGATGAAAAAGATATTGACGGAGGAACAATACAAACAATATCTGGAGAAACAGCAGCCTAAAGGGAATAAACATGGCAGAAAACATCTAGGTAACGGACGTAGATAAAGAAGTCTATAGATAGATAAAATGGCCGGGGTAGCGATTATCCCGGCCATTTTAGTTCTAATCGGCTGCTTCAACCACATACCAAGTATATCCGTTGGCAGGGATTTTAACCGTAAGCTCCACTGTATAGTCCCGGTTCAGTTTGTAGGTGACAGGCTTTTGCTCTTTTTCCCGGATGCGGGCTGTTTGTGTCAGGCCGGTATAATAGAGTGGGATATGGATCGTACGGGTGATCTCTTGATGGGTCGGATTGAAGAACATGGCTAGACCTTTCTCCTTCTTGTGAGGATTGACGTGTATGAACCCGTCCCAGTCTCGTGCGTCCGGTCGGCGTAAATGGATCATATCGCTGTTGAGTATATCGCGGTATTTCTTATACCATTGAATAACCTCGGTTACGGCCGCTTGGGTCTCCGGGGTATCATACAGACGTGGGCCTCGATAGCAAGCTTGGACACCAGCTCCGTAATTTTGCATCATATGTGTTTTGTATTCGAACAAGTGTTCGTGGAGGGGCTCCAAGGTAGCGGCCTCTCCTCCTCCTTGATACTCCACGAGAGGAACAAAGCTCCAGCATGCCGAAGCCATCCGATCCCATGTACCATCATAATTCAATTGGCGGGCATGGATGATCTGTCGATCCCGGGGAAGCGACCAGTTGGCTTCACGGTAACCAATGCCTGTCTTGGTAGACCCGTTCAAGAAATAGAAATCGGGAACATTGATATAAATGCCATTCTCGCACATCCAACGATAGAGATCGGTTATCTTATGGAACTGATTCCATTGGGAATCTTCCAGCCCTTTATGATAGGTATGGTGGGTAGATGCGCATACGTCGCCGGGATAGGAGCCGTCGTGCTCGAAGCAACGCATGCCCGTACGCTCGAAGAAGGTTCGTATATGATGAAAATACTCATATCCCCAATCGCTGCAAAGGCAGGGAGCGCTACCGAAACGCATCCCCCCTCGTTTACCTGTCTTGGGATTGATAACATCTACCTCGTCGCTGATCCAACGGCTTGATAAGAGGGAGTAACACCCTAACTCTACACCTTTGTTGCGGGCGTAATCCACCAAAGATTTATATTTGGCGATATTTTCTTCTGAGATATCCTCGGCGTTCAATCCGGATCCAAAGCTGATGATAACCATCTCGTATCCAACGGTAGCGCATTGATCGATAGCGGTACGAATAACATCCGGATCGGAAGAGGTAAGGTGCATGAAGATCGGATTCTCCGTAGCCCATGGAGCTACCGTATAATGTAAGCGTCGTTTAAACAAACCCTTTCGTTCCCGATCACCGCTGTCGAACGGCATCTCGTATACGCTAAAAGATTTGAATTTCTGGCCCGCCGCTAGGGTATAATCAGGACCTATCTTGGGCGATATATCTAATATACAAGGTGTTAGCAAAGGATAATTGCGTTGGGAGGTATATTCCGGATCGGCCACCCATTTCTCCGTGATATCGGTTTCCCGCTCGGTAAACTCTCCGCCACAAGCATAATCGCTTTCTACATGTATGTTCGGGAGCCTGAATTTAGAGGGATCTCCACCGCCGGGCGACTCCGGTTCGGCGAATGCCAGATATTCCAATTGAAAGGCATCGATATCTATGGACTGCGGGGTATTGTTGGTAACCTCCATACTTTTCCGGATAACCGGGATGTGATCGTATAAGTCGTAATGGAGTTCTACGGTGACACCTTCTGTTTCTTTCTCTCCTTTCAATACGAAAGTCAGTCTTTTCCCTGTGGGTACGTTCTTATTCAGTGCCCAGCGGCTTCTGGCCCATTTGATATCTTCCTGCAGCTCTTCTATGCGGAAATCCTCAATGAGAAAAGAACCGGGGCGAGTAGTCATCTGGTCGACCCATTCCATTTGGAAGTATCCGCGCTCGGGCTGGCCGGCCAGCCCGCCAAGTTCCCAACGTTTCCCGTCAATCGTCAAACTACCTTCGCTACTTACGGCACGAAGCATACTTTCTCCGGTCATCCGGTTAAAGATATCGAGAGTGGAAAGATTGGGCAAGACACGGAACATACGTGCTACCATTCCGTTTGACAATAAGATGCTTTTGCCATCTGGAGTCGCATATATGCCGGCTTTTGATCGTGAGGGTTGTAAAAGCCAGTCGAAAGAGGTGTTTTCCAAAGGAAGCCCTTGTTGGGGTAATTGCTTGATTTTATCAAGTAATTTCTTCTCCGTACCGGATGATACTTCCGGTCCTTTCCCTTGATAGCTCGTGGAGACGATCGAGGGGATGATCTCCATATACTCTATTTGGGGCGTGATCCATAAGGCATGATCTCCGCTAGGTCCATCGTCGGTAGGCTCTACGATAAGATCCAATATCTTTATGCCATTTAGGGGGATATCGATTGTTTTCGGGGCATCGCCAAGTTTGATGATACCGCTGTTATAAAGCTCCTTGTCATCTCCTTTCAAGATAAATAAGGCCGAGCCCGGATGTACTTTTCCGTCTTTACCTTCTAGACCAACAAATGTCTTGGCGTTTTTTCGGGTATCGAAATACATTTTCGTTCCGTCAACAAAAGGGATAACCGTGAGGCTTTTATCCGTATAATCGATATGTGAGTCGGCGATCCCGACCTGCGCTTGAAAGCGTGACGCATTCTTGTGTAAATCGATCTTGATATGACTTTTGGCTTGTACCCCGATCACGTCATCATACGTTTTTCCTTGTATAGAGGCGGGCTCGTTGGTAACTGATTTCCCTTTGACGGCGCCACCGTAAGTTTGGTAGGATTTATTTAGGTCCATGTCCATAAGCCGGATCTCGTTCTGGCCCATGGCGTAGAGGCCGGCAAATCCCGAAAGGATAGCTGTAAAGATAAGTTTATTCATAAAATGCAGTGATAAAAGAGGGTGTTATCAATGATAAAAATAAGGTGCTTCAAAAAGACTTCTTTTGAAACACCTTATTTGGTTTATAATCTAGCTTCGTTCTATTATAATGTCGTAAGTTTTAAATTTCGCCAAAGAACCTTGATGCCTCCACCGTCGTGAATCTGAAGGGCGATGCGGCCTTTACCCGCTCCGATCTTCTCATCATTCAAGTTTACCATTTCCTGTCCGTTCAGCCAAGTCTGTACGTTATCGCCTTGTACTTTGATACGCATCGTGTTCCAATCGCCTTCTTTCAAGATATTCTCTTTCTCATCCGGAATCTGAACCAACCAGCCACGTCCGTACGACTCATAGATACCACCTGTATCGTGACCCTTCGGAGCTACTTCTACCTGCCAGCCGTTTACTTTCACGCCTTCCTCAACGAAAGAGCGGATGAATACGCCGGAGTTTCCGTCAGCCTCTTGCTTAAACTCTACGGTCAGATCAAAATCATCATAATAATCACGGGTAGCGAGATAACCGTATTGCTTATCGGGACCACTTTCGCAAACCAATAAACCGTCTTTTACGTACCATTTCTCCGTACCGTATGGTTCCCATCCCGTCAAATCCACGCCGTTGAACAAGTTCACTTCCTTACCGGCCTTACGAGGAAGTTCTTTGATCTTCAAGTTACGGAAAGATGCGGGATAACCATGATCTTGCAAGCAAAGCACACCTTTTTTCGCCAATCCGTATTCCGGTGCATTGGCCCATTTGCCGCTATTTTTCTTAGCGTGCCAATCGTCTGTCCATGCCTCGAACTCTAGGATCTTTTGTCCGTTCAACCAATGTTCCACATGTCCATTATCGAATATGATCTTGGAGTTGTTCCATTCGCCTTGCGGATTCACCTTCATCTTGGATTTATCCGGCAAATGCATCGCGTAATCCACACCTAATTTCTGCCACTCTTCCAATGGGTCCGGGAAGTTCGGCTCGTCGATCAATTGATACTCCGGCCCCGTTACGTAAGGAACAGCGAATTGGGGACGCTCTACCACATGGTACAACATACCGCTATTGCCACCCTTGGACAATTTCCAGTCCCAAGAAAGCTCGAAGTTCTCATACTCTTTATCGGTTACGATGTAGCCACTAGCGTCGCTGCCATCTCCTTTGGCTTGTATACAACCATCCACTACATGCCAAGGCTGTGTCAATGTAGTCCCGTTGTAATCTTTCCAACCATCCAATGTCTTTCCATCAAAAAGCAGAACCCATCCGTCGGCGATTTCCTCGGGAGTAAGTGTGTTTTGTTCTTGACTGGCACAAGAGGAAAACAAGGCCAGCGATACCGCACAAGAGGCTAACAAGCTTGTGGCGGCTGTTTTTTTCATTACAGATTCCATGTAAATAAAGAATTTAGGTTGATAAATTGTAACTGAATGGCAAATTTACACAAAATCTCTGGAAAAGACGAATAAAAAGGGACAAATGTCTTCGTAATGCCTGTCAATAAGGCGTTTGCGAAGACAAATGAGGACAGGCGAAAAATCGAGGTAACGTAAAGGAAAGCGGATTTATGAAGAAGAACGGTCTCCAAATCATTACCCGCCGAATGGTGATTTTTAACACACCGTGTTGTATTTGGCAGCTTGTGGCACAGGTTGGCATATCAAGGTCTAACTCGTTGAGTAATAACTTTGCAAACAAAAAACGAGTATGGCAAGAAGCACATTCAAGGTTCTGTTCTACGTGAACGGCAGCAAGGAGAAAAACGGTATTGTCCCCATCATGGGACGAGTGACAATCAACGGGACTGTGGCGCAGTTCAGTTGTAAGCAGAACATCCCGAAAACGCTTTGGGACGTGAAAGGAAACAAGGCGAAAGGCAAGAGCCGCGAGGCACGAGACATCAACCTTGCCCTTGACAACATCAAGGCGCAAATCATCAAACATTACCAGCGCATTTCAGACCGCGAGGCATTTGTTACGGCTGAGATGGTGCGCAACGCCTATCAGGGAATCGGCAGCGAGTATGAGACGCTGCTAAAAGCATTCGACCGTGAGAACGAAGTGTTCAAGAAACGGGTAGGCAAAGACAGGGTAATGGCTACCTATCGGGCACGTGTACGGGCAAGAAACCATGTAGCCGCCTTTATCAAGTCGTTTTACAGACGCAGCGATATGTCCATGTTGGAACTTACTCCCGATTTCATCAAGGAGTTCGCCGCATACCTCTCGACTGAAGCCGGATTGCGGAACGGTTCGATATGGGCAAACTGTATGTGGCTGAAAGGCGTGGTCATGAAAGCGCATTATAACGGGTTGATACCGCGCAATCCTTTCATCCAGTTTCATATCAGCCCCAATGTGAAAGAACGGGAATATCTGACGGAGGATGAACTGAAAGCGGTCATGACACATGAGTTTGCAGACAGCAAGCTCGCATACATCCGTGACATTTTCATCTTTGCCAGTTTCACCGCCTTGTCATTCGTGGACATTCAGGAACTGACGAATGACAACATCGTGGAGGTGAACGGCGAGAAGTGGATATTGTCCAAACGCCACAAGACAAAAGTCGCCTTCCAAGTGAAGCTGCTGGATATACCCTTGCAGATAGTCGAACGCTACCGACCGATGCTGAAAGACAATCGTATATTCCCCGGCTTGAACTATTGGTCTATCTGCAAACCGTTGAAACGGATGATAAGGGAATGTGGCATAACCAAGTCAATATCATTTCATTGCAGTCGTCATGGCTTCGCAACATTAGCTTTGAGCAAGGGGATGCCCATTGAAAGCGTAAGCCGTGTGTTGGGACATACGAATATAGTCACGACCCAACTCTACGCAAAGATAACCACGCAGAAGCTCGACAACGACCTGACCATGTTCGGCGACAAACTGAGTAAGACGTTTAACGGAATAACGATGTCATGAGTATGAGAAGAAACAGCATAACAGTGAATGAATCCGGCAATATCATCATGCCGGAGAATGTCTCAAACATTTGGATGAGCGAGCCGGAATTGGTGGAACTGTTCGGAGTAATTGCTCCGACACTTCGTTCTGCCATCAGAAACATCTATAACAGTGGAGCATTAAAAGAATACGAGGTACAGAAGTATGTTCGGCAGGAGAACGGGTATCATGCCGATGTGTTCAGCTTTCCGATGATAGTCGCACTTGCTTTCCGCATTGACAGCTTCGGTGCGGAACAGGTGCGCAATGCCATATTTAAAAGGCTGTACTTGCGAAAAGAGAAAACAAATATCTTCTTTTCGCTGGGTATAAATGGTTGGGATATGTCTAATTATCAGGCATAAGTTCTAATGATATGACGACATGAAGTAGTGAGACCTATGCGTATTCCCATTGCCAACAATGTATTTATACGAGTATGTGAATAGGTGTATTGCCATTCATACGTACGATTACGACAAACCCGAAGAAAAATCCATTAGAATGGCATTTCTTCGGGCTTTTGTTGTATGTCATAAAGCCAAATCCAAGAAAATCTTACGTGAGGTATGCGTGAGTTGTTAATCCGTTCTGCGCTAATTGCCGAGTTTTGCACTGATTAAACAAAAAAATGAAGTGCTAATGAAACAAGGCAACTTTGAAAATGAGGAGTTTATCCGTGTGGGTACTACCCTCTACAAGTTAGTGAACCAGCCCCGTCTGAACGGAGGCTATGTGAAGAAGCGCATCGTGTGGAACAACGAAACACTGCGGCAGGACTACGGCAAGGACTATCTCGCCACCGTGCCGAAGTACGACGGCTTCTGCACCGTCCCCGACCATGTGGACTACCGTCCCGTGGTGGACAAGTTCCTGAACCTCTACGAGCCGATAGGACACCGTCCGCAACAAGGCGAGTTTCCCTGTATCCGGTCATTGGTGCGCCATATCTTCGGTGAACAGTATGAATTGGGCATGGACTATCTTCAATTGCTCTACCTGCAACCCGTGCAGAAACTGCCTATCCTGCTGTTGGTATCAGAAGAACGCAACACGGGCAAGAGTACATTCCTGAACTTCCTGAAAGCTGTGTTTCAAAACAATGTCACTTTCAATACCAACGAGGACTTCCGCAGCCAGTTCAATTCCGACTGGGCAGGAAAACTGCTCATCGTGGTGGACGAGGTATTGCTCAACCGCAGGGAGGACAGCGAGCGGTTGAAGAACCTCAGCACCACACTTTCCTACAAGGTGGAAGCCAAAGGCAAAGACCGTGACGAGATAGCGTTCTTTGCCAAGTTCGTGCTATGCTCCAACAACGAGTATCTGCCTGTTATCATTGATGCAGGTGAAACACGCTATTGGGTGCGCAAGATAGACCGTCTGCAATCCGATGACACAGACTTCCTGCAAAAGCTGAAAGCTGAGATACCTGCCTTTCTGTATTACCTGCAATACAGACAACTTTCCACCGAAAAGGAAAGCCGTATGTGGTTTGCGCCCTCTTTGCTGCATACCGAAGCCTTGCAGAAGATTATCCGCAGCAACCGCAACCGATTGGAGATAGAGATGTGCGAACTTATCCTTGACATTATGGAAAGTGTCGGCACGGACACATTCTCGTTCTGCCACAACGACATTCTTCTTTTGCTGGTACATTCGCAGGTAAAGGTGGAGAAGCACCAAGTCAGAAAGGTATTGCAGGAATGTTGGAAACTTACTCCTGCCTCTAACGGGCTTACATATACCACTTACCAATTCAATTACAATCGGGAGTGCCGATATGAGCCGATAAAAAGAGTCGGTCGTTTCTACACCGTCACAAGGGAACAACTTGAATCCCTGTAATACTATTCTTTTTTTGTTGAATTGATGAATAATGATATAACCATACTGATAATAAACAGCATACACTCTCAACAAATTCTCAACAATCGAAAAGAAAAGTTGAGAGGGAAACAGCATCAGTTTGTTGGATTCTCTATTTGTGAGTGGTTTGTTGAGAAGATGTTGAGAATATAAAGCATTAACGTATAGGACAATACATATCTCATTCATCAAATCAACGTTTTTACAGTCATCATCAAATCCATAGAAATTATATCATGAACATCCAAGAAGCAAAACAAATCAAAATTGCGGACTATCTGCAAAGTTTGGGTTATTCGCCCGTAAAGCAACAGGGAAACTGCCTGTGGTATAAATCCCCGTTCCGTCAGGAAACGGAAGCCTCGTTCAAGGTGAACACCGACCGCAACCTGTGGTTCGATTATGGACTGGGAAGAGGTGGTAACATCATCGCACTTGCAGGGGTACTGTACGCATCCGACCATGTGCCTTATCTGCTTGGCAAGATAGCGGAACAGGCACCACACATCCGTCCCATATCTTTCTCTTTTCGCCAGCAGGCATCCGAACCGAGTTTCCAACATTTGGAGGTGGGCGAACTCACCCATCCGGCATTGCTCCGATACTTGCAGGAACGGGGCATAAACATCGCTTTGGCAAAGGCGCAATGTAAAGAGCTCCACTTCACCCATAACGGCAAGCCCTATTTCGCCATCGGTTTTCCGAATGTGGCGGGAGGATTTGAAGTGCGTAACCGTTTTTTCAAAGGCTGTGTCGCACCCAAAGACATCAGCCATATTCGGCAACAGGGAGAAGCGAGAGAGAAATGCCTTGTATTCGAGGGCATGATGGACTATCTTTCATTCCTCACGTTGCGGAAGAGGAACTGCTCGAACTTGCCCGACCTTGACAGGCAGGATTACGTCATCCTCAATTCGACCGCCAATGTTTCCAAAGCTATAGATGTGCTGCACGGGTATGGACGTATCCACTGCATGCTCGACAATGACGAGGCGGGAAGAAAGGCGTATCGGGAATTGGAAAGGAAGTTCGCCGGACGCATCCGCGACTTCTCCGACAACTACAAAGGGCATAAAGACCTGAACGATTACCTGCGTGGAATCCGGCAGAAATTAGCCGTTAGTCCACCGCCAAGAACTATCGTAAAACCCAAGAAGAAAGGGTTGGGATTATGACATCCCGAATGAGAAAAACGGGAGATGCCCGAAACTCATTCCTTAAGGATTGGGAGGTAGCAAGTTTGTGTTTCGGGTGTACCGAAACCGCTTGCCACCCACCATCCAAATTGCAGGAGGTGGCATCCCGTCGGTCTATACAGTTGAATCAGTAACCGAATTAAAAGGAATAAAATATGGAACAGACAAAGGAACACAAGGAACGCAACAAGGGAGGTCGCCCCAAGAAGGAAGCAACCGAGAAACTGAAATACCGTATCGCAGTGAAAATGACGGCAGCCGACTACTTCCGCCTGCTGACACGATCGCATGAGGCGGGCGTATCACCAAGCGAGTACATGAGGGAATGTTTCCGTAACGGTCATGTGAAAGAACGGCTGTCGGAGGAACATGCCGGATACATCCGCCAACTCTGCGGCATGGCTAACAATCTCAACCAGCTTGCGCGTAAGGCAAACGCCGGAGGCTTCCACGATGAACGGTGGGACTGCAAGGTGGCAGTGGCAAGGATTCATGAACTTATAACCAAGATAGGGATATGATGGCGAAAATCGTAAAAGGAAGCGACTTCAAGGGTGCGGTGGATTACATCATCGACAAGAAGAAGGATACGCAGATAGTAGCAAGCGAAGGCTTGTTTATGGAAAATCTGGAAACTATCGCCATGAGTTTCAATGCCCAGTCACGGATGAACGATAAGGTGACAAAACCTGTCGGACATATCGCGTTGAGTTTTTCCAAAGAGGATGAGTTACGGCTGACGAACCGTATCATGGCAGGCATCGCGCTTGAATATATGAAACGGATGGGAATCAAGAATACGCAGTTCTTCATCGCCCAGCATTTCGACAAGGAGCATCCGCACGTGCATATTGCTTTCAACCGCATAGACAACAACGGCAATACCATATCGGACAGGCACGAGCGTCTGCGCAGTACCCGCATCTGCAAGGAATTGACCTTGAAATACGGCTTGCATATGGCTGGCGGAAAGGACAATGTCAAACGCAACCGCCTGAAAGAGCCAGACAGGACGAAATATGCGCTTTACGACATCATCAAAATGGAAGTCGGCAGATGCGGCAACTGGAACGTGCTTATCGCCAACCTGAAACGGCAGGGAGTGGAAGTACATTTCAAGCATAAGGGGCAGACCAGCGAGGTGCAGGGTGTTGTATTCTCCATGAATGGCTACCATTTCAACGGCTCCAAAGTGGACAGGCGTTTCAGTTATTCCAAGATTGACGCGGCTTTGCAGCACAACAGATGCAGGGAACGTATGGGAATAACAGCCGGAATATATGAAACGGCTACACCAAGCGCACCGTCCGGCACGGCACAAAGCGAGTTGTTCAACGGCTCTTGGGGATTGCTAAAAAGCAGTGGCTCATCTTATAACGCTGCTGATGCGGAAGCCAATCAGGAAATGGTGGATATACTTCGCAGAAGGAAGAAAGTTAAGCGCAAGAGAGGTGTTGGGTTCTAATATTCTGTACTAATCCAATTCTCACGACACTTGCGCTCTATATTCATTCGGAGTGTAACCTACCTCTTTCTTGAACAGTCGGGTAAAATGTTGCGGGTACTGAAAACCGAGATTATAGGCGATTTCATTAACGGTGTCGTCTGTAGATGCAAGTTCCGTCTTGGCTATTTCAATAGACTTGTCATGAATGAAATGCAGGGCGGTTGAACCTGTTTCTTTTTTCAATAAATCACTGAAATAGTTGGGCGAGAGGCAGAGCTTGTCTGCACAATACTGTACAGTGGGCAAGCCTATCCGTTTAGCAGCCCCATCATGGAAGTATTCGTCAAGCAACCGCTCAAATCTTGCGAGGATGTCTCGGTTTTGGTTGTCGCGTGTGATGAACTGACGGTCATAGAAACGTGTGCAGTAATCAAGGAACGTCTTGATGCTGTCTGTGATGAGGTTCTTGCTGTGACGGTGTATCGGATGGTTCAATTCATATTGAATCTTGTGGAAGCAATCCATGATGATTTGCCGTTCTTCCACACTAAGGTGCAATGCCTCGTTTGTCTCGTAGGAAAAGAACGAATATTCACGCATTATCCGCCCGAGAGGTGTATTCCGCAGCAGGTCGGGATGGAACATAAGCAGGTAGCCATCTGGTTGGAACTGCATGCCGTCATCTTCCGCACCGAACACCTGTCCGGGCGCGATAAATATCAGTGTGCATAATTATTCCTAAGTCTGTGAAACCGGAACGCATGAAGCAGAATCTCGACATATTAGACTTCACCCTGTCGGCCGACGACATGGCACGGATAAAGACGCTGGATACCGACAAGCCTTTCTTACTCGGCTCGCACGAAGATCCAGAAATCGTAAAATGGTTCATGCAGTACAAAAACGCCTGAACATCAACAACCATATTTCGATAGCCGCTATCGACTATATTAAGAAGTTATTCGTATATGCCTTTATTGTAATCCGTCATGTACTGAGTAAATGTTTTGCCTGTTTGCTGTTTGAAGAAGCGCATGAGATGGCTCGGATCAGAGAAATTGAAATCATCCGCCATTTCACTGACAGTGCGGTTGGAGAATAGCAATTCGTTCTTCAGTTCCTCAAGCAGACGTTGTTTTATCAAATGGGTAGCTGATACTCCGAATTGGGCTTTTACTGAGTTATTGAGTGTGATGCGACTGACATGAAGCATGTCTGCATATTCCTGCACCCGCTGGTGGGTGCGGATATTCTGTTCCAACAAGTCCTTGAACCGAAAAGCGAAATTGTTTTTAGCAATTTCAGCGGGCAAGCAATAGGCGGCAGCGTATGTACGATTGATAATCAGCAAAAGATAATATAGTAAGGAAACAATGATATTGTACGTATCGGACACTGGATTCATCAGCTCATACTTAATCTTTCCGAGCAGCCGCATATATTCCTTCATTTCGTCATGTGTGGCATTGATGTAAGGCGGCGTATCTGTCTGGTAACAATACAAAAGGCGAAAAACGAAGAACTTGTCGGCGATAAAAGTACGCATGAAATCTTCGCGGAATATAAGGAACGTGTAATCCAACGCCGTCTCATCTACATGCCACTCTTGTTGCTGATGGGGTGAAAGCAGGAGAACCATGCCGTCGCGCAGTTCAATCTTGCGGAAGTTCAGTAGCAAATATCCGTTTGCCTTACGGAAAAAGTAGAAGCTGAAGAAGTCTGTCTTAAACCGCTTGTTTTCTGTCAGCACAAGTCCGATGTCCTTGTTTATGGCAGTATTGATGTAAAAATCCACGCCGCAGCGTGTCTTGTTGAACGGTACGCTGACCAGTCGATCAGGGTTGATTATCTCGTCCATATCCTTGTCGTTTTTGCAAAGATAATAATTTCATTTATCAAAATGGCATAATTACCGTTTTTTCAGGCATAGATGTTTCGCCGGATTCTTCCGAACTTTGCACCCGTAATCAATAACAAGACATATAGTCATGAAAAAGACATCTACAGTACAATTGGTGCGCAATGCCACCTTGAAAATCAGGTATGCGGGACACACCATGCTAATTGACCCCGTTTTAGCCGACAAAGGCACTTTGATATCGGCCCTCGGTGTGAATAAAACACCGAGGGTACACCTCACCATTCCTATTCAGGATATTATCGGAGGCGTGGACATGGTGCTCCTGACCCACAATCACATCGACCATTACGAGCCGAGTGTCCCCACACATTTGCCCAAAGAAATTCCTTTCTACGTTCAGCCCCAGGACGCGGACGCCATCAGAAACGACGGATTTACAAATGTGATACCCATCGAAGAAATAAAAACAATAGACGGCATATCCATTTACCGCACGACCGGACATCATGGTTTCGGGCAGATCGGGCAGATGATGGGACCTGTATCAGGTTATGTGCTAAAAGCCGAGGGCTTCCCGACCGTTTATATAATGGGTGACTGCCGATGGGAAGCATGTATCCGAGACACCGTGGAACGGTTCAATCCTGACTATATCGTGGTAAACTCCGGAGGTGCAATCTTTCCCGAATTTTCCAAAACGGACGGTCCTATCATCCCCGACGAGAACGAAGTGATGCAGATACTTGACGAATTGCCTTCGCATATCAAGCTGATAGCCGTACACATGGATGCCATCGACCATTGCCAGACCACCCGTGCAATTCTGCGCAATGAGGCAACGCATCACGAAGCCGACATGAGCCGGCTGATTATCCCGGAGGACGGAGAAACAGTTGTGTTATGAGTGTCTGCATTAAATCCCTGATAAAAAACATGAACATAGTGGTAGGGTGCACTATAGGATGCCCTTACTGCTATGCCCGTAACAACTGCCGCCGTTTCCACATTACCGACGACTTTTCCGTGCCTGAATACATGGAACGAAAACTGCGCATCATCGATACGTCCCGTCCTCATGTGTGGCTCATGACAGGAATGAGCGATTTCTCCGATTGGAAGCCTGAATGGAACGCAGAAATTTTCGAGCGGATCAGCAGCAATCCCCAGCACGCCTATATCTTTCTGACGAAGCGCCCTGACAAAATCAGTTTCTCCTCTGACGACGAGAACGTATGGATGGGCGTGACCGTTACGCGCAGTTCCGAGAAAAGGAGGATTGATGATTTGAAAAAGAATATCAAAGCACGACACTACCATGTCACGTTTGAACCTCTCTTCGATGATATCGGCGAGATTGATTTCGAGGGAATTGACTGGATTGTCATAGGCACAGAGACCGGAAACCGAAAAGGAAAGTCATATTCGCGCCCCGAATGGGTGCTTAGCATTGCAGAACAGGCAAAGGCTCATGGCATACCGGTGTTCATGAAAGAGGATTTGCTGCCGATTATGGGCGACGAAAGAATGATTCAGGAATTGCCGGAACAATTTACCAGACGAATACAATGAATATGGATACAATAAAGGAAATAGATGTAAAGAGTGTAATGACCAAATCCTCTCTGCCGGTGGGAGGATATTCGGTCAACCCTTATGTAGGGTGTCCCCACGCCTGCAGGTATTGCTACGCATCGTTCATGAAACGGTTCACCGGGCACACCGAGCCGTGGGGTACGTTTTTAGATGTAAAAAACTGGAAGCCGATAACGAATCCTCATAAATACGACGGTGAACGTGTTGTAATAGGGTCTGTGACGGACGGTTACAATCCGTATGAAGAAGAATTCCACCGTACCCGAAGGCTGCTCGAAGAGCTGCGAGGAAGCGATGCCGAGATTATGATATGCACAAAGTCCGATCTTGTCCTTCGCGATCTCGACCTGTTGAAGAGTTTTCCCAAAGTGACTGTGTCATGGTCTGTCAATACGCTCGACGAGCAGTTCTGCGCAGATATGGACAACGCCGTAAGCATTGAACGCCGTCTGAAAGCGATGCGTCAGACATACGAGGCAGGTATCCGCACCGTATGCTTCGTCTCGCCCATATTCCCCAGAATAACAGACGTAAAGGCAATAATAGAGGAGGTAAAAGATTATGCTGATTTAATCTGGCTTGAAAACCTGAATTTACGCGGGCAGTTCAAAGGCGGGATAATGACGTATATCCGTGAGAAGTATCCTGACCTCATACCGCTTTACGAGGAAATTTACAATAAAAAAAGGCTTGAATACTGGCAGGCATTGGAGCAGGACATTTCAAATTACGCCAAGGAGCAGGGCTTCCCGTATCGTATAAACGATCTGCCATACGGACGCTCGGAAAAAGGCAAACCTGTCATCGTAAACTACTTCTACCACGAAAAAATACGATTGACAAAATGAGGCTATGCCGGACTGATGCAGAAAAGTTGTAGCGCGGATAAAAGCACCATGTATGTGGATAATATCCGGCAATCTTCCGAGCGTATGCGGGAGATGCTCAACACGCTGCTGGATTTCTTCCGTCTGGACAACGGCAAGGAGCAACCCAACCTTTCCCCTTGCAGGATTTCCGCAATCACGCATATTCTTGAAACGGAGTTCATGCCCATTGCCATGAACAAGGGGCTGACTTTGATAGTGGAGAGCCACACCGATGCGGTGGTTTTGACCGACAAGGAACGTATCCTGCAAATCGGCAACAACTTGTTGTCAAACGCCATCAAGTTCACGGATAACGGTAGTGTATCATTGGCAGCGGATTATGATAACGGTTTGCTGAAACTTATCGTTGAAGATACCGGTACGGGCATGACCGAAGATGAGCAACAACGAGTATTCGGTGCATTTGAACGTCTTTCAAATGCCGCCGCAAAAGACGGCTTCGGATTAGGATTGTCCATCGTGCAGCGTATTGTGGCGATGCTCGGTGGAACTATACGCTTGGAAAGCGAGAAAGGCAAAGGGAGCCGCTTCACGGTGGAAATTCCCATGCAGACAGCCGAGGAACTGCCGGAACAGACAATTCAAGCGCAAATGCGCCATAATCATATCTGCCATGATGTGATTGCCATCGACAATGACGAGGTACTTCTCCTTATGTTGAAAGAAATGTATGCCCATGAAGGGATGCACTGCGATACCTGTACCAATGTTTCGGTACTGATGGAGCTGATACGAAAAAAGGAATACAGCCTGCTTCTGACGGATCTGAATATGCCTGAGATAAGCGGTTTTGAACTGCTGGAACTGTTGCGCTCATCCAATGTAGGCAACTCGAAGAGTATTCCCATAGTCGTGACAACCGCTTCGGGCAGTTGCAGCAAGGAGGAACTTATAGGGCGTGGATTTGCCGGATGCCTGTTCAAGCCGTTCTCCATATCCGAACTGATGGAGATTACGGATAAATGCGCATTAAGCAGCATATTGGATGAAAAGCCGGATTTTTCCACTCTGCTATCTTATGGCAATGAATCCGTCATGCTGGACAAACTGATAGCGGAAACCGAAAAGGAAATGCAGGCGGTCAAGGATGCAGAACAGCGTAAAGACCTCCAAGAACTGGACACACTTACACACCATCTGCGAAGTTCATGGCAGATTCTCCGTGCCGACCAGCCATTGAGGGAACTTTACGCCCAACTTCATGGAAGTGCCACTCCAGATGACGAAGCGATATGCAAAGCGGTGACCGGCTGTGCTGGATAAAGGTGCTGAAATTATCCGGCAGGCAAAAGAAGAAAGGAAAAATACGAAAATGGATAAAACAAGAATCATCGTGGTGGAGGACAATATCGTGTATTGCGAGTTTGTCTGCAACCTGCTGGCACGGGAAGGATTCCGTACCGTGCAGGCTTACCACCTCTCGACCGCGAAGAAACTTCTGCAACAAGCCTCAGACGGGGACATCGTGGTTTCTGACCTACGACTACCCGACGGTGACGGCATCGACCTATTACGATGGATGCGCAAGGAAGGCATGACACAACCGTTAATCATCATGACCAACTATGCCGAAGTGCATACGGCAGTCGAAAGTATGAAACTCGGCTCGCTGGACTATATCCCCAAGCAGCTTGTGGAGGATAAACTTATGCCTCTGCTTCATACCATCCTGAAAGAACGGAGTATCGGACGAAATCGTATGCCCGTTTTTGCCCGTGACAGTTCCGCCTTTCAGAAAATCATGCAACAGATAAGATTAGTTGCCCCTACTGATATGAGCGTGCTGATATTCGGAGAGAACGGCACGGGCAAGGAGCATATCGCCCACCATCTGCATGATAAGAGCAAAAGGGCAGGGAAACCGTTTGTGCCTGTGGACTGCGGTTCACTCTCCAAAGACCTTGCGCCCTCGGCATTCTTCGGACATGTCAAAGGCGCGTTTACGGGTGCGGACAGCACAAAGAAAGGATACTTCAATGAGGCAGAGGGTGGCACATTGTTCTTGGATGAGGTAGGCAATCTCGCATTGGAAACCCAGCAGATGTTACTCCGTGCCATACAGGAACGGAGATACCGCCCTATAGGTGACAAGACGGACAAGAGCTTCAATGTCCGCATCATCGCCGCCACCAACGAGGATCTGGAGAAAGCGGTCATTGAAAAACGTTTCCGACAGGATTTGCTGTACCGTTTGCACGACTTCGAGATAACTGTTCCGCCCTTGCGTGACTGTCAGGAGGACATCATGCCGTTGGCGGAGTTCTTCCGTGAGATTGCCAACAATGAATTGGAATGTAGCGTGACTGGGTTCGATGCGGAAGCCCGTAAGACATTGCTGACCCATCCGTGGCCGGGTAATGTCCGTGAGCTTCGGCAGAAGATAATGGGCGCGGTGTTGCAGGCACAGACGGGAGTTGTCATGAAAGAGCATCTGGAACTTGCCGTAACGAAACCGACCTCACCTGTCAGCTTCGCCTTGCGAAACGATGCGGAGGACAAGGAACGCATCTTACGCGCGTTGAAGCAGGCAAACGGAAACTGCAAGGTTGCCGCCGAATTGCTCGGAATCGGACGTACAACGCTGTATAGCAAGTTGGAAGAGTATGGATTAAAGTATAAATTTCAGCAATCATAGCCCGCAACTTGCCGAAAATAGAAGTAACGGTTAAACCGGATTATTCAGCGAAGATAAAAAACGTCCTGTGATAAAAATCATGGGACATTTTGATGTGTATCCGATTTTTATTGCTACTTTTGTACCAAGACGAGAGACATTGACAGCAACTCACAGCAGAACGTAGAAATAGACAGGGTTGCCAAATCATTACCTCATTTTTACCTTATCCTCAGAACTGCTTGCTAATAAAGTGGTTATAAAAATCTTCCAGAATTACACAAATATCTTTGATATCTCTCTCTGTTGGAGGAAAAACGCTTCTCTCCCTAGGAAATACTTCTCCAAGAGCCTATATATTCTTTGTCGAATAAGCTCTATTTCTTAATTTGGCGGCGCTGAATTTATATTCACAGCCGCTGAATATACAAATGCCGCCGCTGATTGTAAAATCAGTGGCGATAATTTAAGAATAGAATAGGTACCGATCAGGCTTACCTATAGGTACGCATAAGTTTTATTCTGGCACAATCAACTTTTATATGTTTTTGTGGAAAAGAATCTGGATAATACTTGTTTAATCGAAGAATAATATAGATATTGCATGCATCTAATAAAGACTGAAATACCCTGCAAACCATATGATAACAATAGGCACCTTAAAACTAGATTTAGTTGCGGATCGGGAACCTTTCGTTCATGATTTATATGGTCGTTGGGATACCTTTAACCGAACCTCTTTAGAAGGGATCGTGGATGAGATTTTAAGCCGTTATGATACGGAAGATGAGTTGATCCGGATCGAGAGTTTAGACTTGGATCTAGGTGGGCTAGAAGAAGATGAATTCTATGAGCAATTCCCCCGTAGACTGGCGGAGAGACTGGACGAGACTTTCGCTTCTTATTTGCGAAGTAAGGAAGAGCATCCCGACCGAATCGCTGTTGTTCCCATCAAGCAATCTTGGCTGGAAGTATTTACCTATTATATGTCGCACGGATATTGGCCTTGGCTGGAAGAGGAGAGGCTCACCTTACCGGAACTTCTAGATAAATTAGTACGAATATCCCCGATAGAATTAAGTCATTTCCTGCGTGAGAAGGGAAAGGCGCTTACCATTCGTAAACGTCTGGTCTTTCAATTGGATGATATCTATCAAGAACGTTTGGTACATGTGGTGGCACCCTCGGAAAGCTCGTTTATAAACGCTTATGCCCGTTTCTTGCAAGACTCTTATCCCGAGATAAAGCGTCCGGAGATAGGGAAGAATGATTACAGAAACGCTATCTGGATAATCCTATGGGGATATTTATTATCTCAGGATCAAGGCTATTTCAACCGGAAACAAATGGTGACGTACACGCTGCGGGAATTATCCGGCTATTATTCCATTTCTTTTGTGGATTTACTGGGGATGCTGACGTATGATTTAGATAAGTTCGCCTCTACCCGCTTGTTCATGCCCGAGTTATTGTCGCTCTTGAAGGATATCCGGCTAGAGACATTATCGGAAAAGGAATTCACTAAAAATCTCTCTCTTTTTTCTCTGGAAGAATTGAAGGCTTTGCTCGTGCGGCGGGAGAAGAGCTTGACTTTCTTATCCGGGTATAATGAGGAACAGATTTACCAGATCGTGGAACAGGTGATCCCTGCGGAGAGTCCGTTTGTCATCGACTATGCGAGAGCGTTGGATAAGGAGAAGGAATTGGGTATGCTCGAAGGGAAAGCCGGGAATGATTTCAGGATACTGAAATGGGTGTTTATCTTCGAGGTTATTCTCGGTAGGGGGGGGAGCGTATTTTCCCGCCATCAGTTCGCCTTCTCCGTGTTAAAGGAATTGGCGGCGCATTACAATCTGACGGTAATGGAGTTGTTGGGATATTTTTACCGTACCTTGGCAAGTGGGCTGCTAACGGCTTATCCAGCCGTTCGGGAATTGATCATTGCTTTGTACTTGAATGCTCTCGATGATTCTCCCTCCGATATATCCGTTTATTACCCGGAAGATTTGAAAGATCGGTTGTCTAATTCCGGTTTGTGCCGTCGCTTTATCCGTTCCTTGCGCGAGGAGCAAATCTATTCGGTGGTTAGGCAAATCGTTCCGGTGGAAAGCCATTTCATTATCCGGTATGCGCAGACGCTGGATAAGGGGAAAGAGCAAGGGCGTTTGGAAGGAAGGGTGGGCGGCGAGTTCCGGCTGTTGAAATGGGAGTTTATTTTTCTGGTACTGTTTAGCGGGCCATTAACCGCTTTTAGCCGGAAACAATTCGTACGTTCGGTGTTGGGACAGTTCTCTGCTCATTATAATATCACGGTGCGGGAGTTGATCTCCTATTTTCATGAGGGAACACATGGGGAATATCCGTGGGTTCCGGAAGAGTTACGTGAGATAATAGACCTGCTGTACGAGGATATGGATAAGGAATCTCCCGAGCTTTTATTCTCTGTTTGGTTGAATGAGGAGAGGAAAGCGTATCGGTTGGGACAATTTATAATCACAGGCCGTTCCGATGAACCGCTGGGCGATCTATTCGAGTACGTGAGTGGTTTGGAGAAGACGAACCCGAAAATCTTACTGAACCAATTACGGCAATTGAAGGATATTCCTTCATCCGGAATAAGGGTTGAAGAGCCGATAGAGGCCGCTCGTATCTTCGCTTCCTTATTACTGTTTGTCATCCGTGAATACGGTCTGGCTTTTCCGAATCAAGTATCCTTGATCCAATATCTTACGAATGTAAAAGAGAACCGTACTTTTGGGGATGCCGCTCGGTTGCGCTTATTATTACATGAGTGTATGTTGGAGGATATGGATGCGTTCGCACGTACTATGGAAGCTTTACTGGGTATGAAACAGGGGAAAGTGCCCGAGCTTCCCATCCGTACGATTTCTCCCGCTATCTATCCGTTCAATTCTCAAAAGATGGAATTATTGGAGGAATTATATACAGGGGCGACTCCCGCTTTGCGTTTGCTTGTCGAGGAGGTAATCCGCTTGTTTCGTCTCAATAACTTCGGGTTGGAAGAGAACGTTTGGTTGGGGTGGTTACAGGCTCTTTCCGGCAACGTTTACCGGAATTACTCCAAAGATGGATTGTTGTTCCTCTTTTGGCAGCATTTGAGGGAGTCTGTGTCAGAGGAGGAATTACATAAGATAGAGACTTTTATATGTCGACATACAACTAATTTATCTGAATTGTCAGTTTTTATATATCAACTTAAAAATAATATGGATATGGATGTTTTGAATGGCCAGTTAGAAGATCATGGCGTGTCTATTAACAATGCGGGCTTGACGATCATAGCCGTCTATCTGCCAATACTTTTTCATAGGTTAGGCTACTTGAGTGATGACAGACGTGGCTTTAAATCGAGAGAATGCCAAGTGAAGGCCATTTTTGCGTCTCAACGTTTTGTAACGGATGAGAAGGAAATCCCGGAGCCAGAATTATTCTTAAACAAAGTCTTGACGGGCTATGATAGTCCGGAACCGCTTCCTCGCTCGTGTGATTTAACTGAGAATGAATTAGAGATGATAGAGCAATTGAAGAAAGCGGTACTTATGAATTGGGATAAGATGAGGAATACGAGCTGGGAAGGTCTTCAAAGTACTTTTATCCGGAGAAAGGGAGTGTTAAAGATGGAGAAGAATAATTGGACGCTAACGGTCGAGGAGAGAGCTTTTGACGTCTTATTAGATTCGATTGCTTGGAACTTCAGGTTCATTAAAACTCCATGGATGGAAAAAATACTTAGAGTAAAGTGGCGGTAAATAACATTAAAAGATAACATTATGAATGCGGATCGGATACAGATTCAAGAAGGACCTTCGCGGGTCTTTCAAAACCGTAAAGGTGAATCAACACAATTGATGGAAGATAACCGGGTACAATCTGCCTTGCAGGCTAAAATGGTGGAAACTATGCAACGTGACGCAATGGATGAGGATGATTTGCTGCAAGGTAAGTTCGCCGTTCAGCGGGATGTGGAAGATGAGGATGAGCTTCTTCAAGGAAAATTTGTGGCCCAACGGCAAACTAAGAACCAGACAGGGATTCCGGATCATGTAATCCAAGGCATGGAGTCTTCCTTCGGGACGGATTTCTCCTCGGTACGTGTACACCCGGATTCATCGAAAGCGCCGGAGGTTGGGGCTTTGGCATATACGCAAGGTACGGATATCCATTTCGCCCCGGGACAATTCAAACCGGATACGTCTGCCGGACAGCAGCTATTGGGACATGAGTTGACACACGTCATCCAGCAAGCCGAGGGACGTGTACAGCCTACTACCGAGGTAGGTGGAATGGCCGTTAACGATGATTTATCCTTGGAACACGAGGCGGATGTGATGGGTGCTAAAGCTGCTTCTGTCTTATGAACGAGTGGATCGATTGGTTCCAGCGGGTATTGGATGTCTCCATTCGTTTGTATTTCCGGCAGGAGTGCGATTTATCTTCCGTCTATGATATCCCACTCCCGAAGGCAGGACCGCTTTGGAAGGCGTTGTTGCCGGAACAGGTCGATCCTACTTTCGACGAGTGGATGGTGTTGATGTTGGCCTTAATGCCTCATCTTTCTCCGCAGATGTTGGATATTTTTTTTGTGCATAATAAGAATTTTGACCGTCCTTATACGGAATTTGGCGGTTGGAAAGGACTATCGCACGGAGGATTCTTGCCAACGGGCGAGACGGCCGTTTTCCTGTTGGCGGGCGATCGTGTGGAACGCCGTCTGGAAGTGGTTCGTCTATTTCGTGAGGAGCATTGGTTCCATATGTATCACGTCGTTGGCTTGGAAGGAGCCGGGAATGGTGAACCGTTCTTGAGCGGACAACTGCGTATATCGGAGGATTTCTTGTACCGTTTATCTTTTGAGGGAGAATATAAGCCGGACTATAATATGGGTTTTCCGGCCAAACGGATTAGTACGGCTTTGAATTGGGAAGATGCCGTATTGCCTTATTATGTGCGTGAGGAGTTGGAGGAGATAAATAATTGGATTACGGGGCATCGGGTCATCCTTTCGGACTGGGGATTGAGTCGTTTTTTGAAGGCCGGTTACCGCACTTTGTTTTATGGCCCGCCGGGAACGGGTAAGACGCTTTGCGCAACCTTGATCGGCAAGAAGAACGGGATGGATGTATATCGTATCGATCTTTCCATGATTGTCTCCAAATATATCGGCGAGACTGAAAAGAACCTTGCGAATGTATTCGACCAAGCGGAAAACCGAAATTGGATTCTCTTTTTCGATGAGGCGGATGCCTTATTCGGTAAACGAACCTCGACGAACACTTCTAATGATCGCCATTCGAATCAAGAGATCGCTTATTTGCTGCAACGGATCGAGGATTTCCCGGGAACCGTTGTTTTAGCCACAAACTTAAAGAGTAATATTGATGAAGCTTTCTCCCGTCGTTTCCAGTCTATTATCTATTTCCCGATGCCGGATCAAGACTTACGTGAGGAATTATGGCGTAGAATGCTTCCCTCTTCTTGGCTACCTGCGGATGCGGACAAAATGATCCGTATGGCAGCTACTTATGAGTTATCGGGTGGCTCCATCTCGAATGTGATCCGGCGTTGTGCCCTTCGGTTGCTAAAGCAAGACACTCCCCGGCTAGATTCCGATATCTTATCTATGGCGATCCGCCGGGAATTGAATAAAGAGGGCCGGTGGTGATTTAAGGCAACGGCTCTCTTTCCCGGTGCCCGATCGGTACGATGATTAAGAGAAAAAAGAAGAGTGGGAGCGCCAACAGTATCATTTGGGTCCATATGTCGAAAGTTTCCCGCGAGGATACGATATTGGTGATTAGGTATAATACCAATACGATCTCGGATATGAATACCAGTAATAGAGGCAAGACATATCGCTTATAATGTTGTGCCAACATGTAGAACTTACTGGATGTCATATACAGGGTGATTAGGATTAATAGTATGAGAAATAGGAATATATCACCCAATACGAAATAAATAAGCATCGGGTTGGAGAATTCCGTATTTGCCAGTTGCGCCAGATCATCGGAGCAACAGGTGAGTTGCTCGCCTTGCGGAAAAGGATTTAGCAAATAGAATAAAGAGTTGAAAAGATTATCTAGTAAGGATACCTCGCATTCTTCCTCATACATGACCATCTTGAGTACTGGTTCTTGCTTATTCTCTCGATTTTCGCAAGTAGTTACGGGAACGCCCATTTCATCGTAATCGACGAAACAAAGGCGGTCTACCAATTGGTATTTCAATAGAATGGATAGATAACCGATATGCTTTTTCTCCTTGATAGGGAATATGACATTTAGATCGTAGTTTTTATATATTTTATTACCATCCACGCAAAAGGAATCGATTACGAAACTAGTGGACTTCACGAATTGTACAAGTTCTCTCCGGTTCTCCAGTTTAAAATCGAAATCAGGGAAGTAAAGAGTCAATCCGTTGAGTTTCCGGAGAGACGGGTTTCGGTTGATCGTACCGGTACCCTTTGTGAATAAGTTATTTAAAAGAGCCATCTGGGATTCTTTCGATCTTAAGAAATCATTCGTCGCTTTTGAGTTTCGGAATAGGACTAGTAAATCGACGGGTGTATCCGAATAAACGGGCATATCTATCAAGCACTCCTGTTGTTGCCAGTCGCTTACTTGGCTAGGTTGCCCGCTTTCTGTATCCACTACATACCCTAGATATTCCATCCGGCTGAATTTCCGGATAAGGTCTGCCGGTAATTGCTCGTATACGGATTGCAACCAATACGGCACGATGGGAAAAGCTCGTTGGTTGTATTGACTTAGGCGTTCGGATAGGCGTTTGGTTTCTGATGATGCGCCATCTACCTTGAATACGGGAATACTGCAATTTCCCTTTTTCTTTTGTGCGGCGATCTCTTCTTTGCTACGTTTATCGAAATAACAGAAGAACGTACGAATCGTGGAGGGACGCAGCTCACGCACGGATAGCAACCAGTTCTTTACGGCTTGCGTGTAAGTGGTGTCGTAAACGAATGGGATGAAATCGGTTTCTCGGTATCCAATGGCGTCTTCTTCCCAAGGCGTGATGTTGAGGGCGATGGAAAGGGGAGCTTCCTTGATGAAAAACTCAATCGTTCCGCTTCCTCTGATAGAAGGATTCTCGTCCGGGTTGTCCAGAACACCTGTAACATCTTCTGTCCATACGGGACAAATGATATAGCCTTGTTTATCGGAGTTGAGCAACGATTGCATATTATCCAGATCTCCGGTTTTACCTTTGAAGAAATACATATTCTCGACGGTAGGGGGAGGCAAGATCTTTTCCGGTTCTCTTTTATTGAAATAATACCACAAAGCTTGCGTTACTTTGACTGGGCCAAGCTTTTCATCGAAGAAGCGGCAGAGAGGATCCGCATTGGCTTTATTCTTGGATGCGGTTAATAACTCGTTTCCGAACAGCCAAGGTGTATATGCGCATTGCTCTACATGATCGGGTAATAAAGAACTTGGGGACTGTAAATAACCCAAACGTGAGATCGCTTGGTTTGCGTCCGGGTTTGTTACGAAAGTGAAAGCATTCCCCAATTCAGCGGGATAAACGATATAACCGCATTGTTCCGTTAAGATACGCTGGGTGATCGAGTCCATAAGAGTCTGGTAAGAGACGATCGGGGTACGAATCTCTTCCAGTTCTAACTCGTTCCGCTCTCCTAAACTCCGGAAATAATCCAATCGCTCCGAGAGACTTCTTTGGGCGTTAACGGCTTGTGCCATGATTACATGAAGCAATAAGCCCAATAAAATGCCGTGGTAGGTAGTTCGATATCTGGTTGACATAAGGGTAAATTTAAAGTTCGATATTTATTCGTATCAGATTATTCTTTAAGACTTCTCCAGTGCGGCCAATCTCTTTGTCGTCATTATCGGCCCAAGCTTTTCTCCATGCCTTATAGTCCTTGACAAATAGGGCTAGCTCTTTCGGAGGAAGCCAATGAACCGTGAATCGTAGATGTGCCGGTATCTTCTCTCGCAAGAATTCTTCAAGACGAAGCTGAAAATCCGGCCGTTGCTGCGTACGTTCTGTTTGCGAGAGGATTGCCGTTAAGGTAAATTCCCGGGAGGGGACTGGATGATCAGTCGCCTCCGGTGAATGCAGGAGTATGTTTTCCAGAATGAAAATTTGCTCTTCCGCATCTTCCCATCCGAGTATGGAATAGAGATATCTTTCCAATCCGGAAAGGGAGTCTGCGTCGAATAGATTACAGCCCAGATACCGGTCCCGGATAAGTTCCGGTAGTTGTCGCAGGAACCGGACTCTTCGTTGACGGTTTATCTCTTTATGGGAGTAGCGGAGAAAAGGCAGGTTGCTATTTTCTCCGTAGATTTTATCCAACGTATCCAATAGCAGATCTTTGTTTTGTTCCATAGAAGCGGAACCGGGTGTTTCCATATTTAAGGCCATCCAATCTTTTAGGTGATTCATTTCTTCATGTCCCTCCGAAAAGAGATGGTCGAATATAGAAAGATATGCCTTGAATGAATCGGTAAACGAGTCCTTGTAGCAAATCGGGAAATCATTTGTGACGCTATAATCATTCAGATGGATATGGCGACTGTCCATGAGGATCGATTTGGCTTGTTTTTTCTGTTCTCGTATTGCATGGTTGATATTATTCCGCGAATGCAAACGATTCAATACTTTTGTGGCATTAATCTCTACCGCTTGTTGGTTTTGGTAAAGTCGTATCTTGATTTGCTCAGGGGAAGATAATGCCAATGTATAGGCGTATTCACCCTCTTCAAAACCTTGAAATTCCAAAGAGTGTATCGATAGAACCCCTTGTATCTGCTTGATCCCTTTGAAAAGCTTGTATATGGGAAGTGCGCTACCTGTATAATGACTTCCCGGTGCGAATAATTGAATCGCCTCCGTATAAATGGCGATCAAGGTTTTTTCCGGAGAGATGCTACCGTCTATATCGATATTTCCAATGAGTAATAAAGGTTTCCTTCTTACGAAATGGATTGCGTGTAGGTGTTCACCTAAATTCCGGTTTGCGTGATATAGTTTCTTAATCTTTTCCTTGATTTTCTTTTCTTCCTGTTTGTGTTGATCTTCTGAGATAAAGGACGAGAGTTCTATAAATATGTCGAACCATCCGTGACAGATCTGATCATTGGATCTATAGGGATGGATTTGTATGTCCGATAAGTTAACTAAGAAGTCAGTGTTATCTAATTGATCTAAAAAATGGTCTCGGTAATCTTTGGGTGTCACAGGGGCCATCCCGGAAACCCGTTCAGGACTGAACAAGCCGTAATCCTCCGGATTGAAACGATTATCCGATCCGGTGAGATATTGTTCTAATGGGAAACTCATTTGGTAATCCAATTCGCTTAAGGCGTAATTTAAGATGTCCAGAGTCGTGATTCCCGGGTCGTGTGGGGCATGGTCTGTCCACAGTTGCCCTGAAAGCTCCCGGATTGTTTCCAAGGCATTCTTTTGGAGGCTATCGAATATGGATTCCTCCTTTTTTAGCTCTTGCAGGTTGGGCAGATCATCCATGGCTATTCTTGATTAAAGGTGTTTCTCCGGTCGGAGGCGTCCATCCGGTAATCTTTCCATAAATCGGTTATCTGGAAACAAACAAAGATGTTGTCTCCATAATCCCGTCCGCTACGTATTTGCAACTTGCATTTTTGTCCGGGGCCGTACCAACGGAATTTGATCTTGTTAAAAAAGGAACCGAACCAGGATTGATTCGTACGGATTTTTCGATGTTTTCCGTAACAATGGATAGCCGTGGCTTCCACTAATGCGTATTGTCCGCTTTTTAACTTACCGCATCCAGCCATGATGCGGTAGGCACGACATCCTTCCGTTGGTATTTGCAGGGTATGCCATTCGCCATCTGCGGGAAATTTACCCCGTATCGCACCGTCGAAGCGGGTTGCGGAAAGACTGCCGTTGATACGTATATCCATACCGGGTTGGTTCATCTCGATGCGACCGTTTGGATGAAGCGATAGTATCGGTTCATCTTGCCCTTGACGTATGATATGGAGTTGGCTATTGTTACCTAGGTATATTTTCCACTCTGGAATATTGTCTTGTATGTTCGTGAATAAGCTGATGACGGGACTGTTTTCCTTGGAAGGAGCTAACCGTAAGCCATCATCCGGATTTTTATCGATCCCGTCGTCGGAAATATTGACCATGGAATCGATTAATTCGTAGAAATGCTTTTGGTTGGGCATACTTCCGCGCTTAAAGTATTCTTTTAGTGTATTTCTGTTTGTACGAGGCATATCCGGTTTGTTTTATTTGTTAATAATAAAATTACTTCCAACTCCTAAATATCCGAGTCCGAGTTGTTCCAGTAGTTCGTCTTTTTGGTCAATATATAGCAAATGCCTATCAGAAGGAACTAATATGCACCAAGGTTGGGAAGGGCTAACGTTGAAATTTTGCCTTGCCTCTTCCGGGTAGCGGTTTAGATAATAGCTCTTTTGTTGGTCTTTTGCCGTATATACGACATGCGCTACGCTTAATATATCAATGTCCACGATGGCTTCACACTCTCGTATGGAGTTATAAAGATCTGTCGATGAGAACGAAAGCCCAAATACCGGGATCTCTTCCTTATCTCGCCAAGGCGCGATACAATTATTAATGCGTGCCTCTGTCTGGCGGAGTATATCTCCTACGGGATATCCGGGCTTTATCCGGAGGTTACAGCAAACGGTTACTTCCTCGTAGACCGGAGTGATAGCGTCAACGGTAATGAACGGACTTGTCTTGTCACCTATATAATCTTCGATTCGCATGAGTAGCCTATGTTCGCATAAAGGCAAGATCTTTTTATCTTTCTCCTTTTGCATCACGACCAATGTTACGATCGGGCTCCTGTTTTGAGCTTTACTGTCTATTCCGGGCAAGCAAAGTACTTTTTCAACTTCGGGGAACTGAGCCAATGTTATTTGCTCGTAATCCCTAGGCAATACAGCCCGGTTCCGATGGGACATCTCTTGGGTGATCCGGAGCCGCATATCCTCTGGCGTTTCCGGCGAACGTCCTCCTTTAGCGGGTATGATTTGGTAAATATCCGTAAGTCCCGGCATACTTTTCTCGAAAGAAACGAGTCCCGTGAAGCTTTCGAGTTCCTCACTGATCAGGGCTTCCATTTCTTCGGGGATTTCTAACCGGGCTTTCACTGGGTTTAGATAGACATTTCGTATGGATGAACAATTTTGCGTGTGGCAAGATACTTTTGCCGAAAGCCAGAAATCTCCATTTATGTCTAGCATTTCCTCGCTAATAGGTGAGGGAAGCAGGACGTCTACCAAACCTGTATTCAACAGATTCCCGGTTGTATCGGAAAGTAAATTACCCGGTTTGATAAACTCCCATTGCTTGCCGTTGAAGAAAGACCATTGTACGCAAGGAAGATATTCTTTTCCGATTTCCCGTTTCAAGGCAGCCATCTCGAAGAATAAACGGATCTGGTCGTTACCGATCGAGTTACCAATACCGAATAGAATAATCCCATCTTCTGTGGGAACTTCCACCATTGGGAACGGATGACGTAGATCGATTTCATGTAATTCCTTTTGCCTCAATGGATGGATATGATAGATACGGCATCTATCTCTTGGGGTATCGCCATTGAAAAAGTATTCTTCCTCGGCGCTATAACCGATACCTATACTTTCAATCATAGGGTTGTAAGGAGGTTTGGGCACCGGGGTCTGTTTACGGGTATGGCTGTTTCTTATCATGATATCCGCAAAGAGCATCCGGTACTCCGTCTGCCCAAATCCGCCGTTCGGATCTGTGAGTCTAATCCTGAAGAAGCCTTGCTGGGTTTTCGTATATTGATATTGCTCTTCTTCCGTGGAGACCGTAATGTTTTTGAACGGTTTGTCGTAAACGATCTCGCTGTACTCCGAGAGCTTTCCCCTAGGGGAAGTATGCTTGTTTTTCGTATTGAAAAGACAAGATGTACTTCCCGGTAATTTTACCCATTTCTGGTCTGTTAGTTTTTCCCATTCAATTTTGAAGGTGGTATTATCGATAGGTGTCTTATATGCTTGATACAAATCATAGAAACCTCCTTCCGAATAAGGTAGATCCGCCCATTGCAAAGTAATACCCATGGATTGGATAGGCTTGATCGCTATCTCATAATTACCGAATGCGAACCATGAGCCTTTTTGAGCTTCTAACCCGAATAAAGGGAAATGTACGCTTGCGTCTACTTCTCCCAGAGGATTATAGATTTTCAAGGATGACATGCCGGATACATGTACCTTTATCTTTAAGCTAGTAATAAAAATACGGTGTACCCAAGAGTAGGGGAATAACCAAGCATCCGTGTTCATCAATATACGGAGCGCTGGGTTCCGTGTTTGGCAACCATGAGCTTCAGAGCAAGGTGTTGTAGGGTCGAATTTCTCATTAAGGACGAATTTCAGATAAAAGGAGTTTTCGTTGATGAATGTCAAGGTGTAGGCGTATATCGGGGCCCAACCTTTCTCTGTGCTTAACTCCAATAGGAAAGCGTCGTTTAATACACGCCCGGTTTCGTGGGAAGATTGTTCCGTGGTAGCGATTAATTCTTTGAAATATGATATGGAGTCTTCTTCTAATCCGAATGTGATATGTATATCCCGATGTCCTTCCCGAAGTAATAACATGGGAGATTCGATCATCAGTCCAGCTTGTATAGAGGATTGGTTCTCAAAGATTAGCTCTGAGTCCAGATTGGGCTTCTTAGAAGGAACGTTTCCGATCCTGTCATTCAACTGTTTTTGCCAGATGGACGTAACGAAGCCTAATCGGCTCGCTGGATATTTTTTCGGATCTTTTTCCAATAGTAACGAATGTATACTCGTTATTTTCATGTCATTGACCGAATAATCTTCGTCCGTACGATAACAAAATTGGATATCTTGCGCAGGAAATGGTACCTGTGTTATAATACCTGTACCTTTGGGTAACTGGGCTTGCTGTGCGGTATTATTCTTCACGGCGATAAACCAAGCGGAAGGAATAATCGCTTTTTGGGGAGATTCCTTCAATATTTGGTTGACATAAAATAACGGATAAGCTTCCCAGCGTTTATTGAACTGATCTACCAGATATTGATAGTTTTTCAAGAAAGCGATTAAAACAGCTAATGAGGGATCGGTCTCTCCGCTTTTAGCGATTTCTTGGATGTAAATCTCTCGTTTGTTTTGTAAATTACGGAGGATACGTAATAATAGGTAGAGACTTCTACGAACCGTTTTAGGATTGGATAGGGTTATTAGCTGAAGTCTCTGGTTATATTTCTCCATATCCAGAAATAAATCGGACATGGAATCTCTAAAGATCCGATGATTCAATCTTTGATACCAATCAGAGAACTTATGGTATAGAGCGTTTCTTAGATAGGTGATTTCTCTGTTACTTTCCGGTGAGTTCTCATTTTGCCACAAAATGAAACTCTGTTCGATCCCGATTGTATCTGTTTGCTTGATCTCATTGAGTATGGCTAAGGATTGGTAATGATATAAAAAGGATGATTTCGAAAAGGCACGAGCCAATAAATTGGAGAGATTTTTCTCGAGTACTTGAAAAGGCTCATGTATCCGGAAATCATTCTCCAATTTTTTTCTTGTCAATCCATCTTTATTCCATTGTTTATTCATCGGTTAGAATCAAAATAGATAGGATAGGTCAATTCTTGTTGGACATTATTCATACGTATCGTATAATAAAGTTCGATAATCAGAATGCCATCTTGAATCGAAGCCTTATTAATTTCTATGCGATCAAGCGAGACTCTAGGCTCGTATAAGAGAACAGCTTTCTCGATAGCGCTTTTAATCATGGTCTCCATGGTAAGATCTAATTGTTCAAACTGATAACGATATAGTTCCGTACCGTAATCCGGACGATGTATTCGCTCCCCTGTGCGAGTGGAGAGAAGGATGATCAAGCTTTGCCGGATGTCTTCTTCATAATTAGACATGCGGGTGGGATTATCATTATGGCTGAATTCTGGGGGGAATGCCCATCCTTTACCTAAAAAACTATTTTTGTTCTGCATAAATCATTCGATTTAATTAATCATTACAACGCCTCCTTTTACAACGGTTTGGCCGGATGCGGATATTTCGGCGGTGGCAGACCCTTTTACTTTAACTCCCATTTGTGCGGAAACCTCGATATTCAAGCCATTTATCTTGGTATCTTGCTTAGACTTGGATTCGATACCCATTCCTTCTGTCTTGACATTCCCTCTTGCCTTAAATATGAGATCTTTGCCGGATTCTACCATAATTCCGTTTTTATCCATACAGACCTTGTTCTTATTAGCATCGGATAACAGAATTTGCTTTTTGTCATCATCCAATATGAGCGTGTTCTCTCCGGGAGTCCCTATTGTGATAATCTTTTTATCATCGTCCAAAGTAATTTTCAACTGGTTTTTTGTAACAATTGTCTTTAAATTATTTTTTGGATCTAAAGAAACCGGCGTTTTTCGTTTGCGACTGTACAAACTTCCGATAATCACAGGGTGGCAGGGGTCCTCATTGATGAATTGCAGGACTACCTCATCATCGACTTCCGGTAGAAATAACATGCCGACCCCATTGCTTGCGTACGGACTGACCGGCCGAGCCCATATCTCCGTCTTCTCACATTGTAACAAGGGTATATCGACTAATATAAAATTCTCGAAATCTTTATTATCTCCGATCTTTTTAACGATCCCTATTTGTAATCCTCGTATGCCGGGCAAGAAACCACTAGCTGCGGGAGCCACTACATCGGGCTCTTCGGTAATGACTACCGGATTGAAACCCATATAGACTTGTGTCTTCCATTCGCCTCCTTGTAGTGTATGTTCTACTGATTGAACAAATGCGTTTCCACTATAATGTTTGCTTAATCCTTCTAATTTGATAATACAGCCCGGAATAATAGACGCATTCCCGTAAATTGTGATGGAGCCTTGAAAACGTGCCAGACCGCTCCATAAAGCTTGCGCATCGGCCCAAGCATGTAAAGAAGCGTCGCCGATGGGAGCGTTGGTTTGATAAAGCATCACTTCATTTGCCAGACCGGATAGATCCTTTGCGGCGATATCGCCTTGGGCATTGAGAGAAGGTTTGCTGGCGGTGGCTTTGATAATTTGTTGACGGCTCACGTCCCAAGCGCAGGCTTTTGTATCTGTGTATTGCTCGGAAGCGGATATAGAACCATCGAAAGCGATTAAATTATCTCCATAGGTGATGGTTAAGACCGGGGAGGCAGATACATTCGGTTTACATACCTTGACTTGTTTACCGTCAGTGATAACGACTAATCCGTTATTTTGTGCTCGTGTGAGTACAAAATCCCAATCTGTACAATAATATTGTACCAGTTGTGGAATTTCTATACCGGTACTATCTACTTTGGCAGAAAGCCCGTATTGTCCCAGAATCTTCTTGATAACGGCATCATCTTTACTATTTTCATATACATTATTTTTACGTCCAAAGGTTGCAGGATATGCGAACCCCCTACATTCTAAAACAAATAGAGTTTGTTGTTCGCTATTGATTTTTAACTGATGGGTTGTAACGCATCCCTCAAATAAGGTGCTGACCTTATCTGTTGGACCCGCTTGAAACTTAAGCTCCGTACCCGGATTGAATATTTTGTTGTCTGGTATTTCAAATTGGCTGTTGTCGATAATATCAGCGCTGATGGAGATCGTTGCTTTATCGATCTTATTACATGCTCTGTATATTTTTGCATTGATTACGGAGTATTGCTCCGTTACATCTTTACCATTTAGGAATAGTTTGATTATAAATGAATTATCCATATTCATTATATTTTAGGGAACCATAATTGAGTTCCGGGTTTTATATCTCTAAAGCTGATTAGGTTATTAATGGAGGCAATCATTGGAGCGTAACCAGAATTTTTATATTCTTTTGCGCATAACCCGATTAGACTGTCTCCTTGTTTAAAAGTAACGAATTTACCCTCAGCTTTTTGATTTTTCTTTTTTGCTTGTGTCTCTCTACTACTAATCGCCTCTGTTAGTGACAAGGAGCCTTTAGCTCGTAAAGGATTGCCATTGGGCGAGAATAAGGTGTAATCCCAATTTAGGCTGGTTAATCTCCCCTTGAAAATGAGACTCCCCCAAATTACTTTAAGGAAGCAAGGGCTGGGTGGATCGATCTCTGCGCTAGGTAGAAAAATGATATTCTCCAAATCCTTGATCCTTTCTGTCACGGTTTTTTTCCCCGTCGGGATAATACCGGTACCATCGAAGTGTATATCAAAAGAGAGAGTGGAGGGGTTGGTGTGTTTATACTCCGGTAGTTGCTTATCCTCTTTTATGCTTTCGTCTTTCTTATAGGAGGTAGATTTGCTTAACTTATAGCTATCCGGATTGATTTGGACGGTGATATTACCCAATTTCTCGCCACCTTTGTATTCAATTGATTTATATGCCTCGATGATCAACTTTTGGTTCATGTTTTACCGCTCCTTTCTACAAGAAAAAAGGTTAGACAAATCTTTCTTGGCCTCACGAATTATCTCCTCTTTGATTTGTTGTATCAAATCACGGGAGAGAGGGAGGTCGGGTTCCTTTTTCTGTTGTGTCACTTTTGCGGACACTTGGATTTCTTTTATAGTTATAGCCATTGCTTAAATTGTTCTTTTTTCGTATCTTCTGTATCTCTTATCGACATACGGATCAAATTAGTATAAGCCATCTCCAATGTTTCAATCACCAACTCATTCTTTTGGGAATTCAATGCGCTAATGTCCCATTTTACAGGGTAAGCATTGAGCACAGACCAATTATTTAGGGGAAAATGCCCGGCATCCAGCAATGATATAGTTAAATTGACGGGAACGATCTGGGCACTTCCATTATTTTCCAATACTTTAACCACATATGTCTCTAGCACATGAGGCAAAGGCATTAAAGAACGTTTCAACACAAGGTTACCGTGCTTTCGTCGGGTAGGCACCTGATAGCTGAAACTGTTTTCTCCCCCTTCTTTAATCGTTTCCGTCTCCATTTCAAGTTGTAGTCCCGAGACCTCTTGGAAAGAGGTCTCGATCAATCCTTCGAAAGTCACGTTGAAATAAAACGCTACCGGAGGAGGGACAATATGATCAAACCTTAGCATTAAGCGTTTTCTATGGTCAATCCTTCATGCGCTAAATCTAAGGTTTCGATGGCAGCCTCGTTTCCATCGGATTTTAAGCTGACACCGGTAACCTTAGTCGGCCATGCGTTCGATAATTTCCAAACCATTGTAGGGCTTCCTGCTTCATCCAGTAAGCTGATTGTTACATCTTCTCGCTGTATTGTGTTCATTTTTATCTTGTTAAACCAATCAAATAATTTGTTATCCGCTTTGAAAACCCCTTTCTTTAGACTGACATTGCTCGTCTTCTTCAGTCCCGGCATCTTGATATTTGAGAAAACCGGGCTATTACCATGTCGGTACTCAATTACTTGGGCTTCCATATCCAGACCAGATACCTCTTTAAAAGCGATTTCCCCGAGGCTACCTAATTCTACCTTAAAATAAAAACTGGGTAACGGCCATACATTATCTTGTGCTTCTCCTGCCATATTCGTATTTCTTTAATAGGTTTTAATTCTTAAATTATCAGCTTTTTTGCATTTGTTGTTGGAATGTGATCTCGATAAATTCCGCAGGTCTGGTAATAGCCACGAATACGGATATCCTGAGGATACCTTCCAGAATATCCTCGGGAGTCATCGTGTCTCCCAATCCGATATGAATGCTATATGCGTCTTCGGGGGAAGTTCCTGCTAATCCACCTCGTTTCCATACGCCCCGTAAGAATCCGTCTATCATACTACGCATATTTACCCATGTATTTGCTACATTCGGTTCGAATACATAGGCACGGGCGGCGTTCTTGATCGATTCCTCTAGGAAGATCATCGTACGCCTTACGTTAATATAACGCCAGTCTAACGAGTTACCATCCATCGTGCGGGCACCCCAAACCTTGATTCCTTCACCGGGGAAGCTACGGATTGCGTTTACGGCTTTTCCGTTCATCGGTACGTTCAGATCTTCTTGCTCGGCATTTGTGATCGAGAGTGCGGGTGTGACTACGTTATTGATGGAAATATTCGCAGGGGCTTTCCATACTCCCCGGGTGTTATCTACCATAGTATAAAGACCGGCCATCGAAGCTGAAGGCGGAAGTAAATTGATCCTCAAGCGAATCTCTCTCAAAATGGAGCGGTATACGGAACTGACTTGGTATAATAAGGTATGGAAACGTTCCGCCTCGTCCTCTTTCATGGTAAGCAAAAGCTTGAACTTGTCCATAAGTTCATTGACAGCCTCATTCGTTACACCGGACTTCTTTGAGAATTCGTTCAAGATCAGTTCCTCCAATTTCTCTAAACTATCCTTTTCTATATTATAAAAAGTGATATCTTTCTCGGTGACGATAGATGTATTTATCCATGGATAATAGGAGGCACAGTACGCAAGGAAATTGCTACCTATATTTTCTCGGAAACTTTTGATAACCGCACCGTTTTCATCTTTGTATCCGTTGAAAACATCTAATATGGCAAAGCGATTTTTCATATCGTTACCACAGTGCATCAAAGCGGCAGTTTGAACTTTGTAACAATCGCCTTCCTCCATATATACGGCTTCCGGAACGACGACCAACGTGGGCTCCTGTTCTTTTTTTAAGGCTAAGAGCGCATTTGTAAAGTCTATGCTTTTAAAGTCATGCTCATAATCTCCTACGGAGACGATATAGCACGGTCCTCCACCGTTAGCGTAGAACAACAACATATTATAATATAAAGCATAGAACGTTTTTGGCAAAGTAAGCTGGCAACTTCCGTCGGGGAATAATACGTTTATGTCATTGGTGGTGTCCTCACTCTCGGAATCTTCCGGACGAATTCCGAATCGCAAGGTGGGAGCGAAACCGAAGAACGAATGGAACTCAGCCATAGAAGATATACGGAAAGGGATACCGGTCAAATCCTTGTTACCGTCCCGTGCGAATTGGGTATGCCCGATAAAGGCAGGGATGGCGGTAGCGACTTCTACGACTGAATTAGGAAAAGCGTTTTTCTCTATGATATAAACGCCAGGGGTTTTCATTTGTGCCATACGTTATTTTTTTAAGGATTTAGATATAAAGAATTTGTATAATAGAATTCTCGGTAGATTGTAATTCCTTTATAAGAAAACGTCCCAAAGAGGGAACAGGAACATGCCTTAATAGCATTCTTTTAGCATATTCTCTTTTCTCGTAAATCGTGATATCTGATCTTCTTTGGTAATAAGACTCTTCCTTAATCTTTATCGGATATTCTGTGCTGATACGAAAAACGTCCTTATCCATGAAACGGATTTGCTCGGGATTCTTGAAGCTAATATTTTCCGGTCCATTATCCTCCATAAAAATATCCATTGACGCATTTTCTGGATTACGAGGTATCAAGATAAAATCCCAATAGGCTTCTTTTGTGTGATAATGGATTTCTTTCTGTATTGGGCATTTCGTTTTTAATAATTCTTTGGTAACATGAATGATCACATTGAGCCGATTCAGTCGGTTATCGATAACACTTAATTGTATATCTGAATCATTTAGCTCTTCCGGTAGCAGGGATTGTGTATACAGTAAAAAATTCGGATCTTTTGAATGTGCTTGAAACTCAAGGTTGAGACCATCCGGGGAGGTTGAAAGGTGATCAAGAAGCTCTTCTCGATCTCCAATTAGTGCATATTGATTTCGACCCGTTTGCCTAAAAGGATATTTAGGTCCTCCTAATACGACTCTATTCGTTCTCCTGGGTTCTATCTCGAAGATTTCAGAAGGAATACATTCATTATAATATTCATGGCTAAATATAATGTTAATTAAAAAGTCAAATTTCATCATTGGTTTGTTTTATAGTTATAATATTCCAAAAGTAGATAAAAAGAATATGGCATGATATTAAATGCTATATGTTTGATAACATTATTTCTAATTTATTTTTTGACTTGATATTCGTTGTTTTATATCCTTGATTTCTGTTCCGTCAAAAGATATGATTCGTGCTTTACATAGGATTGATGGATAATAATGCCCTCCTAATATACTCCATATATTGCTGAGCTCTTGCATACTAATTGTTACGGGTTCGAGCGTTATGGTACCTTGGTCTGGTAATTTAAGAATGGAATTTTGTTGTAAGAAGGAGATTGAATCCGATAATATTTGTATAGATTCTAAGTATCTTTTAGATGAAAAAACAGCGGCAACCATAATATATATATTCAAGTACCATGGTGGAGATGTTTGTTGGAATGTGTTATTTTTTGTGTTCCTATAGGGGGCAGAGATTCCCATTGCTGTCTCTCGCTCTATATTCACGATAGAAAGTATGATTTTATCCGATTGATCCTCATTTGGAGTCGCATCAATACTTCCGGCTTCCACTATAATTTCTGCCCGTTCATAATAGCTGGAAAGAAATTCGTTCATTTTCTCTGCGAGTGTGTTTATTAATACGTGTATCATGGTCTTTTGCTTTATTTGTGCTAAAGGTAAGGAATAAATTTGTTTTTCAGCTTTATAATTTCATTGTCTGAATTCTTTCTAGCAAATTACCTTCGTTTCGATTCGTGATAAGAATTAAAATCGTTTTTTGATTATCATAGATAATTACGTCTTGGCGGTTTCCTGAAAAAGATTGAAAGAAATGTTGATCCTGAGATTGGGCTATGCTTATTGTGTATTTTTTATCTACTCTTATTTTCTATTATGTGACTTCGGAAAAACACGTACGACTTTTTTCGAAAACACGTACGACTTTTCTCATAAACATGTACGACTTTCCGGTAAAACATAATCGTATTTTTAAACTGTTAATGTTCAGTGATTTATATTTTTGTATCATTCACGCACTTATTGTATGGAAAATTATCACATCGCCACTCAATAAATCATAATATACCTCCATGTAGAAGTGCGGCATGCTATGTCTCTATAACAGGATGTCTCCAATAGGGTGAGAATCGAGTAGTATGGCTTTATCACACGTACATTATATAACTTGTTAAGTCTTGAAAAAAAACTTGAAAAATAATACTGAAAATGTTTGGTAGTTATGTTTTATAGCACTACTTTTGCACCCGCATTCGAGAGAGAACGCCGGTCCAAAATGATGAAAC